>NZ_CM127080.1:1973296-2302179 GCF_052446065.1 Leucobacter shiyiweii | reverse complement strand
GAGAACGAGGACAAGCTGCCCGAGGACGTCAAGACCGAGGTGCAGGGCGATCTCGATTCGCTGAAGGAAGCCCTCGCGGGTGACGACGATCAGGCCATCAAGGATGCCGCTGACAAGCTCAACGAGAGCCAGTCAAAGCTCGGTCAGGCGATTTATGAGGCTGCGAAGGAAGAGGCTCCCGAGTCTGGTGCTCCCGCAGATGAGTCGAATGACGAAGACGTGGTTGATGCCGAGGTCGTAGAAGACGACGAGGAGAAGAAGTAACCATGACTGCTGAGGAACAGCGACAGCCGGGCGAGAACGCAGCTGGCGACGAGGTTCCCACGGCGGACCCGGCCCAGGAGGAAGCGCATCGCGCTTCCTCGCCGGGGCCGGTCGGGCCACCGCCCGAGGAGGACACCTCCGGCCCCGTGCCGCAACCAGACGAGCTGACGGTGGAGGATATCCTCGCCGCCGAGCAGTCTGCGGCTGCGGAGGGCGCGTCGGAAGCCGCGCCCGAAGACAACGTCTACCTTGAGGATCTGCGTCGCGTCAACGCGGAGTACGCGAACTATCGCAAGCGCACCGAGGCGAACGCCGAGCTCGACCGTCAGCGAACGGTCGGGTCGGTGGTGAGTTCCCTGCTTGGGGTGCTCGACGACCTCGATCGTGCCGAACAGCATGGTGACCTCGAAGAGGGCAGCGCCTTTGCGACGATCGCCACCAAGGTTCGCTTGTCCATGGAGAAGTTCGGGGTGGTGAGCTTTGGCGAGAAGGGTGAACCCTTTGACCCACAGATCCACGAGGCGATCGCGCAGGTTCCGGTGCCCGGAACTGAGTCGCCCACGGTACTCGACGTGATCGAACGCGGGTACCGCATCGGCGACGTCGAACTGCGCCCCGCCAAGGTCGCGGTGGCGGTGGACGCGGATGGCTAGCCAGGACTGGTTCGACAAGGATTTCTACGAGATTCTTGGTGTCTCTCGTGGCGTCAGCGAAGCCGAGTTGAAGAAGGTGTACCGTAAGCTCGCGCGGCAGTATCACCCTGACTCGAACCCCGGTGACACGGTGGCCGAGGCGAAGTTCAAGGAGATCAGTGAGGCGTACTCCGTGCTCTCCGACAAGGAACAGCGCGCCGAGTACGACCAGATGCGCGCCATGGGGCACGGCGGAGCCCGATTCACCTCGGGTGGCCCAGGAGGTGGCCAGGGCTTCGAGGACGTGTTCGGTGGAATGTTCGGCGGGGGTGCTGGTGGCGGGCGCGGCCCTCAGTTCAGCTATCAACAGGGTGGTGCGCAGGGCTTCGAAGATATCTTCGGAATGTTCGGTGGGGGAGGCGCTCCGCGCGGCCCCCGGCCGGGGCGCAACATTCAGGCGACCACCACACTCGATTTCGAGACGGCGGTGCGCGGCAATACGGTGACGCTGCAGTCGGCGAACGGCCAGGTGAAGGTTAAGATTCCCGCCGGCGTTTCTGATGGCCAAAAGATTAAGGTGCGGGGTAAGGGTGAACCGAGCCCCGATGGCGGGCCAGCCGGCGACATCATTCTCACTGTCCACGTGCGTAAGCACCCGGTCTTTGAGCGCGACGGCCAGAACCTTCGCCTGAGTGTGCCGGTCACCTTCTCTGAAGCCGCGCTCGGCGCCACCATTGAAGTGCCGACACTCGGTGGCGACCCGGTGAAGCTGCGCATTCAACCGGGCACCCCGAGTGGCCGTGTGCTGCGCGTGAAGGGTCGTGGCGTGCACTCCCCGAAGGGCACCGGTGATCTACTCGCCGAGGTTCAGGTGGCAGTGCCGTCGCACCTGAGTGATGAAGCGCGGGCTGCCCTTGAGGCGTTCCGTGAGCTTGAGCCACAGGAAAATCCGCGCGAGGATCTGCTGGCGCGGGCACGGGGCTGATCGACATGGGCGCAGGCCAGATGGACCGCTACACCCCGGTGTTCGCGATCACGCAGGCGGCGGAACTCAGCGACATGCACCCGCAAACTCTGCGCCAGTATGACCGGATCGGACTGGTTTCTCCGCAGCGCACGAGTGGCAATACGCGTCGCTACTCGCTGCATGACGTCGAGCAATTGCGGGAGGTCGCGCGCCTGTCTGCCGAGGGGCTCAGCCTCGAAGGCATCAGGCGCGTGCTGCAGCTCGAGAATCGCGTACGCGAGCTTCAGGCTCGCGTACGCGAACTCGAGCGTGCACTCAGCGATGAGCTGCTCAGCAGGCCGGAGCGGCGCGTGTTCGCCGCGGGAGCGGCCGGAGAAGTGATCTCAATGCGGCGGGGTGCGCGCATGCGGCGCAACGCCGAGGTCGTGGTCTGGCGCCCCGAACTCTGATGAATACTCTGCATTAGCTTCTGCGTTAGCTGCACCGGGCCTTGCCCCGCTACTGCGCAAGCGCCGCCCGCGCGCCGACCACCCCGAAGGTCGACCCGGCCGCGGCGAAGGCGCTGTTCAATAGAACGGCGAGGTCTGACGCGTCGTCGGCGAGCCAACGCTCATACGCGCTGATGCACAGCCCGAGGCAAGCCCAGGCGATGGCCTGCGGAGCGAGCGCGTCGACGTTCTCACCCCGCCGATCCGCCACGAACTCAGCGACCACCTGGCGCCACGCGGCGTAGCGAAGTGTTGAGTGCGCGGCCAGCGAGGGGACAGTGAGCAGCAGTCCCATGCGGTGGCGATGATAGGCGCGCTCGTCTTCCGGGTAGTCGTTGACTTCAATGATGACTTGCCTCAGCGCGTTCTCGATAGAAATCTCTTGATCGACGGCGGCGAGACGCCGTCGCAATGCATCGATGAGCTCATCGAACTCTCCCCAGGGCAGGTCATTCTTCGACGGAAAGTACCGGAAGAGTGTGCGTCTACTGATGCCCGCGGCCCTGGCAATATCGTCGACGAAGGTCTCGTCGAATCCGCGCTCCAGGAAGAGTGTGATTGCCGTGCGACTGATCTCGCGATGGCTGGTGGCTGGCGTGCGCCCCAGGCGGGGAGACTCGCCTGATTCCTGTGCCACAGTTGGTGAACCTTTCTGTGCGGATGCAATCTCACTCATTCTGCCAAATTTTCTTTTTGACACCTGGTGTCATTAGTATCTATCGAGGACGGTAACACCGGAGTCTGTTTCTCTGAATTCGAATCGCGAAGGGGCGGATAATGCACGAACTTCGAGGGATGCCGCCCGTCCCAGCGCCGCCAACCCGTGACCGGGTATCCGCCGAGTTTACGACCCGCATTCCACTCGCGTGGACCACCGGTGTGAGCCTGCGGGCGGGGTGCGTCGTGCTGGGCGGATCACCCTGGGAAGTGACGGTGCTTCCGCCTGCGGTTCGTCCGTTCGCGCGGAAACTCTTTGCGGCCGATCGGGCGGGGCTCACGGCCACCACGCAGAAAGAACAAGACGCGGCCGTCTTTCTGCTCGATCACGGCATCGCCGATCCGCTGCCCATCGCCGATCGCGCGGTGAATGACGTCGAGGTGGTGGTTCCCGTCTACCGCGACGCGGAGGCACTAGAGAACTGCCTGACATCGCTGAAGGTCGAGGGTCTGCCTGTCATCGTGGTCGATGATGCCTCGCCGAAGCCCGATTCGTCGCGCATCAAGCGCATCGCCGCGAAGCACGGCGCCAAACTGATCGTGCGAAAGCGTAACGGCGGGCCGGGCGAGGCCCGCACCACAGGTTTTCAGGCTACAAGCGCCCCGTTTGTTGCCTTCATCGACTCCGACGCGATTGCGAGCCCCGACTGGGTGGCGCGCCTGCGCCCACTGTTCGACGACCCGCTCATCGGTGCGGTGGGCCCGCGGGTGCGCCCCGACCTCCGAGGCACATCGACCATTGAGCTGTACGAAGAGACTCGATCGGAGCTCGACATGGGCCCCGACCCGAGCCGCGTGATGATCGGTGCCGCGGTTGGCTGGTTACCGACGGCTTCTGCGATCGTGCGGCGGGCGGCGGTCACCGATCCACCCTTTGAGCCGGGAATGCGCGTCGGCGAAGACGTCGATCTGTTCTGGCGTATGCATGAGGCCGGATGGACCGTGCGCTACACGCCCGACGTCGTGAATTATCACCGGGTGCGCACCTCACTCAAGGACTTCGCGATTCGACGTGCAATGTACGGTGGATCCGCCGCAGAACTCGAAAAGCGTCACCCGGGACACCTGATCCCTGCACGACCCTCCCTCTCGGGGCTCGCGGTGGTGGCCGCGCTCTCGACCCGCCATCCCTGGATCGCGGCCGGCATCGCAGGCTACGAGTTCGCGAGGCAGCGCCGGCTGCTCGGTCGCGAAGTGCCCGCCACGGTGGCCGCCGAGATGACCGCGCGCTCGCTGTGGTCTGACGCGTTCTGGATGGGCCACTTGCTGCGCCGGGACTGGTGGCCTGTCGGCTGGGCCGTGCTCGCCGCGACACCGAGATCGCGGCTCGCGCGCGGGGTGGCGGTCTCGATGATGTGGGAGCCGGTGCGAGATCACCTGCTCCGGCCCACGCGACTCGGACCGGTGCCCAGTCTGGCGCTCAGGATGGTCGATGACGCATCGTATGGCACCGGCGTGATTCGAAACGCGATCCGCAAGCGTGTGCCCAACGTGGTGACGCCCCGCGTGCGTTTCCCGAGCTGGCCCAAGAAATCAGATTCTTAAACCCCTTTACTTCACAGCTTTTCTGAACATCGAAAGAGGACTGCTCGACATGTCGTTGCGCCATACCCGTACCCGAAGTCTCGCGCTCGTCTCGCTCGCCGCCGTTGCCGGTCTCTTACTGGCAGGCTGCACCGCTGCGAGCGATGGCCCCGCAGCCGTTGGCGACGCCGCGAACGCGGAACCCATCCGGGTGGGCGTGGTCAGCTCGCTTACCGGCCCCGCACCGTTTCCCGAGGTTCCCGGGGCAGCGCAAGCAGTGTTCGACCGAGTCAACGCCGAGGGTGGCATAGGCGGCCGCATGATCGAGTACATCTCGGAGGACGACGGAGCCGACCCAGCTCAGGCAGCTCAGTCCGGCCGCCGGCTTGTAGACGAGAACGAGGTCGTCGCGTTGGCGGGCTCGGCGAGCCTGGTCGAGTGCAGCGCGAACGCCGCGTTCTATGCGCAGCGCGATGTGGTGTCGATTATGGGCACCGGAGTCGAGCCCAGCTGCTTTGCGTCGGCCAACATCGCGCCGGTGAACAACGGCACGATTCAGGGCTATGCAAGCCTGCTCTACTTTGCCTCGGAAGAACTGGGGCACGAACGGGTGTGCCCCGTCATTATGAACAGCGCCGGCCTCACCGACCCCTACCTCGAACTCATAGCGAGCTGGGAGAAGGACACCGGCAGCAGCGCTGCTCACATCGACACCTCTGTTGTGCTCGGCGACGATCCCACTCCCGCGATCCTCGCGGTGCGAGATGCTGGCTGTGACGCAGTGATCTTCAACGCCCACGAGGCCGCGGCGGTTGCCTTCATGAACGCCGTGAAGCAGCAGGGACTTCTCGAAACGGCCGACTGGCTGACCCTTGCCTCCGCCTACACTGAGACGGCCCTCGACTCGCTCAAGCAACAGGACACCCTCGGACTCTATGCGAACTCCGAGTTCATTCCATTTAGCGGTGATGACCCGGCGCTCGACGGACTGCGTGAGACGCTTGCCGCTGCCGACGTTCCCCTCACATCCCTGTCGATCGGCGGGGTGGTCAGCGCCGAAATTCTGGTTGACGTGCTTCGGAGCATCGACGGAGAGATCACCCGCGAATCAGTCACGGCGGCGTTCCGGTCTCTTGATGAGGTCCCTCACCCGCTGCTTGGCATGCCCTTCACCTTCGGGGAAGCCACCGCCCACCAGCCGAACCGCGCAAGCGTGATGGTGCAGGCGACCGAAAATGGATGGGAAGCGGTCAGCGACTGGGTCATCGCCCCTTAGTCTGAACAGCCATGAATCGATCGAGCGCTGAAGCAGCACTCCGTGCTTGACGGAGTCATTTCCGGCCTCGTGTCGGGATCCGCCTATGCCATCTTGGCTGTCTGCGTCGTGACGCTCTATCGGCTCGTCGGAGTGCTCAACTTTGGTCAAGCAGCGATCGGCGCTCTTGGCGCGTACTCGTGCTTTGCGTTGGCGGGTGCCGGGCTGCCGCTGCCGCTCGCCGTACTCGGAGGGCTGGCCATTGCCGGAGCTGTCGCGGGGCTCGCCGGCTGGGCGTTCGCGCGCTGGTTCGACGCACCCTCCGATACGGTTCGGGCCGTCGTATCCGTTGCGCTGTTTGTTGTCACACTCACCCTTGGGTTCCGACTCTTCGGCGATGCACCCCGGGTGATGCCGAGTCTTGTGCCCGCTGCGGCCTTCAACCTGGCCGGCGTGCGTGTCTCGCTGACCACGGTGATCGCGCTGGTGGCAGCGATCGCCATCGCTGCGGGGCTGACGCTCATCTTGCGATTCACTCGGGTGGGCCTCCGGCTGCTGGCGATGTCAGAGCGCCCCACCACCGTGCAGTTGCTCGGCATCAACACCCGCAGGCTGTCGCTCGGAGTTTGGGCGGTCACGGGAATGCTCTCAACGCTCGCGTTGCTACTCATCGCCCCGATCCGAAACCCGACCTTCGAGTCGATGTCTTTTCTCATTGTGCCGGCGCTCGCCGCGTGCCTGCTCGGGGCATTTTCAAACGTGTGGGTCGCGGCGCTCGGCGGCCTCGCTATTGGCGCTGTCGAGGGCGCCGGATCCCGAATCGACCTAGTCTCTGATTACCGCGGGGCGATCCCCTTCGTGGTGATCATTGCCGCGTTGATCTGGTTGCGCAGACGTGAGGTGTGGGATGCGGTTCGCTAGAGCAGGGGGCCTCGCGTGGTTGGTCTTCATCGCCGTGCTGCTCGCGCTGGGGCTGAGCCTCCCCATCTACTGGGTGTACCTGTTCTCCACCGTCGCGGTCAGCGCCGTCATCGCGCGCAGCATCGGGCTCGTCACGAACCAGTCGGGCATCATCACGCTGTGCCAGATGTCGTTTGCAGCGATTGGCGGTTGGGTCGTGTCGTGGATCGCTCTCGCCTGGCCCGCCGCGCCGTTCCCGCTGCTCGTGTTGATCGGGGGTGCTGCGGCAGCCCCGATCGGTTGGCTGCTCGGGGCTGCCACCTCGCGCATCCGCGGCGTCGAGCTCGCGGTGGTGACGCTGGGGTTTGCCGCCGCACTCGATCTCGTGCTTCGCCAGGGTGCGTTCCCGGGCGTCGGTTCGGGGACGCCGGTGCTTCCCTCCGCGCCCTTTGACGACCCGCGCTGGTTCTTCGCACTCGCGTGGACGCTGCTGATCATGCTTCAACTCGCGGTGGCGGCGCTCGGCCGCAGCAGGCACGGACTCGGCTGGGCCGCGATACGCACGAGCGAGCGAGCCGCCGCGGCACTCGGCGTGCGGGTGGGCCTCGCGAAAGCGAGCGCACTGGGGGTGGGTGCTGGTCTCGCCGGTATCGGTGGTGGGCTGCTCGCTGGACAGTACGGCCTGCTGACGCCGCAGGTCTTTAGCCCTCTGACTTCGATGGTGGTGCTCGCGACTGCGGTGCTGTGCGGGGCGAGCCTCTTGAGCGGTGCGGTGCTCGCCGGGGCACTTGCAGTGTTCATGCCCGAACTCCTCCGGCGAATCGGGCTACCGCTCGACCTGGGGAACGCGATGCTCGCAATTGGCGCGTTCGACGTGCTGCGTCGGGGCAACGGCGGGCTAGCGGAGCAGTTCGCCGCGAAGATTCAGGGCGGCGTCTTCCGCGACGCACGCGTCACCTGCGAGATCGGGCTGGTGCCCCCTCCCGGGGCTCCGCACGCCGAGTCGCCTCCGACCCTCGAGGTTGCGACAGAATCTCTGTTCACACAGATGTCTGGTGCGACTGGGCCCACTCGGCCGTGTCTCGAGGTCACTGCACTGACCGTCGCATACGGGCCGAACCGGGTGCTGGACGCGGTCGACCTGACGGTGGCCCAGGGCGAGGTGCACGCGCTGATCGGCCCGAACGGGGCCGGTAAGACGACGCTCGTCGACGCCGTAACCGGTTTCCTGCCGAGCTATGACGGGAGCGCCGTGCTCGATGGCGATCCACTCGAAGGGTTGTCGGCCCGCGAGCGCGCACGGCGTGGCCTGCGGCGCACGTTTCAGCACGTCCGGTCTTTCGCCGCACTGACGGTCGACGAGTACTTGCGGCTCGCCGCCGGTCGCGCTGATCTGGCAACAATTTCGCGGGTGCACGAGTTCCTCGGGCTTCCGGACGGTCGCGTGCCGATCCGCTTGATTGATAGCGGATCGCGTCGCCTGCTCGAAGTTGCCGGAGCGCTGGCCGCCCGGCCGCACCTCGTGCTGCTCGACGAGCCGGCCGCGGGCCTGGGGGAGGCCGAGCGATTGGGGCTTGCCGAACGGGTGCGTCGGATCCCTGCCGAGTTTGGCTGCGCTGTGCTGCTCATCGAACACGACATGGAGTTTGTACGTGCCGCCTCGGCGCGCGCGACGGTGCTCGACGACGGGGGCGTCATTGCCAGAGGGCCGGTCGCCCAGGTGCTCGTTGATCCGCGGGTAGAGGCAGCCTACCTCGGGCAGGAGGTCGAGCAGTGACGAGCGAATCGGGCGGGGAAGCCACGAGTGCAGAGGTGTTGGGGCCGGACGAGTTTCGGATGAACGGGCTTCGGATGGACGGGCTCACCGTGAAACGCGGCGAATTCAAGATTTGTCGCGATGTGACGCTCGCCGTTCCCGCGGGCGAGATCACGGTGCTGCTCGGCGCTAACGGTGCAGGCAAGACCACACTTTTGGATGCCATCGCGGGCGTGCTGCCCGCTGACTCAGGCACCATCGAGCTGGATGGCCATCGGATCCACGCTGTTCCGCCCCATCGCCGTGCCGCGCGCGGGCTGGCCTATATCGAGCAGGGGCGCACGGTGTTCTCGAAATTGACGGTTGCGCAGAATCTCGCGGTGGTGGATCGATCTCGGCAGGGGCGTGAACGGGCCTTCGCGCTCTTCCCCCGTCTCGCTGACAAGGAGAATCTACGCGCGGGTTTACTCTCTGGCGGAGAGCAACAGATGCTCATTATCGCGCGCGCGCTCGCTACCGGGCCGCGGATCCTGCTCGTCGACGAGCTCTCGCTCGGGCTTGCACCGCGCACGACGCAGACCCTCATGGGAACGCTCTCGAGCCTGGCGGCATCGGGAATGGGCATTCTGCTTGTTGAGCAGTTCGCCGAAATGGCGTTGCAGATCGGCACGACCGCGCACATCATGCAGCGTGGGCGCATCGTCGAATCGGAGTCGTGCGAGGTTCTGTTGCGAGATCGCGGCTCCCGCATTCGAGATGCCTTCTTCGGGACCTAGTCCTGTGCCGAGTGGGGGAGTGCGAGAATGGTGCGGTGACTGACCTCCCGGCGCTGTTTGCGCAACTCTCGCGCGAGCCAGACTTCGAGGCGGCTGAGCTGGAGGCGTTTGACGCCACCGATGAGCTGCTCCTCGAGACCGCATCCGAGTGGATCGCCTCCGGGCACGAGGTGTCCCCCGGAACAGTGGTTACCATCGGCGACCGGCACGGGGCACTGACTCTCGGCGCGGCGGCGCGTCTCGGTGCGCGCGGGATTCGCGCGCACCAGGATCCACTGCTGGGAGAGCGAGCCCTCGCGCGGAATGCAAAGCGGCTCGGGCTGAGCGACACGTTCACTTCCCACCCGCTCGATAGATCGCTGCTGGAGGGGGCTCGGCTGGTGCTCCTGCAACTGCCGCGCGGCCTCGCGGCGCTCGACGAGATCGCTCAATTGGTGGCTCGGCACACGCACCCCGAGGTGACTTTGCTCGCCGGTGGGCGGATCAAGCACATGTCACACGGCATGAACGCGGTGCTCGCGCGCAGCTTCGGCGAGGTCAGCGCGGGTCTGGGGTGGCGCAAGTCGCGGCTGTTGACCGCGTCTCGGCCCCGCCCAGTGGCAGAGCTGGGTGCGAATCGCTTTCCGGTGTGGGGGAGCGACCCCGACCTGAGTTTCCGCATCGCCGCCTTCGGGGCGACCTTTGGCGGGGCAACGCTTGATCACGGCAGCCGACTGCTGCTGCGTACGCTGCGCGACGCATTGCCAACATCCGCGTACCGTGTGGTCGACCTGGGCTGTGGAAACGGAGTACTGGCGACCGCGACGGCGCTCGCCCTCCCCGGGACGGACGTGATCGCTACCGACCAGTCCGCAGCGGCGGTGGCTGCCACGCGTCTCACTGCGAAGGCGGCCGGGGTGGGAGACCGTGTCTCGATCCACCGTGCTGATGCGACGGAAGCAGTGCCGGATCGATGGGCCGATCTCATCCTGCTCAACCCGCCGTTTCACTCGGGGGCGGCGGTGCACGCGGGTGTCGCGCACCGGCTCATCGAAGCGTGCGCTCGTGCGCTCGCGCCCGGCGGTGAGCTGCGCCTCGTCTTCAACTCTCACCTGCGCTACAGGCCCTTGGTCGAACGCGTGATCGGTCCCGTGCGAGAGCTCGCGCGCGACCGCACCTTTACCGTACTCTCCGCCATCCGCCGTTAACGTGGCTGTCACCTGACCCGGGTCGTTGCGACCTCTCGGGTATCTGATTCGAGGCGGATCGCCATTCGGGAATCGGCCCGGCCGGAGTGAGAGACCCCACGGGGTGACTGAGTTGAAGCGAAAAATTTCACCCCACCAATTATCACAAAAAGGTAACGAAAACGTATAGGGTAGTCGTCACACGCAGCGTAGCGTGAGGCGAAGGGGGAACCGGGATGCCGGTAACGAGCGAGGTGAAAACGGGTCCTCGTCCGTGCGCAGACAGCGGCACAGTCTGGCCTCCGCGCAGAAGCACGCGCCAGCGCGTCGCGCGAATCGGCATCTTCTCCTGGGTACTCACCGCCCTGTTGATCGTCGACGTTGGTGCCACTCCACACGCTGCAGCTGCAAGCACGCTGCAGGGGTACGGTGCGCTGCAACGGGATACGACTCCCGCCATCGTGTCGCATCGCGGCGCAGCCTTGCTCGCACCCGAGAACACCCTTGCGGGCATCGAAGCGGCCGTGCAAAGTGGGGCTGATTTCGTGGAGATCGATCTCCGACGCACTAAGGATGGCCGCGCCATTCTCATGCACGACCCCACCCTCGACCGCACCACTAATGGCATGGGCTGGGTGCGCGACTATACGCTCGGGCAAATTCGCTCCATGGACGCGGGGAGTGAGTTTGACCCGGCGTTCGCGGGTGAGGCTGTGCCCACCTTCGAAGAGGCCGTCGCGATGCTCGAGCCCGCACCGGTTGCCGTGTTGGTCGAGCTCAAGGACGACTGGAGCGACGCGCAACTTGTACCCGTGGTGGATCACCTGCGCGAACGGCAAATGGTCAATCGCGTCGTGCTGCAGTCGTTCAATCTCGCCACTATGGAGGCCCTGCAGCGGGTTGCCCCTGAGTTCGCACGGGCGTTGCTCACGCGAGAGCTCGGCGATGAAGTCGTTGACCTGGCGCTCGAACTCGGCGTCTCAGGCGTCGGAGCAAAGGGGGCGCTGTACGCTGCGGTGCCGGGTGCCGTCGAACAGCTCCGTGCGGAGGGGCTCGGTGTCGCTGTCTACACTCTCAACACCCCCAGCGAGTGGCAGTTTGCCACTGATAGTGGCATCGACTTGGTGATCACCGACGACCCGGCGGCTCTCAGGGATTGGCATGAGGAGCGCGTATCTGCCGCGCAATCAATTCCCCAATAAACACCGCGGTATTGAAGGTCCCGCGAGAGGGAACGGTCGGCAGGAGCGAGGTATCGGCAACCCGCAACCCCTCGATGCCATGCACACGCCCCGCACCGTCGACCACGGGGCCCATTGGCGCTGATCCACTGAGGTGAATCGCAGTGCCTAGATGCGAGCGAATCCAGGCATCGAGCAGCTCGTCGTCCGCGAGACAGACAGCGTCGAGGGATGCAAATCGTCTGAACAGCGGGGCGAATGCCTGCGAGCGCAGCAGGTCAGCGGCAGCGCGCACAGCGATTCGCATGCGTGCGACATCCGCAGAATCCTCAAGATAGCGATACTCGATGCGAGGCTGAGCGAGTGGATCGGCGCTCGCGAGACTCAACCGTCCGCGCCCGCGCGGTTGCTGCAGCGCGACGAAGAGTTGCATCTCACCAGCCCTTTTGGCGGGTCCCGCCTCGTCTTCGTCCCCGGGCGTCCCCTTCGTCTTTCCCGTGAACAACGCGCTCGCAGACTTCACCGACAGCAGCACCTCGATGTCGCCCTCGGGGTGCTCGGCCGCGGGGCCTGACGAGTCGAAATTTAGCGCTGCGGGGAACGCGAAGCGCTCGCGCTCATCGAGGAGCGGTCGTGTGGGGATCCAGTCGACAGTCAGGTTGGGATGGTCGCTGAAGCCCTGACCGACGGGAAGATCTGTGACCACCGGAATTCCGAGGTCTGTCAGGTGCTCGGCAGGCCCGATGCCACTGAGCATCAGCAGCTGAGGCGTGGCGACCGAACCTGCGCAGAGCACCACCTCGTCGGCAGAGATGTCACCCGTAGATGTCTCCACCCCGGTCACCCGGCCAGCCGCGAGGCGAAGGCGCAACACGCGCGTGTCGCCGAGGACGCGGAGGTTCGGGCGATCTCGCGCGGGCTCGAGATAAGCCATTGCCATATTTACCCGCACGCCATCGATAATGTTCGACGGCACTGGGCCAACGCCGGGCGCGACTCCCGTGGCATTCTTATCGGGCTCGGCGGAGAAGCCGAGCTCGCAAGCCGCGCGGTAAAAGGCCGTTGTGAGCACACCGGTTTGATCGGGCCTGGCCACGCGAACGGGGCCGCGTGCACCGTGCCCTGGTTGGTCGCCGAAGTCGATGTCGTGCTCGAGCGATTGCAGCAGTGGCAGCGCGCGTTCGTAGCTCCATTCGGCACCTCCGACCTCGGCCCAGCGCGTAAAGTCGGCGGGGCGCCCTCGAACGAAGTAGCCGCCGTTGATCCCGCTCGATCCTCCGAGCAATCTGCCGCGGGGCACCGTGTGTGGAACGTCCTGCATCAGTTCTGCCGCGTACCCCCAGTTGGCGAAGTGTCCCGGCACCACTGCGGGAAGGGTCGCGCCGTCGAGAAGCTCTTGCGGAGTAGGTCCTGCCGCGCCGGCTTCGATGAGCGTGACCTGGCGTAAGGGGTCTTCGCTCAACCTCGCGGCGAGCGCGGATCCTGCCGCGCCAGCTCCGACGACGAGCGTGTGGGTCATGCCTCAGCGATCCCCGGCGTCGGCCTTGCATCAGCTACACCGAAGATCGCTTCTGCGGTGCCGAACGAGGTGTCGAGTAGCTCGAGCAGATCGGCCTCTTCGTGTGCGAGCCACTGCTCGTACGCGCCGAGGCAGATCCCAAGGCACGCCCACGCAACGGTCTGGGGGGTGAGATCATCGGGGCGCTCGCCGCGACGATTGGCGACGTACTCGGCGATGACCGCACGCCACGCAGCGTAGCGCAGCGTGGAATGGGCAACCAGGGATGGCACGTTGAGTAATAGCCACATGCGGTTGCGGTGGTAGGGCAACTCGTCGGCGGGGAACCTATTGAATTCGATGACCGCTTTTCGCAGGGCCTCGATCAGGGGCTCCCGGTGGTCGATCTCTTCGAGGCGATCGCGCATTCTCGCGAGAAGCGCCTCAAATTCCCCCCACGGCAAGTCATTTTTCGAGGGGAAGTAGCGAAAAAAGGTGCGGCGTCCGATACCGGCCGCAGTCACAATTTCGTCGATGGTGGTGCGATCAAAGCCGCGTTCGAAGAAGAGTGTGAGGGCGATGTGGCTGAGCTCTCCGTGTGTTGTGGCTGGCGCTCGCCCGCTGCGCGGCGTCGGCGCCGGTGAAATGCTACTCATTGCTTCTCCCTCCTGGCTTTCCCGATTCTCCCAATTTACCGACTGTATACCCGATGCGCGCCGGCCACCCCTTCCAATTGGCACCAAGTGCCATTAGGCTCGGTTGAACACGGTGCGGAACAACGGGGCGACGCACGAGGCCGCGGAAATCCACACCTACGGAAGACACACCGATTGGAAGGATTCACCATGGCAGGACGAGTTCAGGGCAAAGTCGCCTTCATTACCGGAGCAGCCCGCGGGCAGGGGCGCGCGCACGCGATCCGCCTCGCTGAAGAGGGTGCCGATATCATCGCAATCGACATTGACACCCAGGTCGAGAATGTGCCGTACGCCACGGCCAACGCTGAGGATATGAAGGAGACGGTTCGTCTCGTTGAGGCTCTCGATCGGCGCATCGTTGCCGAAACCTGCGACGTCCGCGACCTCGAGAAGATGAAGTCGGTCGTTGCCAAGGGCGTGGCCGAGCTCGGCCGGCTCGACATTGTTGCCGGCAACGCCGGAGTCGACATCGTGGGGCCGTGGCACTCGATGACACCCGAGATTGTGCGCACCACGCTCGACATCAACCTCATCGGCGTGTGGAACTCGGTGATGGCTGCGGTGCCTCACATGCTCGAGGCGGGCAATGGCGGTTCGATCATCCTGACGAGCTCGGCGAACGGCTTGAAGGCTGGCCCCTGGAACATCGCCTACAACATGTCGAAGTATGGCGTGACTGGCCTCACAAAGTCGTTCGCGCAGGAACTCGCCAAAGACGGCATCCGCGTAAACAGCGTTCACCCGGGTGGGGTTGACACTCCGATGGCCCAGGGCATCATGGGAGTCGAAGACAGTGGCTTCGCCAAGGGCATGGAAGAGAACCCCTTGCTCACGGGGATGCTCACGCAGTGGCTGCCGGGAATGATGGATCCCCGCGAGATCTCGAACGCGGTGCTGTATCTCGCGTCTGACGAATCGAAGTGGGTTACGGGCCACGCGCTTGCCATCGACGGTGGCATGACACAGTTCTAGGGATTTCTGCACTGCGGCCTCGCGGTGCGACGGTGTGGGGCTCGGCTCGTGTGTGCCCCACGCCGTGATCTCCCCGAGAGGGAACCGGGCAACGTTTCCCGTTTATTGCAAAGGAGCAAGAAAATGGCAGGTTTACTCGAAGGAAAAGTCGCTTTCATTACCGGTGCGGCACGGGGGCAAGGACGTTCGCACGCGGTGCGATTAGCTCAAGAGGGCGCCGACATCATTGCCGTCGACCTCTGCGCGCAGGTGGAGACTGTCGGCTATCCCATGGCAACGCCTGAAGATCTGGCGGAGACGGTTGCCCAGGTTGAGGCGCTCGATCGCCGCATAGTGGCGACCCAGACTGACGTGCGGGATCGCGCAGCGCTCCAGGCCGCATTCGACGCGGGCATCGCTGAACTCGGCGGGGTCGACATCGTTCTCGGTAACGCGGGCATCGCCGCACTGTCGTTGAATCCTGTTCCAGAGGAGTGGCAGGACGTGCTCGACATTAACCTCACCGGTGTCTACAACACGGTGGAAGTGGCCCGACAGGCACTGATCGAACGCGGAGGCGGGGCGATCGTGCTCACAAGTTCGACCGCCGGCTTGCACGGGATCGGTGGCGATACTCCGGGTGGCTTGGCCTACACAGCAGCGAAGCACGGCGTTGTCGGGCTCATGCGCGCGTATGCAAATAACCTCGCCAAGCACTCGATCCGAGTGAACACCATTCACCCCACCGGGGTGAACACACCCATGGTGGTTAATGAGACCATGCAGAAGTTCCTCGAACAGGATCCGTCGATGGGGCAGGCGATGCAGAACGCGCTGCCAGTTCCGATGATCGAGTCCGTCGACCTCTCGAATGCCATTGTCTACCTCGCGAGTGACATGGGTCGCTACGTCACCGGTGTGACGCTGCCGGTTGACGCTGGATTCAGCATTAACAAGTAATTGTGGCGGCGTGCGGCCCGAGAAACCCGGCCGTACGCCGTGATCCACTGTCATTGAACGAGGAGTGCTGTGAGTCAGACCTTTGCCGCAGAAGCCGTCCAGCGTCACCCGCAGTTGTCTCGCGAGAGTCGGGATCGCATTGCATCTCGAGTTGTCGGGCGCGAGCGCGAGCTCGAGCTGACACTTGCCGCGGTCGCCGCCGGTCGCGACATTGTGCTCGAGGGGCCTCCCGGCACCAGCAAGACGACGATTCTGTCTGCGATTACGGCCGAATGGGGAATTCCTCTCTTGTTCGTGGAGGGCAACGCCGACCTGACCCCGGCGAAGCTCGTGGGGCACCACAACCCCTCTCGGGTGCTGCGCGAAGACTATTCGCCCGAGAACTTCGTCGCGGGCCCGTTGCTTGAGGCGATGCAGACTGGCGGCTTTCTCTACATCGAGGAGTTCAACCGCGCTCCCGAAGACACGCTGAACACCCTGCTCACAGCCATGGCCGATCGCTCGATCACCGTGCCACGGGTCGGGAAGATCAAGGCGCTCCCCACCTTTCGCGTGATCGCTTCGATGAACCCCTATGACAACGTCGGTACTTCGCGCCTATCCACCAGCGTGCACGACCGGCTGAACCGGCTGTCGATTGGCTACCAAGACGAAGCAGCCGAGGTTGAGATTGTCCGGAGGCGCGCGGGCGTGACCGGCGAGTTCGGTGATCGGATCGCGGCCGACGCCGTCGCGGTCACGCGCGCGACCCGTGTACACGACGATATACGGCAGGGATCCAGCGTGCGTGGGGCGATTGACACCGCGATGATCGTCGAGCAGCTGGCCATCGGCCGAGACATTCTCACCGCCGAAGACGACGGCTACGCCGACATGTTTTACGACGCGATGATCGTCGGGTTGTCGGGCCGGATCCATGTGGACGAGGCCGCAGAGTTCACGCCGGAGCAGGTGCTTCGCGAGATCTGGGAGGATCACTTCATCCTGAATCCGCACCAGGCGGCACCGGGATGAAGAGAAATGGCCGCCGACTCACCCATTCAGCGGCGAAGCGACAAGAAGACATCGAAGCGTGGCGCGCCGCTGAAGCGCACCCCAAAACAGCTCGATGAGGCGCCGGCGCTGCACGACCTGAGCGGCAAGGGAGGCCTGGTGATGCCGGGAGACGGCACCACTGTCACGGGCAAGCCCCCCATGCCCGGTAGCTCTGCACCCGGCGAAACCGATGAACCGGCGGGCCTGGTTGACGCATTCGGTCTGGTTGATCCTGACACCCCCCTTGATCCCGAGGTGCAGCGGCTCGCGCGGCAAATCGCCGAGCGGCTCGCGATCCCGAAGCCGCGTCGCGACAGCGCGGCGATCCGCGGGTTGGGCCGCTTGCATAGCGTGCCCTATCGCGGCGCCTCCGACGAGATCGATCTTGACGCGACCATCGAGGTGCTCGCCGAGAGGCCAGTGCCGGAAGACGAGGACATCAAGGTGCGCGAGCGCCTCCTCACCCGCCGATCAGTGGTGTTACTCGTCGACGTATCCGGTTCAATGAAGGGCGAGCGGATCAAGGCCGCGGCCGCGACCGTCGGTGCCCTGTCCGCGGAACTCGCGCATGATTCCCTCGCCGTCGTCGCCTTCTGGTCAGATGCCGCGGTGCTCCTCAAACTGGGTGACGAAGTGAGGCCGCGAGAGTTGCTGGATCGGGTGCTCCGAATTCCGGCCCGTGGACTCACCAATGTCGCGTTTCCGCTCGAGATCGCGGCGAAACAGCTCGCGGGAGTTCCGGCCGAGCATGCGAGGGTGGTGCTGCTTTCTGATTGCGTCCACAACGCCGGACCTGATCCACGCCCGCTTGCAGGGAAGCTGCCGCGGCTGGATGTGCTGCTCGATGCGAGCGGTGAAAAGGACATTGATTTGGGGCGCGACCTCGCGGCCCGAGGACGAGGAATGTGTCGGATCATCCGGACCCATCGTGACGTCGCCCCCGCTATTTCTCGAATGTTTGGCACCGATACGCGCTAGTGCCTCGCCCTGTGGATCACCTGCGACGCCTGAAGAATTGTTTCCTTAATGGCACTCGGTGCCATTAAGATTGCCGTATTCGGTTGGGCTGCGTAGTTGCGTCGCGCAGCCTTGCCTGTCGGCGCCGGTGGTGGGATTCAATGACGAAGAAAGTGAGACGACCAATGAGCTTGTGGCCGTGGAAGCAGAACCCTTGGTTTGAGACGGTACTCGAGGCGCAACGGCGCACGAAGCGGAACATTCCGCCGTCGGTGTACGCGGCTCTCGTGGCGGGTTCGGAGCGGGGTCGCACCCCGCAGGAGAACATGGATGCGTTTGCGAAGCTTCAGTTCGCCCCGCACGTGGCCGGACATCAGTCTCCGCGCGACCTGTCGACAACAATCATGGGGATCCCGGTCTCCATGCCGGTCATGATTTCCCCCACGGGGGTGCAGGCGATCCACCCCGATGGTGAAGTTGCGGTGGCGCGTGCTGCAGCCGCTCGTGGCACGATCATGGGGCTGAGTTCCTTTGCGTCGAAGCCGGTCGAGGAAGTGACAGCGGCGAACGAAAACACCTTCTTCCAGATCTATTGGACGGGTACCAAGGACCAGATCCTGGAACGCGTGGAGCGTGCCCGGGCAGCTGGTGCCAAGGGACTGATCCTCACTACCGACTGGTCATTCTCGGTGGGCCGCGACTGGGGGAGTCCCTCGATTCCCGAGAAGATGGATCTGCCAGCGCTCATCAAATTCGCGCCCGAGGGCATCATTCGCCCGAAGTGGACGCTGCAGTGGCTGAAGTCGGGTCTGCCTGACCTCACCGCCCCCAACCTGAAGCCGGCGGACGGCCCAGCCCCCACGTTCTTTGGTGCGTACGGGGAATGGATGCAGACCCCGCCAGCATCTTGGGAAGACGTAGAGTGGCTGCGCAAGGAATGGGGCGGCCCGTTCATGCTGAAGGGCGTGACTCGTCTCGACGACGCAAAGCGCGCGGTGGATGCAGGGGTCGACGCCATCTCGGTATCCAACCATGGCGGTAACAACCTCGACACGACTCCGGCAGCGATCCGCTGCTTAGGGCCAATCGCGGATGCCGTGGGCGACCAGGTCGAGGTGCTGCTTGATGGTGGGGTGCGTCGCGGCGGGGATGTCGCGAAGGCGCTCGCGTTCGGCGCGCGTGCGGTGCTGATCGGTCGCGCGTACCTGTGGGGTCTCGGCGCGAACGGGCAGACGGGTGTCGAGAACGTGCTCGACCTGCTGCGCATGGGTCTCGACTCTGCGGTGCTGGGCCTGGGGCACAAGTCGATTACCGAGCTCAGCCGCGAGGACTTCCTGGTACCCGAGGGTTTCGAAGCACGCCTCGGAGACGACTCGGCAACTTCTGACCAGCCGAAGGCGCGCGCGGTTGCCGCGAAGCGTCCGGTCGAGAAGACCATCCAGTAATGCGGATAATGGCTCATCGCACCCGAATCGGTCACTCCGACATTGAGATTGCGCCCTTTGCGCTCGGGGCCAACGTATTCGGCTGGACCGCCGACCGCGATGCCACGTTTGCGGTGCTCGACGCATTCGTTGCCGGTGGTGGAGACTTCGTCGATACCGCCGATGGTTACGCGCACTGGGTTCCCGGCAATACCGGCGGCGAGAGCGAGACCCTGATCGGCGAATGGATCAGCGCACGCGCAAGTCGAGACCGCTTGACTATCGCGACAAAGGTCTCGACGCATCCCGAATTCACGGGGCTTGCACCAGACAACGTTCGAGCCGCGGCCGACGCGTCGCTCGAGCGCCTCGGCACCGACCGCATCGATCTCTACTACGCCCATTACGACGACCCAGAGACCCCGCTTGAGGAAACCGTCGCAGTGTTCTCCGAACTCGTCGATGCCGGTAAGGTGCGTGCGATCGGTGTCTCGAACTACTCCCCCGAGAGGATCGCCGAGTGGATCCGCATCGCTCGGGAGGGCAGCTTCCACCTGCCGGTGGCGCTGCAGCCGCACTACAGCCTGGTCGAGCGCGGATTTGAGACGAACGGCCTGCGCGAGGTGGCCGAACGCGAAGGGCTCGGGGTCTTCCCCTACTACTCGCTTGCACACGGCTTTTTGGCGGGAAAGTACCGCGACATCACAGACGCGGAAGCGCCAGGGGCGAGCCCCCGCGCCGAGGAATCGGTGGCGTACTTGCACGATCGCGGACGCGCGGTGCTCGCGACACTCGACGAGGTGGCCGCGGCGCACGGGGTCGAGGTCGCAACGGTCGCGCTCACCTGGCTGCGGCAGCAGCCCACTGTCGCTGCGCCTATCGCAAGCGCCCGCAACACGGCCCAGCTTCCCGCGCTGCTCGCCTCACTTGAACTCGAACTCACCAAGGCCGAGGTGGATCAGCTCTCCGCCGCCAGCGAGTAACTCTCGCCTGCGCAGGGATCAGGCGCGGGGGTTTCGGCTTCTGGCCATTTTGCAGCTGAGCGATGTGGCATCCTGTGGGGCCACATCGTGAAGACGCAACGTCTGGCTGGAAACCGAAGGCCTCGCCCCTGATCCCGAAACCCCAGCACGCGCGAACTCCGTGGCCGGCGACGGCATTGCCCGCCAGGTGGAAGAATGGGCTGGTGACAGAGACCATGAGCGGCAGCGGCGATCCACTGGAAAATAGGGCCGCGCAGCCCGAACAGCCAGCCGAAGCGCACCCCGAACCGCCGATCGCATCGCCCACTGAACCTCAGGCCGAGCCGCACCCTGAGCGCACGACATCCGGGATCGGCCCGTGGCCGGGCGGACGTGATGCATGGCCCGAGGGCGACCACTTCGACCCCGAGCTGCTCGAACGCGGTGACACCCGCAACGTAGTGGATCGCTACCGGTACTGGCGTATGGAGGCGATCCGCACGGATCTCGACCGGCACCGACACCCGTTTCACGTGGCGATCGAAAACTGGCAGCACGACATGAACATTGGTTCGATCGTGCGCAGCGCGAACGCGTTTGCCGCCGACACGGTGCACATCGTGGGGCGTCGTCGGTGGAACAAGCGCGGCGCGATGGTCACCGACCGTTACCAGCACGTCGAGCACCGGGAAGACGTGAGTGCGCTCGTCGCGTGGGCCGCAGCGGAGGGGATCCCGATCATCGCGATCGACAACGTTCCCGGCTGCGTGCCCATGGAGACCTTCGACTGGCCGGAGCGTTGCGTGATGCTCTTTGGTCAGGAAGGACCCGGGCTGACCCCGGAGGCGATCGCCGCAGCAGAGGCAGTTGTCGAGATTACGCAGTACGGATCCACCCGTTCGATCAACGCGTCCGCCGCCGCAGCCGTCTCGATGTATGCGTGGGTCCAGCAACACTCGCCGCTTCGTCCGCGCTGAGCGGGCAGTGGTGCTTTGTGGTGGTGTAGGTCTTCCCTTCTGCGGTTCCGACGATCAGATGTCTGATCGCCGACTGGCTGATCACCGGGCTGTTGAGGAGTGATGCCTTGCCAGTGAGGTTTCTCGCTGAGGTTCCTCGCCGGGTGTCAGAGTGAGCTGGGTCGGTCCAGCGGTGTCGGATCTGATCTCGACTGTGCCAGCAACGCGACAGCGAGCGTTGCGATCGTCTCGCCACTGGTGAGATCCACACCCAGGAGATCTTCGATGAGGGCGAGTCGCTGGTAGAACACCGACCGAGATAGCCGCGCGTCCTTTGCGGCCAGCGAGCGGTTCGTAGGGTGCGCGGTGTAGGCAGCGAGCACCCGAAGAAGGTCGCCAGGCGCACCGACTGTTCGGTCGTGGGCAAGAAGCGGGGCGAGGGTATCGGTCGCAAACTCCTGCAGTTCGGGAGTTCCGGCAAGCGCACGCACGAGGTGCGCGAGTGGCTGGCGCTCCGCCTGCTGCACTGTCACTCGCCCGATCGTGCCGGTGGGCGCGATCTGACCCGCCGCGCGCACCTGTTCGAGCGCGGCGACGAGCTGGCGAAGTCTGCCCGCAGGCGTTCCGAGCGCGAGATGAGCCCGCCACGATGGAGGGGCCGTGCCCGGCACCAGCATGTCGAGTTCGCGGGCCAGGCGGGTGGCGAGCGACGGAACGTCGCGATCCACTGTCGAAACAAGACGTGGATCTTCGGTAGGAAACGAGAGCAGGGCTAGCAGCACCGGACCGCTTTCGACTGCTTGGTGGTCGGGAGCGATGAGAGCCCGGCCCTCGGGCGCGACCGCCCGCCGGAGCGCGGTCTCCAAGATGGCACGCTCGAGCGTGGCGTGCCCGCCGAAGGGGCCCGAGCCGCGCAGAGTCGCAGCGATGACGGTGCGCCCGTCAAGCGCAAGGCCGGAAGCGGCAAGCTGCGCGGCGAGCTCGGCGTCACTGCGGTAGCGACCTCCGAGAAGCGCCTCGAACAGCCGCTTCGAGCCCAGCTGCATCCACTGGTCGCCCTCCGTGTCGGCGAGTCGACCGAGCGCGAGCGCGAAGGCCCCGAGCTCGAGCACGGTCCGGCGACCGGCGGGGTGCGGCGGACCAGCGAGCGCCGTCACGTGTCCCCAGCGCCGGCCGCGGGCCTCGACGGCGACCCGTTCCCAGAATTTGCCTTCCGGTGATTGCGGCTCCCGCCCGTCGGCCTGCACCCACGGCGCGAGCGCCTCGGCCGGGTCAGCTCCGACCCCGGCGAACGCCACGATCCGGTGCCCAGTGTCTTCGAGCATCACCGGAGAGTCGAGGGTCTCGGCGAGTCGCTCGATCACGTAGTCCACGGGGCTGCGGTTCAGCCCCAGCTCGGTGAGCATCGCGTGCACCTCGGCGCGGGCTTCCAGCGCCTCGTTCTGCGCGGCGAGAATACGCTGGTGTACCCGCTGCGTGATCTGTACGAAGCGCACCTCGCGATGCAGCACGATGAGCGGCACATCATTCAGTTCGCACGCGTGGATCAGGGCCTCCGGTGCCGCAGTGAACCTCTGGCCCAGCTCGAGCACGACGGCCGCAACTCCGGTCGCTCCGGCGGTGACAAGTCCCTCGGCGAGTTCGGCGAGTTCGCTTGGGTCCCTGGGCCAGCCCGCGCCTGTGGTGAGAATGAGCTCGCCGCCGTCGAGCAGCTCGGCGACGCCCGAGCCCGCGGCGACGTGCGCCCAGCGCACGTCGCGATCCACCCCCTGCGAGCCTGCGACCAGCTCGGGCTGGCCCGCCTGAAGCTCGGGGAGCGCGAGTACGTTGCGCACGCTCGGAAGCGTGCTCGGTTCGCCGACATCCCGCATGTGTGTTCCCTTCCTTTCGGCAAGTGGGCAGAAGATGCTCGAATGCTCGCGTTTTCCAGCATCTTCCGCCCACCCATCCCGTGCGCCGGGTGCGATGGGATTGCGTCTGCCCAAATGGCTGCCCGGACAAAGTGTACGGCCTGCGGCTGAGATGCGGATGGTTTGAGGGTGGATCTGAGCGCACCCGCCTGCGAGACTTGAGCACACGGGGCGAGCGCGCCTCAGACACATTGATTGACACGTCGTGACCGCGACCACCACTAGCAGAACCGAGGGCACCCACATGGCACGCATTCCCCACGTAATCGCAGGCGAGAAGGTCGAAGCTGGAGAACGCTTCCAAGCCGTCTTCAACCCGGCGACCGGCGAAGAGCAGCACGAGGTAGGGATTGCCTCGGTCGAGACGGTTGAGCAGGCTATCGCGGCTGCGCAGGCTGCGTTGCCCGCCTGGCGCGCGACCAGCCTCACCAAGCGCGCCGACGTCTTCTTCCGTCTGCGTCAGCTCCTCAAGGAGCGCACCCCTGAACTCGCCGCGATTGTCACGAGCGAGCACGGCAAGGTGCTCAGCGATGCAGCGGGTGAGATCGCCCGTGGCCTCGAGAACGTCGAGTTCGCGGCTGGTCTCATGCACCTGCTGAAGGGCGAGCGCGACGAGCAGGTCGCGGGCGGCGTGGACGTACACTCGGTGAAGCAGCCGGTTGGCGTGGTCGCTGCAATCACCCCGTTCAACTTTCCAGTGATGGTTCCCCTGTGGATGATCGCGAGCGCGATCTCGTGCGGCAACACCGTGGTGCTGAAGCCCTCCGAGCGTGATCCCTCGGCCTCGATTTTCATCGCCGATCTCTTCCGCGAGGCGGGCCTGCCCGATGGTGTTCTGAACGTGGTCAACGGCGACAAGGTCGCGGTCGACACCTTGCTCGACAGCCCGACCGTGAAGGCAATCAGCTTCGTCGGCTCGACACCCATCGCACGCTACATTTACGAGCGCGCGGCCGCGAACGGCAAGCGCGTGCAAGCTCTCGGCGGCGCGAAGAACCACATGCTGGTGCTTCCCGATGCCGACATTAACATGGCTGCCGACGCCGCGGTTTCGGCTGCGTACGGTTCAGCCGGCGAGCGCTGCATGGCAGTTTCGGTCGTCGTCGCTGTGGGTGGCGTGGCCGATGACCTGGTGCCAGCGATCCAGAGCCGCATGAAGAAGCTCGTCATTGGTGACGGCACCGATCCGGCCAGCGAGATGGGCCCGCTCATCACCCGTGAGGCAGTGGATCGCGTCGAGTCGTACGTGGCAGGTGCCGAGGCCGAGGGCGCGACCGTCGTGGTCGACGGCCGCGAGCACAAGTTCGAGGGCAACGGCTTCTTCACCGGGGTCTCGCTCATCGATCACGTCAAGCCCGGCAGCAAGATCCATTCCGATGAAATCTTCGGGCCAGTGCTCGCTGTCGTGCGCGTCGACACCTACGAAGAGGGTGTGCGCATCATTAACGAGCACCAGTTCGGCAATGGCACTGCAATCTTCACGCGTGACGGCGGCGTCGCGCGTCAGTTCGAGTTCGAGGTCGAGGCCGGCATGGTCGGTATCAACGTTCCGATCCCCGTGCCGGTGGGCTCCTTCTCCTTCGGTGGTTGGAAGGATTCGCTCTTCGGTGATTCGCACATCTACGGCCCGGAATCGATCCACTTCTACACCCGCTCGAAGGTCGTGACCACTCGCTGGCCTGACCCTGCTACCTCCAAGGTGGATCTCGGGTTCCCGAGCAACAACTAGGTCGCCGGAGCGCGGGCCTGATCCGCACGCTGCGACAGCGACCCGCGCTCCTTCCCACTTGTAATTCACTACGTTTCTAAGGGAAATTAATGACTGACTACATTGACCTGAACGGTGCGCCGCAGGAGTTTGGCGACACCGAGGCTCAACGCGAGGTGCGCGAGAACGATCGCGCCTACGTCTTCCACTCGTGGTCGGCGCAGGGGCAGATCAACCCGCTCCCCGTCGCGAAGGGCGAGGGCGCCAGGTTCTGGGATTACGACGGCAACGGGTACCTCGATTTCTCGTCTCAGCTTGTGAACCTGAACCTCGGGCACCAGCACCCTGGCCTTGTGCAAGCGATCCAGGAGCAGGCCGGGCGGCTCGCCACAATTCAGCCAGCCTTCGCGAACGATGCCCGCGGTGAACTTGCGAAGCGCATTGTCGAGCACTCCTTCGAGGGAGCGCGCTCGGTGTTCTTCACCAACGGCGGCGCCGAGGCCATCGAATACGCGGTGCGTCTCGCCCGGCAGCACACGGGACGTCGCAAGATCATGAGCCGGTATCGTTCGTACCACGGCTCGACCGGCACCGCGATCACTATGACCGGTGAGCCACGCCGCTGGGCGAACGACACGATCGACACCTCGGTCGTGCATTTCTTTGGGCCCTACCAGTACCGCAGTGCGTTCTGGGCTGAGACGCCCGAGCAAGAGACCGAGCGGGCGCTCGCTCACCTTGAGCAGCAGATTCAGCTTGAGGGCCCCGGCACGATCGCCGCTGTCGTGCTGGAAACCGTGACCGGCACCAACGGCGTGCTCGTGCCGCCGCCCAGCTACCTTCCCGGCGTGCGCGCGATCTGCGACAAGTACAACATCCTGCTGATCTGTGACGAGGTTATGGTCGGCTTCGGCCGCACCGGCGAGTGGTTTGCTTATCAGGGCTTCGATCTGACGCCCGACCTAGTGACATTCGCCAAGGGCGTGAACTCGGGTTACGTGCCGCTCGGTGGCGTCGTCATCAGCGAGACGGTGCACAATTCATTTGTGGATCGCCCCTTCCCCGGGGGCCTCACCTACTCGGGGCACCCGCTCGCCTGCGCGGCGGGCGTCGCGACCTTCGACATCTTCGAGAACGAGGGAATCATCGAGCGGGTGCGCGATCTCGGGTCGCGCGTGATCGAGCCGCGCCTACGCGAGCTCGCCGAAAAGCATCCCTCCGTTGGAGAAGTGCGCGGGAAGGGTTTGTTCTGGGCAATGGAGCTGGTGCTCGACCGCGAGACGCGCGAGCCTCTCGTGCCGTTCAACGCCTCGGGCGAAGCCGCGGCCCCGATGAACGCCGTGATTGCGGCGTGCAAGGCGGCCGGGGTCTGGCCGTTTGCGGCCGGCAACCGCCTGCAGCTCGCGCCGCCACTCGTGATTTCTGAGGAAGATCTCGTGAAGGGTCTCGACGCGCTCGACGCGGCGCTCACGGTGGCAGACGGGTATTACACCGGCGCGTAGCTCGCGGCAGAGAATCACCGAAAAGGAGGGGCTTGATCCACAGCGGATCGGGCCCCTCCTCTGTTCGGAGCGCGGTTCTTGCCCTTGCGGCTACGCAGTGGGAGTCCCAGGTGGTGCAGGGGCGCAGGCTCAGGCAGTCTCGACCTTCTCGAACTTCTCGAACTTCTCGAACTTCTCGACTTTCCCGACCTTCTCGAACTTCTCGATCTTCTCGATCTTCTCGATCTTCTCGATCTTCTCGATCTTCTCGATCTTCTCGATCTTCTCGACCTTCCCGACCTTCCCGACCTTCCCGAACTTCCCGACCTGCCCGACCTGCCCGACCTTGATGGAAAAGGGGCCGCGCAGCATCAATTTGAGGAAAATCAGCGCTTGGGGGTCCGGCGCAGGCCATGGAGTACCGCTCAGCCCATGGAATAACGGAATACCGCGCAGCCCATGGAATACCGGAATACCGCGCAAGCCACGAAATACCGCGCAGCCCTCGGAATACCGCTCAGTCTTCGGGGTCGGTCGGATCGAGCGGAGCGTGGTGGTCGAGCGCGACCTCGCCCTGTTTCCAGTATCCGTGCACGTCGGCCTGCGACTTGCTCAGCCCGAGTTCACGACGCAGGTAGCGACGCAGCGGGATCAGCGTGTTCGCCTCGCCGGCAAGGAATACGAAAGTCCGCTCTCCGATGGGCAGCGCGCGCAACGTCGCCTCGAGCTTGGAAGCGCGATCCACCCCCGTGAACCACCGCAGTTCGCGAGTCTCGCTGTTGTGACCGTCGAGGTAGGCAGAGGTATCAGCATCTTTCACAAAGAACAGCCCCGTCACCGTCACTGACGCGTCGAACGCCTGCAGCCAACGGGTAGCCGCAGGGAGAGCCGATTCGTCGGCGACAAGGATCGCCGAGTCGACTCCAGCTGGGACGCCGAGCGACGCGCGGGGCCCACCGATACCCAATTCGTCACCAACCTTCGCCTGCGCCGCCCATGCAGCGGCGACACCGTGGTCGCCGTGCAGCACGAAATCGATGTCGAGCTCGGGGCCGCTCTCTGCGTCACCCCGGAACGCGAAGGGAGTGTAGTCGCGCAGGATGATGGCGGGAGCCCCCTCTGCGCGGGGCTTCCGAAACCCACCCGGCTCGGGGATCGTCAGCACACCCGTCTCGGGATCGGGCAAGAACACCTTGACGTGGTCGGCCGGTCCCACAGCGCTGAAACCAGTGAGATCCTCACCGCCGAGCGTGATCCGCACCATTTTCGGCGCAATCGCGGCGGTACGCAGCACCTGCACTCGACGGGTCTGGAGATCGTGCATGGTGCGCTCGCGCGCAAACACCTCGGTCATTGGTTACTCTCACTTCTTTGTCGCGGTTCTCCAAATCGTACACGATCCTGCGGTGGCGCGGCCGGTCACCGGATCAACGGATGAGCCGGGAGCGGAGCGGGGTGAGGGCGCCGGATGAGCGTAGCGGTGGAGCGGCGGAACGGTTGAGCGGAGCGGTGGAGCGGTGGAGCGGTGGAGCGGTGGAACGGTTGAGTGGAGCGGTGGAGCGGTGGAGCGGCGGAACGGTTGAGCGGGCGGTGCCGGATGAGTGGAAGGGAGGAGTGAATCGACGAAGCAGCGGGTCAGCGAATAAACGGGTCGGTGGGTGCCGCAGGATGCTTTGCCTTCGTATGACGACCTCGTCACGTCGGGTTCACGACCTCATCACGAAGGTTGACAACCGTGCAGGGTTCACGACAACGGAGCCCTGCACGGTCGTCCACTTGACGGATGCCGGACGCAGGAGCCCTGCGCGGTAGTCCACTTGAGGGAAGCTGGACCCCGGAGCCCTGCGCGGTCGTCCACTCAAGGGGAGAGGGGAGCCGTGTGTCGGGCGACGGGAGCCGCGCTATGCTCCGAGCAGGCGCTGGATGCGGCGGATGCCCTCAACCAGTGCGTCGTCGCCCAGTGCGTAACTGAATCGCAAGTAACCGCTCGGGCCAAACGCCTCGCCGGGCACGGCGGCCACCTCAGCCTCGGAAAGGATGAGGTCGGCGAGCTCGAGCGAGGTCTCGGGGGTGTGGCCGGCGATCTCCGTGCCGAGCGCGCCGGTGACGTCGACGTATGCGTAGAACGCTCCCTCGGGCGTCGGGCAGTGGAAACCGGGGACCTTGTTCAGCTCGGCGACAATGAGCTTGCGGCGACGATCGAAGGCCAGTCGCATCTGCTCGCTGGGCTCCTGCGAGCCATTCAGTGCGGCAATCGCTCCCCTCTGGGCAACGTTATTGACGTTCGACGATAGGTGCGACTGCAGGTTCGCGGCGCCCTTCATTACATCGGCGGGTCCCACCATCCATCCCAGGCGCCACCCGGTCATCGCGTAGGACTTCGCGACCCCGTTCACCAAAATGGTGCGGTCGGTAAGCGCTGGCACAGCCTCGACGATGGACTGCGCGCGCACCCCGTCATAGACCAGGTTCTGATAGATCTCGTCGGCGATGATCCAGAGACCGTGGGCCTCTGCCCACTCGCCGATTGCCTTCGTCTCGGCGGGTGAGTACACCGCGCCGGTCGGGTTCGAGGGGGAGACAAACAGCAGCACCTTCGTGCGCTCGGTGCGGGCGGCCTCAAGCTGATCCACCGTCACCTTGTACCCCTGGTCGGAGCCAGCAAACACCTCGACGGGCACGCCATCGGCGAGGCGGATCGCCTCAGGGTAGGTCGTCCAATATGGTGCGGGCAGCAGCACCTCGTCACCCGGGTCGAGGAGCACCTGGAAGGCCTGGTAGACGGCTTGCTTGCCGCCATTGGTGACGATCACCTGAGCCGCAGGCACGTCCCAGCCGGAGTCGCGCGCGGTCTTCGCCGCGATTGCCTCGCGCAGCTCTGGCAGCCCCGAAGCGGCGGTGTAACGAAAGTTCTTCGGGTCGTCGAGTGCGGCGCGCGCCGCATCGACGATGTGAGCCGGAGTCGCGAAATCAGGCTCGCCAGCGGCATAACTGATAACGGGACGACCCTCGGCTTGCAAGGCCTTAGCTTTGGCGTCGACCTTGAGGGTGGCGGACTCGGCGATTGCGCCGATCTTCTTTGACAGACGGGAGATGTGGGTCACCGGACAAGCTTACCGCGAGCGGTATGCCGGTGACCCTCGGTCTGTGCTCTCCCTTACGCCCAGATCCGCATCTCAGCGGATCATCCGGCCGCCTGCGCCTTCTTGTGCCGTCGCAGCTCGTGCAGAATCGGCTCCGTGTAGCCGCTCGGCTGCGCGGCCCCCTCTACGATGAGCCTGCGCGCCGCATTGAACGCGATGCCCGGCGAGCGACCGTCGACGCCGAGCAGCGTCTCGTAGGTGGGGTCGCCCGAGTTCTGCCGATCCACCACCGATGCGAGCCGACTGAGCGCCTCGTCGATCTGCGACTCAGTGATGACGCCGTGCGCGAGCCAGTTCGCGAGCAATTGGCTCGAGATGCGGAGGGTCGCGCGGTCCTCCATCAGTGCCACGTCGTGAATGTCGGGCACCTTCGAGCAGCCCACGCCCTGGTCGATCCAGCGCACGACGTATCCAAGGATCGACTGCACGTTGTTCTCGACCTCGGTCGCGATCACTTCAGGTGTGAGGTCGCCTTCCCTCGCAAGAGGTATCTGCAGCAGCGTGTCGAGGCTCTCTGCCGGTAGTGGCGGAAGCGACCGACGCGCCGCGAACGCATCGAGCTGGTGATAGTGCAGGGCGTGCAGCGTGGCCGCGGTGGGGGAGGGCACCCAAGCTGTCGATGCTCCCGACTTCACATGGCCGATCTTCTGCTGGAGCATGTCGTGCATGAGATCAGGCATCGCCCACATCCCCTTGCCGATCTGCGCGCGCCCGTCGAGCCCACTCGCGACCCCAATCGCGACGTTCCGCGCCTCGTAAACGCCTAGCCACGGCTCGGTGCGGATGTCTCCCTTCGGGAGCATCGGCCCGGCGTGCAGCGAAGTGTGGATCTCATCGCCCGTGCGATCCAGGAACCCCGTGTTGATGAACACCACTCGATCGCTGGCCGCCTGGATGCACGCAGCGAGGTTCGCCGAGGTGCGGCGTTCCTCGTCCATGATTCCGATCTTCACGGTTTTCGAGGGCAGACCGTAGAGCCGCTCGACCCGCTCGAAGAGTTCGACGGCAAAGGCAACCTCAGCTGGCCCGTGCATCTTCGGCTTCACGATGTAGATGGATCCGGTGCGTGAGTTTCCACCCGAACTCGTCCCGCGCAGGTCGTGCAGTGACCCCAGCACGGTCATGATGGCGTCAAGAATCCCTTCGAAGACCTCCTCGCCGGCGCGATCGCGCACCGCGTCGGTGCGCATGAGGTGCCCCACGTTGCGCACAAAGAGGGTGGATCGGCCGGGCAGCACAAGTGGTTCGCCGCTCGGGGCGGTGTACTCGCGGTCAGGGTTGAGTGTGCGGGTGAAGCTGCGGCCGCCCTTAGCCACGGTCTCGGTTAGGGTGCCATCCATCAGGCCGCGCCAGTTGCGGTAGCCGAGCACCTTGTCTTCTGCGTCGACCGCGGCGACCGAATCCTCAAGGTCCATGATGGTGGTGAGCGCGGACTCGACCAGGATGTCTTCGACACCTGCGCGGTCAGTGCGTCCGATGCGCCCGACCGGGTCAATCACGATCTCGAGGTGCAAACCGTTGTGGCGGAGCAGTACTGCGGTGGGGGCGGCCTCTTCGCCTCGGTATCCGACGAGCGTCTCCGGGCTTGAGAGGGTCGTGGTCTGGTCGGGTCCGAACACCACGCGGAGCTTCCCGTCCGAGACCGTGTAGGCGGAGGCATCGGCATGTGATCCGTGCGCAAGCGGTGCGACGCTATCAAGCAGATCGCGACCGAACGCAATAACGGCCGCGCCGCGCTCGGCGTTGTACTCGCTGCCCGGTGCGAGGTCGCCCGTCTGATCGATGGCGTCGGTGCCGTAGAGCGCATCGTACAGGGAGCCCCAGCGGGCGTTGACGGCGTTGAGCGCAAATCGTGCGTTGAGGAGGGGAACCACGAGCTGCGGGCCGGCGAGGGTGCCGATTTCGGGGTCGACACCAGTAGTGGTGACGGTGAAGGAGTCGGGCTCTGGCTCGAGATAGCCGATCTCTGCGAGGAAATCACGGTACTCGGCCAGGTCGGGGATTCCGGGCCGAGCCCGGTGGAACTCGTCGATCTGACGCTGCAGATCTTCACGGATCTGAAGGAGCTCGGCGTTTTTCGGTCCGAGATCGTGGATGATCTCGCTCACCCCGCTCCAGAATGCATCGGGCGTGAGGCCAGCCTCTCCCAGGGACTCTTCAACGAAGTCCGCGAGGGCCGAATCCACGGTGAGGTCCGCGCGGGTCAGGTGCTGGGGCATGGCATATCTCCGATCTGGTGGGTGCCTGAGAGCCGGGCACCGGAGGCGTCGCAATCGAGTCTAGACAGCGGGCCCATAATTTGAAATATTGATTCCACCATATGAAATACAATGAGATGCGGCTCGATCCTGGTCGAGGTTGTTGCTGGATCTGGGCGCAAGATCACGGCCCACAAGTCATGGTCCAAGACTGCGCAAAAGGCTGGACAGGTCGGTGTGGGGTCATCAATAACAAGTAGTGGAGCTGACGTGAGCGGAACCGAATCTGGAGGCGTGCAGTCAGTCGAGCGCGCCTTCGATGTGCTGGAAGCCCTGGCCCAGGCCGAGCGCGAACTCACGGTCGCCGAGGTCGCTGCCGCCACGCACCTTGCCGCCCCGACGGCGCATCGACTCCTCCGCACCCTGGTGAGCCGCGGTTACGTGCAGCAGGCCGCCTCGCGCGGCTATACCCTGGGCTCTGGCCTGATCCACCTGGGAAAGCGAGCGACACCCGAACTTGCGACCCTCGCGCAGGGTGTGCTCGCTGACCTCGAGGAGGCGTCGGAGGAAACGGCGAACCTCGCCGTACTCGATGGCGACCTGGTGGCCTACATTGCGCAGATGCCCTCGCGTCATCGCATGCGCATGTTTACCGAGGTCGGTCGGCGGGTACTGCCCCACGCTTCGGGGGTCGGCAAAGCCATTCTTTCGACGCTGCCCGATACGCGGGTGCGGGAAATCGTTGCGCGAACGGGGCTGCCGAGGTACACCCCATCGACCCTGGTAACGGACGTTGCGCTGCTGGCCGACCTGCGCGAGTCACGCCGACGTGGTTTTGCCGTAGACGACGGCGAGCAGGAGGTGGGCGTGCGCTGCATCGCCGTTCCGGTCCCTGGGTCGTCGCCCGCCGCAGCCGTGTCAATTTCTGGTCCGGTCGCTCGGGTTACCGACGCGAAGAGTAATGAATTGACCGAGGCGCTCATGCTGGCGGCCGCGAGTCTCGCTGAGGCGGCCACCCGCGACTAACGCGCGTGACCTAGGCTTGCAGCGTGACCTCGAAATCGTCGCTTCGCGCCATCCCCACCGAGGATCGCGCCTGGCTACTTGCCGCGCTCGCCGACGCGTTGCAGGGTGGGGCACCCGTGTTACCGGTGCACGAGGGAGCCGACCCCAAGGCGATCCAGCGGCTACAAGGCGAGGAGTTGCCGCAGGACACCGCCCTCGTTGTGCGTACCTCAGGTTCGAGCGGCATCCCCAAGGCGGTCGCGCTGTCAGCGGCGGCTCTGCGCGCGAGCGCGGAGGCGACCCACGAAGCGTTCGGAGGCCCGGGTCAATGGCTCGTAGCACTTCCGCCGCATCTTATTTCCGGCCTCCAGATGCTCGTGCGCAGCGCGGAGAGTGGTGTCGCACCCGAGTTCTATGACGGCCCGTTCGATCCCGCCGCTCTGCTCGCTCGCGCTGAGCGAATGCGGCACGAGCGACGATACGTTTCTCTGGTTCCCGTGCAGTTCGGGCGTCTGCTTGCACTCGCCGAGGCGGATCCTGCCGCCGCCGATACGTTGCGCTCGTTCGAGGCCGTGCTCGTCGGCGGGCAGGCAATATCGCTTGAGATGCGGCGCCGTGCACATTCCCTGGGCATCGCACTCAAACGCAGTTACGGGATGACCGAAACGGCCGGCGGGTGTGTCTACGATGGCGTCGAGATCGGCGACACCCGCGTGCGAATTCGAGCTGGCGAGGTGCAGCTCGCGGGGCCGACCCTCGCGCTCGGATACGTCGGTGATGCACAGCTGACGGCCGATCGCTTCATCATCGACCGAGGTGAGCGCTGGTACCGCACTGGTGACGCAGGCTACTTGCTGGGGGGCATGTTGTCGGTCACTGGACGGCTCGACCGCGTGATCATTTCGGGTGGTGTGAACGTCTCGCTTGACGAGATCGAGCGCGTCGCGAGTGCTCACCTCGGAGGTGCGGTGGTAGCCGCTGTGGGCATCGTCGACCCCCAGTGGGGTGAACGCCCAGTTCTCGTGGTGGAGGGGGTGGATCACATGATCCACGAGGGCGCGGAAGAATTGAGCGCGGCCTTGCGTGCGGAGCTCGGCCCCGCAGCGATTCCAGCTCGCTTCGTCGAGGTTGCCGAATTGCCCAGGCTCGAAGGTGGTAAGCCCGATCACCGGCAGATTTCCGAAACCATAACGTAGGTTTCTTTCCCTGTGCGTGAAGTGTCTCCGCACTGTGCACTATGTGCGCGAGTGAAATGCACCACAATTGTCTTATAATTGCCTCACTTCTGAGGCGGTTGTCCTTGGGTTTTGCGTGCGCAACGGGGATGCACAGAGGGAGAAACGCTATGGACTCCGCTTCGGAGAGACAGCTCGAGGTCGACGAGCACCCCATCGCGGGCCCCGCAGTTGCAATCGCCGCGCCTGTGATGTTCGCCTACGCGAGTCACTTTCTCTTGTTCCATCGGGTGACAGAGCGCAGCATTGAGCTGCTCCAGCGGGCGTTTCCCAGGCGTTTCCCGGCAGAACGCGACCAGGCGGTGTTGGGGATTGACGCACGGGGTATGGCCCCGGTTCTTGAGCGTTTCGTGGAGGCCGGGTACCTTGAGCCGGCGCCCGACGCAGCGCACCGAGACCAGTCTGGGTGGGTTGTACCCGCACTTACCCGAGAGATGCTCACCCGCGAACTGCTGCGCTATGGCTCATTGAGTCATGCTGAAGGGGGCACGTTCGAGTCAGCGGCGGAGGACGAAATGTTGCTTCGATTCCGCGCGCCCCTGTTGGAGATGCTGAGATCTGCCGCCGCTGATACGGCGGACGATGAACCGCTGATCGGCGAGCTTTCGGTACAGCTGCGATTCGCGAGCGACTGGGCTGAACTCGAGCAGCTCTGGTATCGCTACGGTATGCGAATCATCATCACCGACCCGGTGGCAACGCATGCGGCATTTGGAACTGTTCCGGAGCCGATACTGCACCAGTTTCCGGGGCTCTGGCTCGCTCATGTCTATGTTGAATCAACATCAGTGATGCAGCGAATCCGCACTCTTCCTCAGGGGGAAGACCTCAATATGCTGGTCGAGCGTCTGTCTCTCCAAGTCACTGAGAGCACGGCTTCGATTGGCCCCAGGTGGCGCGAACTGAGTTCCCCAGATGCCCGCGTGCACGTGGGAGTGAATTGGATGCGATTCCAGCGTCTGCGAGGCGATTTTCCGGGTGCGCAGGCCACTCTGGGCGAACTCCAGCGACTGTTTGAGACCCCGACTCCAGAGAGTCGACAAGCATCAGATCGGAATCGCGCATTCTTTAAGCTGGAACAGGGCATTTTGCTGTTCTTTGTGGATCGGTGGCCGGAGGCCCTGGAGTCACTGCGTGAGGCGACGTTGCTCTGGCAGCGTCCGGGATACGGAGATTATGTTCCCGCGTTCGCGCTGTCGCTGATGGGGCTGATGCAAGAACTCCGCGGGCCGCGGGGCCGGGCTGCAGAATGTCTTGAGCAGGCGCAGAGAATTTTCGGTGAGGTGTGGGACTTCGCCTACGTTTCCGTGCTCACGGTGACGGTCGAGGCGATGCTCGCTCTCGACCGACTAGAAGTGGATCGTGCCCGGGATCTCCTCCAAATCCTTGAGAGCACCGCCCCGGATTCCGAGCTGTGGCCAATAGTTCTGCGTGCTCGGCAATGGACCGAAGTGCTCTCTGACGACCCGGCGGCGGCGGCCCGAACCCTGGAACAGATCAGTGGCCGAGCAACGGGGGTCGGGCGCCTGGGTCCGCTCGCCGTGCGACTGGTGCACCGGGTGCGCATCGAAAGTTTGCTTGCGCAGGGCCAGGTGCAGCGTGCGCGCGGGGTACTCGATGGGCAATCGGATCGATCGCCGTCATCCCATGGCTGCTGGGCGCGAGTGTTCCTCATGGGAGGGCGTTACGAACAGGCCTTGCGGCACGTCGACATCGTGCTGCACGATCCGCGTGCTTCGTCACGAGACCGCGCAGAGGCGCACCTCATCGTGGCTGCCGCGAAGCGAGCGCTTGGTGACGAAGCAGGGGTGGATCGCGCCTGTGCTGCAGCTGTCGAGGAGATGCGTCAGGCGTGCACGCTCCTGCCGCTCGCGACCGTGCCGCCAGGTGCTCGTGGCGCACTGGTCGAGCGCTGCGCCGGGATGCCGGGCTGGCCAGAGCTTCTGCGTGAGCTGGACCTCACTCCCACTGAGGTCAGGAGCCGATTCGCTTCGCTCGTGGGAGGGTTTCCCGACACTGCACTGCTGGTTGACTTGACGGTCCGTGAGACGGAATTGCTGGTGCTTCTTGATCAGCGGCTCACCCAGGCGGAGATCGCGCGCAAGCTCCACCTCGCTCTCTCTACCGTCAAGAAACAGGTTGCCGGTCTCTATCGCAAGTTGGGCGTCGAATCGCAAGGCGCTGCGCTTGAGCAGGCCTATCGCATTGGCCTGTTCGACGGTTCGTAGGGTGCACCTCCGAGGTGGAGACTCGCTACCCATCGGGTACGCACTCTGGCACCGCACCCGGTGCCGTTGAGAGCAGTCGGCCGCTACAGCCGGATGGTTCTGTAGCGGCGGTTGTTTCGTGGAATCCCGGAGCCCTTGTCCCGTAAGGGATCCGCGGACCCGTCCGAAATGGTTTTCCAGGTTAAGCGCGAGATTTTTCCAGCGCCTTCAGCTGTAGCTATACGCAGCCGCTCCGTCCATGCAAACGAGAGCCAGCAAGTCCGACCCATGCTTGGACCATAAGTGGGCCCATTCAAATTCCACATGAAGTCGCGACGCATCTGTCTACTATGTCTATGTGTTCCAGGACCCGCGCACTGGCCTAGTGTTTTATGTGGGAGAAGGGTCCTGGGATCGGATCAACGCGCATCTTTGAGAAGCGGAGAAGGACCCACAATCGCAACGGCAGAAGATCCAAACGATTTTCGATATAGAGAGCGTAGGGCTCGAGGTTGGCCTGTTATTCATCCACACTGGCATCGCGGATGAGGTGGCCGCGTTTGCGATTGAGTAGGGGATGATCGATGCCCATGCTGCGAGCGGGCACGCGCTCACTAATTTGGTGCTCGGCAGGCCGCCCAGCGGAAGATATAAAGGATATAAAAGCACAGCGAGATATAAGAACCATCACCCTGGCCTAGGTGCTGTCGTAGCTCACACCGCTATGCCTATGCAGTGGTGATTCCTTGCCTAGTGGTAGTCCCGCGCCCCATAGTCGCACATACACCGAGCTGGTATGCAGCTGTCCTGTGTGTGGAAACAGACCCTCCGGTAGTCTCAGGTCGATTCGGATCAGAAAGCCTGCTGGAATAGGAAAAACACAGTGGCTCGGGAAGCAACCAGACGGTCTTCGTATCTCGCTCAGTGGCCGCCGCCGAGCCGGCCGCCCATACGATCTCGCATCTTCAGGCTCGCTGGGTTGAGGCCAACCACCTCGACCTGCTTGCCGTACCGCTCGTACTTGTCAGTGACAGAATCGAGGGCGGCGATCGTCGATGCGTCCCAGAGGTGGGAGTTGTACATGTCGATGACGATGTGGTCGGGATCCTCGGCGTACTCGAACTGCGTGTAGAGGTCGTTGGAGGAAGCGAAGAATAGCTCCCCCTTCACCTCGTACTTTGCAATCTGCTCGCCGAAGTGCTCCTCGATCCTGCGCTCCACGGTCACGAGGTGGGCGACGCGGCGCGCGAACGCGATCATCGCAGCGATCACACCAATGATTACGCCGACGGCGAGGTTGTGGGTCCAGACGGTGAGCACCACGGTGATGACCATGACGGCGGTCTCGCTCTTGGGCATCATCTTCAACGTCGAGAGTTTGATGCTGTGCCAGTCGAATGTTGCCACCGAGACAAAGATCATGACCGCCACCAGCGCCGCCATCGGAATCATTGCAACGATATCGCCGAGCGACACCGCAAGGATCAGAACGAATACTCCCGCGAGGAACGTCGAGATCCGGGTACGTGCTCCAGAGGCCCGTACGTTGATCATCGTCTGCCCGACCATGGCACAGCCGCCCATGCCGCCGAAGAAGCCAGTGATGATGTTCGCAGCCCCTTGCCCCCACGATTCGCGAACTTTGTTTGAGCGGGTGTCGGTGATGTCATCGACGAGTTTCGCCGTCATCAGAGATTCGAGCAGCCCCACCAGTGCCATGCCGAGCGCGAAGGGGGCGATGATCTGGAACGTCTCGAAGGTCAGTGGCACATTCGGAATGAACAGCGTCGGGAGCGACTCAGGCAGCTCGCCCTTGTCACCAACGGTCGGCACGTTCAGAGCGAACACGATCGCGATAAGCGTGACGAGCACGATCGAGACAAGCGGTGCTGGCACCGCCTTTGTCACATACGGCAGCAGGTAGATCACCAGCAGACCAAGCGCGGTCAGCGGGTAGACCAGCCAGGGTACGTCGATCAGTTCGGGCAGCTGCGACATGAAGATCAGAATCCCGAGCGCGTTCACGAACCCGATCATTACTGAGCGCGGGATGAAGCGCATGAGCTTCGCGACCCCAACCACCCCGAGAATCACCTGGAAAATGCCGGCGAGAATCACCGCGGCGATAAAATAGTCGACGCCGTGGCTCGCAACGAGAGGAGCGATCACCAGGGCCGTTGCCGCGGTAGCGGCGGAGATCATCGCGGGCCGGCCGCCGAGGAACGCGATCGAGACGGCCATCGTGAACGAAGCGAAGAGGCCGAGTCTCGGATCCACACCGGCAATGAGCGAGAACGCGATTGCTTCAGGAATCAGCGCGAGCGCGACCACTAGGCCAGCCAGAACTTCGGTCTTGAGTAGGCGTGGGGATTTCAACGTCCGGAGCACCGACTGGCGTTGCTCCGGACTGACTCCGCGTTCGGGTGCGGTATGCAGGCTCGTCGACATGGGCGACTCCTTTTCAAGATGGCGTGTGTCTCGTCGATGGGGTGTCTCGCCCTGATCGCGAGAGAATGTACTGAGATGGGTGCTCGCGTTGAACCGTCACGATGAGAAAGCGGAGTGCTGCACCAACCTGAACAACCCTACCCTAACGTAAGGGTATGGTTGTCGTTGTCGAAAGGACATTCATGCGTGAGACGACTCCCACATCGCAGCAGACGCTTCACATTGGCGATCTCGCGGACGCCACAGGCCTCTCGCTGCGAACGCTTCGGCACTATGACGAGATCGGGCTCCTCCGGGCATCGGGACGAAGCGAAGGCGGGTACCGGCTCTACACCGCACAGGATCTTGAGCGACTTCTCGCGATTCGCCGTATGAAGCCACTGGGATTCAGTCTGGATGAAATGGCGGATCTCCTGCGCATGCTCGACGAGATCGAAACTGACCCTCAATCTGCGCAGGCAAGGGTGGCGCTCGAAGGGCTACTCCGTGACGCGTGTGAGCGCAGGGAGCGGTTGCAGCAGCACCTCGAAATGGCAGATGAATTCATCGGGATCCTCGAGCGCTACCGCCGCAACAACTGAGTTAGGACGCAGGTCCACAGAGAGTTCTTCGGGTCATGGCCACGCAACCGATATTCTAGTTATCCAGTTATACCTGATCAGGGCATAGGACTGCCGTTTCTCGCTGATCATCGCAGCACCTCATTCAACCGCTCGAGCGTCCTGCGCTTCAGATGTTCCTGGGCATCATCCACCTCGACTGCCGGGCTGAACTTGAGCTCACTCGCGATGAGGAGTGGCTCCGCCACTGAGTCGCTCGAGAAGAGCTTCGAGGTGTTCCAGATCGTCGGATCGTGGGGCATCACGAAATCGAGAGTTGACTAGTTGTTGCTCGTGGGCGTGAACCCCAGAGTCTCTGGGTTGATCGCGTGATCGGCATGCACTGCGCTCCGCGTTGGCACCCGCCATCCCGCCACCATGTCTGCGCCTATATCTCCGGAATAGAGCATGTGTGCGTTCGGGTTCGCGTCCAGGACCGCGGTGCCCACCTTCTTGGCCTGCTCAACTGGTGTATCCAGCGAGTACCAATGCGTACGAGCGGCACCTACCCCAGGGTAGGTCACAGGGAAACGTTCCCAAATGCCTTCAGGGTCTGCCGCGACCCATCCATCATCTGCGGGGAAACGAGCGGCGCGAGCGCCCGAAGCGCATTTGACACTGATGCCTGAGACGACCCCACGGCCTCGGCAAGTTCCACTTGGTGCATGGGGGCCACCGGCGCAAGCAGCGCGCGCATCACCGCCCATCTCGCCCACGGTTGCCTGCCGCGCTGCGCCGGGTTATGCGGCACCGACTCTCGCGAGAGACGTGTCCCCTTCCACACCAAACAGCCATCGAACGTGCCAACGAAGATCGTGAAAGGGTATTTTGGATGCCGAGGCGGAAGGTGCCCGGGGTGATGCTAGGCACGATGTAGAGCTGCGCAACATCAGGGCGCTGCGCCCGAGTCTTCACAATCTGCGGCGCGCGAGGTGCTCGCTGAAGGCGCCTGGCCCCAGCGATAACAACCTCCTCGCTGTCCTCGACCGCAAGATCTGCGCCTGAGTGAGGGCGCGCGGTCAGGCCGTGAACATGCAGCGAATCCGCGAGAGTCCCATCCTTTTTCTTATCCATTGCCCACTCCCGCTACTACCACAAACCACTAAATCAGTTTTTTCTAATATTGAATGAACCAGTTAATCGATTTCAGGTGATACAGCGGCGTGACTTTCGTCTTCAGTCACACCGCCTCGCCGTCCTCCTCTCGAGAGTCATTGGAAACGGCGTAACGGCCGCGAACGTTCGGCCTGCAACCTGTGCGCCGCGCTCGATGTTTCGGTGGCGTACTCTCAGGCCGCATCTTCCTTTCGTGTCAACGCAACGCAGGTGATGTGCTCGAGCCTGGTGGCACCGAGGTGCGCGGGTGGGTTGAACGGGATCCTGGCTTTCTTCGCGGCACGGTGGGCGCGCCCGTACTCGAGGCATGCGGTGCGGCAGGGATCGCATCGGCACCCGGACCGGTGCCTTTGTCAGGTGCCATGATCGGAGAGGGCTCGCTTCCTTGATGGGCGTTTGCGGGTAGCAACAACTGTCGTGCGGGCCTTCGTTTCACTCACAGGTGGATCGCCGGGGTCAGGTCCCGTGGAGTAGTGTAACGGAGTCCCTTCAAGAAGTGATCGGATTACGCGCTTAACACGAGCGGGAGCCCCGTGATCACCTCCTCCTCGGTGATCTCTGGCACCAGGGTGAGCCGGCAGCGTGCAAGGACCTCGAGACCGAGATAGCGTCGCCCCTCAGCCCACTCGTCAGACTGCTCCGCAAGCACCGCCCCGACGAGCCGGGTGATCGCGGCCCGGTTCGGGAAGATCCCGACCACGTCAGTGCGCCGCCGGATCTCACGGTTCAGCCGTTCGTTCGGGTTGTTCGACCAGATCTGCTGCCACACATCTTTCGGGTACGCAGCGAACGCAAGAATGTCCGCTCGCGCACCATCGAGGTGTTCGTGCACATCGGGGAGCTTCTCGGCCACGTAGTCCAGGAGCCGGTCGAACTGTGCCTCGACGCTCGGGGCATCGGGCTGGTCGTAGACAGAATGCAGCATCGCTTTCACTGCCGGCCACATCGATTTCGGGCACACCGTCATCAGGTTCGCCGCGTAATGGGTGCGGCAACGCTGCCACGACGTCCCGGGGAAATTCGCGCGCATAGCCTCCACCAAGCCTGCGTGCGCGTCAGAGGTGATGAGCTTGACCCCGGTGAGGCCGCGCGCGACGAGGTCCGCGAAGAACATGTTCCACGCCATCGCGGTCTCGCTGGTCGATACCTGCACCCCCAGTACCTCGCGATGCCCGTCATGGTTGACGCCGGTCGCGACGAGCACGACGGTATTCACGACGCGGCCGCCTTCGCGCACTTTCATGGTGAGCGCGTCACACGCGACGAACGTGAACGGGCCAGCCTCGCCCAATGGGCGGGTGCGGAACTCGTGCACATGCTCGTCCAGGTCGCCCGCCATACGGGAGACCTGCGATTTCGAGAGTGCGTGAATACCGAGAGTCTTGACGAGTTTGTCCATGCGCCTGGTAGAGACGCCGGCGAGGTAGGCGTCAGCGACGACGGTGATCATCGCGGCTTCAGAGCGTTTGCGGCGTTCGAGGAGCCACTCGGGGAAATACGTGCCGGAGCGGAGCTTCGGGATCGCAACGTCTACGGTTCCGACACGGGTATCGAGCTCACGGGTGCGGTACCCGTTGCGGGAATTCACTCGGTCAGCAGAGGGCTTGCCGTATTCGGCGCCGCAGATCGCGTCAGCTTCGGCGGAGAGGAGTGTGTTGATCATGGTTTGCAGCAGGGTGCGCATCAGATCCGGCGATGCGTCGCCGAGGGCTTGGGTGAGGACGGTGGCAGGGTCGACAATAGAGGGAGTGGTCATCGGTGTGATGCCCTTTCGAGTGAGAGTTAGAAGGCTTCTCGAAGGTGTCCCCGGTGGCCACGCTGGTCTTTCAGCGGGCCGGTTTGTCCAGGGTTCGTTACACCACTTTACGGGGCACTACTATCGCCGGGTACGGCGACTTCAGCTGTAGTCATATGCGGCCCCTTTCGCATCCGGCCAAGAAGCGAGGAGTGTTTCGGGTAGCTCAGAAGTAAAAAACTGAGCGCGAAGGATGCTTGCATCAACACGCTGAGCCTGAACGCCTTGCCCGCACTTCTGTCGGAGCCTGTTTCGCCAAACCGGCGCGGCTTGATTAAAGAAAGGCAAGGTTTCGGAAGCAGGCCAGTCTTCTGCGGTCCTGAGAACATATCAATCTGCTCCGCGTGGCTATCAGAAACCAGATCTGCAAGATGAACCCTCCTGGGGCGTTGCAGACCTCCAGTTTCAGATCGGTGACGTCTAGTTCCCCCTCCCCCCCCCGGCAGGCCGAGTGGTGTCGTGAAGTGGCAAAAATGTCATGTGGGCACCGGGTACTCCGAGGCGCTTTGGGAATGCTCAGTCGCAAGTTTCCTATCGTGACGGACCTTGCGCCAAATCGAAGATCCATGGAGTTGGGACAGAGCTCCGTCTTGCTGGCAGGCAAGACGTTTCGCCCCGGGTCACAGAACATTACATGAAGTGATAACATCTGATGAATGTAAGGATGACCTAAATCGGAACGTCCGCAATTTACAGGCTTGACTCACCAATTCTCGGAGTTTACTTATGCAAAAGACGCGTTCTCTATCCATGCTCGCACTGGCCGCTATCACAGCGGCACTCCTGGTGGGGTGCAGTTCGAATTCACCTGAAGCGCCGGAAGCCTCAACCGGAGAGGAACTAAGCGATGGGGAATTCACGCTCTACTCCGGGCGCAACGAAGAGCTCGTGCAGCCGCTGATTGACATGTTTGAAGAACAGAGCGGGATTGCCGTAGATGTGCGCTATGGCGACACAGCCGAACTCGGCGCCCTGCTTATGGAAGAAGGCGGACGGACCCCGGCTCAGGTGTTCCTATCGCAGGATGCCGGCGCTCTCGGCGCATTGGCGGACCGCGGACTGTTTGCCACACTGCCCGCAGAGATAACCGAGCGGGTTACTCCCGGATTCACATCAACCGACGATACGTGGGTAGGAGTGACAGGTCGTGCTCGGGTCATTGTTTTTGATAGCAACGAGCTGAGTCCGGCTGAGGTGCCGACGACTGTGGATGCCTTCACAGAACCAATCTGGGCGGATCGCTTGGGGATCGCGCCTGGGAATGCGAGCTTCCAATCGTTCGTCACTGCTTATCGGGAGCTAAACGGTGAAGCCGAGGCGGACGAATGGGTGAAATCAATTGCCGCGAACGAACCTCAGCTGTTCGACAGCAATGGTGCAATTCTGTCAGCTGTCAACGATGGGGTGGTTGATGCTGGCTTGATCAACCACTACTACTGGTTCAGGCTCGCGTCTGAGCTTGGGGCCTCAAATATGCGGGCACAGCTTGCGTTCCCCGAATCTGGTGATGCCGGATCCATCGTTAATGTGACAGGGGCTGGGATGCTCAGCTCGACATCGACTGATGCCGACGCGCTGGAGTTCATCGACTTCCTTCTTTCACCTCCGGCACAGGAGTATTTCGTTGCAGAAACCTTCGAGTATCCGCTCATCGAGGGGGTAGCCGCCCCAGAAGGCCTTCCGGGCCTCGACACATTAGTGAACCCCGAACTCGATCTCGCTGACCTGAAGAGCCTTGCTGCGACGCAAGAACTGCTTCAGAAATACGGTCTCATTTAACCTGCAGTCGCGTTCCCGAAACCGTGATGCTGCCGTCGGGGAAGAGTAGCCGCCAACAACGGTCAGCTGTTGGGCGGGCACCAGCCTGGTTGATCATCGCCGCCGCAGTGTGCGCCACTGCGGCGGCGATACCGTTGGCGTACCTGTTTGTCCGCATCGGTGATGCTGGTATCAGGACGCTTGTCGACACGCTCTTCCGGGAGCGCGTGCTGCAGCTTGCACTCAACTCAGCAGCTTTGACCGTGGCAGTGACCGTCACCTGCTTCGGGCTTGGGGCCACTATCGGGGTTGTTGTGAGCCGGATTCGACTTCCGGGAGGATCAGTCTGGTTGTTCTTGTCCGCGCTCCCGCTGGCAGTCCCTTCCTATCTTGCAGCCTACGGATGGTTGGTCTTTGCCCCAGGCCTCAACGGATTTTTTCCGAGCTGGCTAGTCATGACGGCAGTCTGCCTTCCATACGTGGTACTACCAGTCTCAGCAGTTTTGCGAGGACCTTCCAACGACGTGGAAGCGGTCGCCCGAACTCTTGGCAGAGGGCCAATCGGAGCCTTTCGTGTGGCAACTTGGCCCAGGGTACGACCTGCGGCGACGGCCGGGGCTCTCCTGGTTGCGTTATATACGCTCTCGGAATTTGGAGCCGTCTCAATGCTGCGGTACCAAACTCTCACGTGGGGAATTAAGTCTGCCTACGGTTCAAGCTTCGATCGAAATCAAGCCGCCTTGTTGGCACTTGTTCTGGTCATCTTTGCTTTGTTGATTGTCGCTTCGGAGAGACTGACGCGTCGCCAGGCTGTGACTGTTGCGGGCCGAAAACCCGATATGAAGCCGGTGAGAAACGCCTGGGTACCGATCCTGCTTGCTCTCGTGCTAGCGCCTCCTGTCATTGGGGTCGGCGTCCCGCTGTCAGGGCTTTTGCTGCAGCTGACTGATGCGGAGACCCTTCGGGAGATTGACGGCCCGCGATTATTCGGCGCGGTCGGAGCGACCATCCTGCTTGCGGTTGGGGGCGCTTTCTTCGCAGTAGTCCTCGCCCTTCCGATCGCAGTTCTTTCGGCACGTTTTCGTGGTCGTATCGTCTCAGTTATCGAGTCTGTTGGATACCTGGGCCATGCGTTGCCCGGTATCGTCGTTGGTCTCGCGCTTGTATTCTTTTCTTTATCGGTTGTGCCGTATCTGTATCAAACAGTCGTTCTTCTGGTGTTTGCGTATGCGGTACTGTTCATGTCGAAGGCGATCGGATCGACTAGAAGCGGATTGGCCGCAGTGCCGCAGAGCTTGATTGACGTCTCGCGGACGCAGGGTCTCTCTCCGCGGGTGGTCTGGCAGCGGGTAACATTTCGGCTTGCCGCCCCGGCAATTGGTGTAGGTGCACTTCTTGTCGGTATCGCAGTTCTCAAAGAGCTACCTGCAACACTTCTTCTTCGGCCGACCGGGGTATCTACGCTCGCCGTCGAACTGTGGAACCGAACTTCGGTGTTGGAGTACGGTAGCGCAGCCCCGTTCGCGGCGGCGCTGGTGTTCCTCACAGCAGTGCCTACCTACCTATTGTCTGGCATTCGAAATTTGGCGAAGGAGAAACCGTGAGCTGGGTCAGGATCGACGGCCTCCATGTGAAGTACGGACACCAATCGGTCCTTGACGGGATCAACCTCGATATCCCGAGCGGCAAAATTACCTCAGTGCTCGGTCCCAGCGGTTGCGGAAAAACCACACTACTGCGATCAATCGCGGGTTTACTTCCAGTCTCAGAAGGAACGATTGAAGTGGCAGGGTCGCTCGTGTCATCTGCGAAAGTGAGCGTGCCTCCTGAACGTCGTGGAATTGGGTGGGTGCCCCAGGATGCGTCACTCTTTCCTCACCTCAGTGTGGGCGATAATATTGGGTTCGGGTTACCCAAAGGTCCTTCTCGGTCCGCCAGGGTAACTGACCTCGCTGAACTGGTCGGTCTCTCCGAACTCTTGGAACGGTCTCCCTCCCAGCTCTCCGGTGGACAGGCGCAACGAGTTTAGTAGTGCCCCGTAGAGTGGTGTAACGATCCCGGCCAGCAAACGTAAGCGTGGCCACCGGGATCTTCCTTCGAGGAAACTCTCACATCCCACTCGAAAGGTGTCACACCGATGACCACTCCCTCTATTGTCGACCCTGTCACTGTCCTCGCCAACGCTCTGGGCGACGCGTCTCCTGACCTGATGCGTACTCTGCTCCAAACCATGATCAACACGCTCCTCTCTGCAGAGGCCGACGCGGTCTGCGGTGCCGAGTACGGCAAACCCTCTCCCGAGCGCCTCAACTCTCGCAACGGATACCGCACCCGCGAGCTCGATACCCGTGTGGGAACCGTGGATGTCGCGATCCCGAAGCTCCGCTCCGGCACGTACTTCCCCGAGTGGCTCCTCGAGCGCCGCAAACGCTCAGAAGCAGCGATGATCACCGTCGTCGCTGACGCCTACCTCGCCGGCGTCTCGACGAGACGGATGGACAAGCTCGTGAAGACCCTCGGCATCCATTCCCTGTCGAAGTCGCAGGTTTCCCGGATGGCCGCCGATATGGACGAGCACGTGCGCGAGTTCCGCACGAGACCCCTGGGCGACTCAGGGCCCTTCACGTTCGTCGCGTGTGACGCGCTCACGATGAAAGTTCGTGAGGGCGGGCGCGTGATCAACACTGTTGTGCTCGTCGCGACCGGGGTGAACGCTGACGGGCACCGGGAAGTCCTGGGCATGCAAGTGGCGACCGCAGAGACCACGATGGCATGGAACACGTTCTTCGCAGACCTCGTCGCTCGCGGCCTCACCGGGGTGAAACTCATCACCTCTGACGCGCACGCAGGCCTCGTGGAAGCGATGCGGGCGAACTTCCCCGGGACGTCGTGGCAGAGGTGCCGCACACACTACGCCGCGAACCTGATGGCAGTGACCCCCAAGAGCATGTGGCCAGCGGTCAAAGCGATGCTGCATTCCGTGTACGACCAGCCTGATGGGACAAGTGTTGAGGCGCAGTTCGATCGGCTCCTGGACTACGTCGAGGGCAAGCTCCCTGAGGTGTTCGACCACCTCGATGCTGCCCGGGCTGACATCCTCGCGTTCACCACGTTCCCGAAAGATGTGTGGCAGCAGATCTGGTCGAATAACCCAAACGAGCGCCTGAACCGCGAGATTCGCCGTCGCACTGATGTCGTTGGGATCTTCCCAAACCGCGACGCGATCATCAGGCTCGTCGGGGCGGTCCTTGCAGAACAGTCCGACGAATGGGCTGAGGGACGCCGTTACCTCGGTCTTGACGTCCTCGCGAGGTGCCGCCTCACGCTCGTAGACACCGAAACGATCGAGCACCATGCTCTTCCCGAGCTCGAGGCCGCAGCATGAGCACCGATGCCCGAACTACTGGGCGGCACTACGTCGCCGCGAACGATCTCCCCGCCAGCATCTGCGACCACAACGAAAACTAGCCCCACAACCTTGAAGGATCACGAAACGGTTACACCACTCCACGGGACTTGACCACGAGTTTCTCTCGCCCGAGCACTAGCACCCCGGCCATCCGTGGTGCTACTGGATGAGCCGTTTGCAGCCCTTGACCCGATGCTCCGGGTGGCCTTGCGAAGAGAGGTCTTCGATCTGCTTCGAGTTCAAGGATCAACCGCGCTTCTGGTGACTCACGATCAGGAAGAAGCCCTCTCTCTTTCAGACCACATCACTGTCATGATGGGCGGGCGGATCTTGCAGCGGGGAACTCCCCGCGAGGTGTACGAGCGTCCGGCCACGTCGTGGGTTGCACGGTTTGTCGGCAGCACCGTGGAACTCTCAGGCCGATGGGGAGTCAACTCGGTGAGTTGCGGCCTTGGTGAACTCCCCGCAGTTCTGATGGACGAGAGCGTGAGACAGGGCGACGAGGTGCGGGTGGTGCTCCGTCCGGAGTGGATCGAGCTGGATCCATCCGGAGTTGAGGCGGAAGTCACTTCGGTCTCGTACGCCGGACATGATGCGCTCCTAGAGGTGCGACTTCGCGGTGGCAGTCAAGCCCGAACCCGGGTCGTAGCAACACATCTCCCTCGCGTAGGGGATCGGGTGGGACTCTCGGTGCGACGGGCAGCGCTCGCGTATCGCTAAGTCGGGTAATACTGGCTTCGCATCTAGCCCCCAAAGGGATGATGCCGAAGTTCTCGGTACAGCGCCGAAGACACGAGGGTCTTTATTCGGATCGGCGTCTGCGGCCCATTTCAGGCATGTTCCGGAACCGCAGTCAAGCCGAACAGTGATTCGATCGCTGAATAAGCCCTCTCGGCCTCACCAGCTCGCCCGAGTTCCCGCACCCGTAAGGAAGGCGCGTGCAGCAGTCGACCCGCGAAGTGTCGAAGTGCTGCTTCAACGCTCGCCGGGTGACCAGGGGCGGAAGGGCAGGACTCCGCTGCGCTGCACGCTGAGGATTTTGCCCGCTGTATTTCGTCGTTGAGAATTGCGTGAACGTGTTCGCGTAAGGCGACAAGAGCGGGCACTGCGTCATATTCAGCGCGAAGAGCGGCGTATTCGTTCACCGCTTCCTGGACGATTTCTCGGGCTTCAGCCTCAGCACTGAGTTCCTCAATCGGGGCGTGCTTTGCGATAAGTTCAAGATCGAGAAGCTCGACACCAGGGAGCCGGACTACTTCTGGATCAACGTTTCGTGGCACTCCAAGATCGATCACGAGACGAGGTTGAACGATGGTCGAAGTGTAGGGTCGGCCACGCAAAGTCCCGCAGTACGGGCCGCGGGCGAGTCGCTGCGTCTTCTCGAAGAGCTCTAAAGGAAGGATCGGTTCTTTCGCGAGACTTGTCGTGATGATGAGGTCAGCTTCCGCTACTGCGGCTTCGAGTTCAGAGCCCTGTATTGCACGAATCTCATGTGAACGGGCGAATTGTTCAGCGCGCCCGGAAGGTGAGTAAACTGCAACATCCGTAGCGCCCCGAGCGCGAAGAGCCGCAAGGCTTGCCCCGGCGTACATTCCCGTGCCAACTAACAGGATTCGTGAGGTTGACCAGTCACCAATCCGGCTTTGAGCCATAGCGAGTGCAAGCCGCACAAGAGACCGACCCGCCGTTTGAACGCCCGTTCGGTGCTTAATATCTCGCGATGTACGGGCGGCAAATTGGAAGAGCCGTTCGAGCTCGCTCGTCGTTGAACCGGCTCCACGTGCTTGCTCCAGGGAGCGACGCACCTGGCCAGCGATCTCGCCTTCTCCCACCACCACCGATTCAAGGCCACCAGCGACGGAAAACAAGTGCTCGGCTGCGTCAAGATCAGTATGAACCCGGGCGAGGGAGCGAAGCTTCTGGGAATCTACGCCGGTGATTGCTGCAATTCGACTGAGAGTCAAGTCCACCCGATCGGAAGAGGGGACATCCAAATAGGCCTCAAAGCGGTTGCAGGTTGCCAACACGACAGATCCAGTTGAGATGGTTGGATCAGAAAGCGCCTCGGCCAGCGGTTGTGTGTGGTGCTCGATAGCGCCAAGGAGATCAAAATCGATCCGATGGTGGTCGAGTGAAAGGCAAACTAACACCATTGCTCTCCGCAGGTGTGCAGAACAACCCATTCACCAGACAAATCTGGAACGGCTCGATTTATCGCATCAACAGGGACGCGTGAGTTTTGCGCATTCATCAGATGATTAGGGTAACATGACCAACGATGAAAACTTTATCAGCCTCACATCCGCTATCAGATGGACGGACTTCAACTTCTCCGTTGGTGCAAGCGCTCCATGGTTTCCGGCCTGATCGTCTCCCAGTCTGGTTTATGCGCCAAGCCGGTAGATCTTTGCCCGAATACCGGAAGCTTAGGGAGGGCACGAGCATGCTTGACGCATGCTTGGATCCGCAGCTCGCCGCAGAGATAACGATGCAGCCTGTCCGTCGACACGGGGTAGACGCCGCGATCTTTTTCAGCGACATCGTCATCCCTTTGAAACTCGCCGGGGTAGATGTCGAGATCGTTCCTGGTCGTGGACCTGTGTTCACGAATCCCATCCGGACTGCACGAGATGTTGCCCAGCTCAGAGAAGAGCACCCCGCAGAGCGGCTTCGCCAGGCGATGACGCCCATTCGGGAGACGGTACAGTTGCTCATCGCTGAGCTGGAATCCACACCCCTCATCGGGTTTGCCGGAGCCCCCTTCACTCTTGCGGCCTACCTTGTAGAAGGCGGTCCTTCGCGGGACCATCTCCAGGCTCGATCGCTCATGCACACCGATCCCATTGCCTGGCGAGATCTGCTGGCATGGGCAGCGGAACTGAGCGGGGTGTTTCTCGAGGGTCAAGCTCACGCGGGTGCCAGCGCTGTGCAACTCTTCGATTCTTGGGCCGGTTCGTTAAGCGTGCAAGACTATGCGGCTCATGTTGCTGCCTCTTCGATGCACACGCTCGAGGCGGTGCGCGAGCTTCACTATGTCGACCCGCAAGCGGACGGCTACTCAACACGCTCCCTCCCGCTCCCAACTGTCCACTTCGCAGTGGGTGCGGACCATCTGCTGCACGAGTTTGCGAAATTGGAGACCAGCGCCATTGGCATCGACTGGCGGATACCGCTGGATGAAGCGAGCCGGCGACTCGGAGACACGCGAACATTGCAGGGAAACTTGAACCCCGCGCTGCTTTTCGCGTCGCCCGAGGCGCTTGAGTTCCATGTCAGGGAGGTCATTGATCGCGGAAGGCGTGCACCCGCTCATATTCTGAATTTGGGGCACGGGGTGCCCCCAGAGACCGACCCGGCAGTACTTACCAGGGTGGTTGAACTCGCCCATGCATACTGACTCACCCCATCGGGTTGCCGTCGTGGGTGGCGGTATCGCCGGACTCGTTGCATCCTGGGAGCTTGCACGCGCCGGGGTGAAGGTCGACCTCTTCGAGCGAGATCAGGTTCTCGGCGGCAAAATTAGCAACGGCGAGCTCGGCGGATCACATTACGATCTGGGCGCCGAGTCATTTGCGACACGTGGCGGCGGGGTGCAGCAGTTAGTCGAGGATCTTGGGCTTGCAGGGCGAATCCAAGCCCCCCTCCCGCGGCGGAGTTGGGTCCTTACTGCAGGGGCTGCCTCGCCCCTGCCTCCGGCCGGTGCGATCGGAATTCCGGTTTCACCATTAGGCATTGAAGCTCGGCGCATCCTGGGCTTCGCAGGAGCGCTCCGCTGTGCAATAGAGCCACTTCTGCCGCGTCACATTGGCGCTCAGGCGTCCACCATCGCCGATTTGGTGGGGGCGCGCCTCGGTTCGAAAGCGCTTTCTCGCCTTATTGCTCCGGTAGTTCGGGGAGTCTATTCCACAGATCCATCAGCTCTTCCGCTGAGTGCGGTTCCAGGCCTGGAATCTGCGTGGCGTGCGCGCGGCACTCTCCGAGCTGCAGCGCGAGCGCAGCGGGCGAGCAACCGGTCAGCAGGTGGCGCGGTTGCCGGCCTGTCTGGGGGTCTCGGGGTGCTGGTGGCGCATCTCGAGAATGAGCTTCAGCAATTTGCAGTGACGGTGCACCGTGGGGTTCACGTGAGCGCGGCTCGAGAAACCACTGACGGAATCCGTCTTGAAACGCAGGCAATAGGTGATGCTGAAACCTACGATGCCGCTATTCTCACTGTTCCACTCGACGAGGGTATTGCGCAACCGGTTCAGGGCCATGCGCTGACTCGGCCGGAGAGCTTTGATCTTGCACGAGACGCTCAACCCGCAGAAGTCGAAGTTGTCGCCTTGTTGCTTGATGACAAGAGGCTGAATTCAGCACCTCGAGGTACGGGGGCCTTGGTGGCAAGTGAAGCGCAACAGGGTCCATCGCCGATTCGTGCGAAGGCGCTTACCCACGCATCGGCAAAATGGCAGTGGCTCGACGAGGAACTTCCACCCAACCATCATCTCATCCGCCTGTCATACGGGGAGCTTCAGGGACGAAGCTCTCGGAATCTGGATGCATGCACGATCGGTCTCGACGATGATGCAGTCCGGAGTATTGCTCGCACCGACGCCAGCAGAATCCTCGGGATTGATATCGAAGAGTCGAGCATCGTCGGCATGGCTCGTCAACGGCATACCATCCCACCGCGGCGAACTTCCTTGGTGACTGATGGTCCACGAAACGAACCCACCTCTGGGCTTTTCTCCGCTGGAGAATGGGTATCCGGTACCGGACTTGCCGCAGTAGTACCGTCTGCTCGACGAGCAGCGAACGACTGCCTCTCTCACTTGTCAAGTCTCAATACCGTGACTGCCCCGGACGGAGATCCCCTCGGATGACCGAAAAAGCCAGCCTCATCGCGTCGCGACGGAGTAAGTGTGAAGCAACTTCATTCCCTAGCGGTCGTCAGATTTCTACAACCAAAACTACGGAGGTCCTTTGATGAGTGTCGACAACCTGGCACCCCGTGTGCCGCACGCGACTGAGGCCGCACAAGCGGGCCCGGAGCATGTCGAGTCCCCGACGGCGTACGATGCGATTCTTCTTGCAGGGTTTGGTGGACCGGAGGGACAGGATGATGTGATCCCGTTCCTTCGAAATGTCACCCGAGGTCGGGGTATCCCTGACGAACGGCTTGAAGAAGTCGCGCATCATTACCGTCATTTCGGTGGTGTGAGCCCGATTAACGATCAGAACAGAGAACTCAAGGCTGCGCTTGAAGGTGAGCTTTTACGCCGCGGTATCAATCTTCCGGTGATCTGGGGCAACCGAAATTGGGACCCTTACCTCTCCGATGCGTTGCGAGAAGCGAATGATCGCGGGTTCACGCGACTGATCGCCATCGCGACGAGCGCATATTCCTCATTCTCTTCGTGTCGTCAGTACCGTGAGGATTTTGCTCGCTCGCTCGAAGAGACTGGCCTCGCGGGCACGATCATGATCGACAAGGTTCGTCCGTTTTTCGATCATCCAGGCTTCGTTGAACCCTTCATTGAGCGAGTTCGTGAAGGCATGCGCGAACTCAAGGATCAGTTGCCCGACCTGGATGTGGAGCGAGAGGTGCGGATACTTTTCACCACGCACTCGATTCCCACGGCTGATGCTGAACGTTCAGGGCCGCGAGACCGAGACTATGGTGCGGGGGGAGCATACGCCGCCCAGCATCTCGCCGTGAGTGAGGTTGTTGCTCATGCGGCAGGAGAGGGCGCCGCGTGGGATCTGGTCTACCAGTCGCGAAGTGGCCCCCCAACTCAGCCGTGGTTGGAGCCCGACATCAACGACGCGATCACGGCACTCCCTGCGCGGGGCATTCGCGCTGTGCTTATCGTCCCCATTGGCTTCGTGAGTGACCACATGGAAGTCTTGTGGGACCTTGATACTGAGGCAATGGAAACCTGCCGAGAGAACGGGCTCACTGCTGTGCGCGTGCTCACGCCAGGCAGCCACGACACCTATGTGCGCGGGCTCGTTGACTTGGTGCTTGAACGGCGAGACGGAGTGCCCGCTGCGGAACGGCCAGCACTCACCGACCTGGGCCCCTGGTTCGATGTGTGTCGACCGGGTTGTTGCGAGAATGTTCGGGCCGGCTTCAAACCCGCGGCTGCCGGTATCGCGCCGTGACTGGTCGTGTCTTGCGACCGGAGCACCCGCTGCCTCCCGCCCCGGGCCTGATCCGTCTCGGTACTCGGCGCAGCCGACTCGCGGTCGCACAATCCACGCAGGTAGCGCAGGAAATCGCCAGGACGACCGGTGCGGATGTCGCTCTGGTGACTGTGACGACTGAAGGTGACGTTTCCCGCGCACCATTATCGCAACTGGGCGGCACAGGGGTGTTCGTGAGCGCTCTTCGGGAGGCTCTTTACGCGGGTACATGCGATATGGCAGTGCACTCGTTCAAAGATCTCCCGACTGCCCCCTGCCCAGGAATTTCAGTTGGTGCTGTGCCGCTGAGGGCTGATGCGCGGGATGCGTGGTGCGCCCGCGACGGATTGACCTTGATCGAGATGCCGCCGGGCTCTCGAGTGGGTACCGGCTCACCGCGCAGAGCGGCACAGATACTCTCTCGCCGCCCCGACCTCATCATCGAAGATATTCGCGGCAACGTAGATACCCGGCTGGCGCGCGTCGGGGCTGATCTTGATGCAGTGATTTTGGCGGCTGCAGGCCTCGAACGAGTGGGCCGCGTCGATGCGATCACCGAGAGGTTTTCCCTTGATTTGGCACCGTCGGCGCCGGGCCAGGGCGCTCTGGCTATCGAGGTGAGGAGCGATGACCTGAGCCATGAATTTATGTCGCAGGCGCTACGGGCTGTTGATCATGCAGAAACCCGCGCTGCGGCTGCAGCAGAGCGCACACTTCTGGCAGCTCTAGAAGCCGGATGCGCAGCACCGGTAGGCGCATCCGCTAACATCGCCCACGGTCACCTTTCGCTTCGGGCAAGGGTCTACCAGGTTGACGGCCAGTCACAGCTGGAATCGTTCAAGACAGTGACCTGGGACACTGCGAATGCCCGCGAGGGGATCGCGTCGGAACTCGGTAGCGAAGTTGCGCGTGATCTTCTTGAACGAGGCGCAGCCAAACTCGCCGATTTAGGCCCGAAGGAGGATCGCACATGAGTACTCGGTCCAGGCAATACTCACCCGCCAGTGACTCGCCCGCACAGGACTTGAAAGGTGCCCGGTTGTGGATCCTCCGAGGGGAGGAATGGGGAGAGCGTGTAGCCGCCAAGATCCGGGAACGCGGGGGTGAGTCTCAGATGGTTCCCCTCCTCGAGATCGTTTTCTCCGGCCAAGAGCCCCTTGAAAGGGAAGTGCACAACTGGAATTCGGGAAGATACGACTGGATTATTCTCACGAGCATGAATGCCGTGCGAGCAATCGAACGAGCCGGAGCTCGGACACCATCCGAAGCACAAGGCCTCGAACTGTTGCCAGGGAAATTTCCCCGAGTAGCTGCAGTCGGCCCCGCGACCGCACGTGCGGCAAGCGAAATCGGTCTGATGGTGGGCGTGATCCCAGAGCACGAATTCTCGACCGAAGGACTGGTCGACGCGATGGTCGTTGAGATGGGGGAGAGCCCGACACGCGTACTGTTTCCGGCGTCGAACCTCACAGATGATCGCCTGCAACACGCACTCGAAGCGGCGGGCCACCACGTCGAGAGAGTCACCGCCTACCAAACAGTCGATATTCGCCCGATGATCGACCTACAGGAAGCCCTTTCCGAGCACCCAAGAACGGTTGTCCTCGTGACGAGCGGGTCAGCGGCACATGCTCTATCGCGGCAAATTACAGAACCACCAGAGAATGTCGATATCGCGGCTATCGGCCACTCAACTGCTCGAGCCCTTGAGAGTGTGGGTCTTCCCGCCGATGTCGTTTCTCGGACACACACGATCGACGGACTGCTCGATGCAGTTGCAGCGCACTTGCGTGCAGAACACAAGAAGAGAGTTCAGTGATGGAATCGATACTTCCTGCCCCGAAACATCGTCCTCGACGGCTACGCAGCACTCCTGCGATGCGCAGACTTGTGGCTGAGACAAGGATCCACCCGGCGAGCCTGGTCCTTCCAGTGTTTGTTCGAGAGGGAATCGACAAGGCGCGTCCGATTAGTTCCATGCCGGGAGTGGAGCAACACACTCTTGACTCGGTGCGCCGGGTGGCAGTGCAGGCTGCCGAAGCAGGGATTGGCGGCATCATGCTCTTTGGTGTGCCGGAGATTCGCGACCCCGAAGGTTGCGCTGGTGACAACCCGGAAGGGATTCTGAACCGTGCCGTGCGGGCTGTCCGGGAAGAGGTGGGCGACAACCTTGTCGTTCAGACAGATCTGTGCCTGGACGAGTTCACCTCCCATGGTCACTGCGGTGTTCTTGATGAGCTGGGTCGTGTAGATAACGATGCCACCCTCGAACGGTACGCTTCGATGGCGATTGCACAAGCTGAAGCCGGTGCACACCTTCTCGGACTTTCCGGGATGATGGATGGACAGGTTGCTGCAGTGAGGCATGCGCTCGACGAGGCCGGGCATGCGGATACCGTGCTCCTCGCCTACGCCGCAAAATATGCCTCGGCCTTTTACGGACCCTTTCGAGAGGCCGTCGATTCACAACTTGATGGTGACCGCCGAAGCTATCAACAGGATCCAGCGAACCGTCGCGAGGGTGTTCGTGAGGCGCTGCTCGACATCGATGAAGGTGCCGACATTGTGATGGTGAAGCCTGCGATGAGCTACCTCGATGTGCTGACAGACGTGGCCGCAGTTAGCCCGGTGCCGGTGTGGGCGTATCAGGTCTCTGGCGAGGTGGCGATGATTGAGGCTGCCGCGCAGAACGGCTGGATTGATCGAACAGCGGCTATTCACGAATCGCTGATCAGCATCGCCCGTGCTGGTGCAGACGTCACCCTTACCTACTACGCCTTGGAGGTCGCCACATGGCAACGATGAGTACGCACCAGCCCACAAATGCAGAATATGCTGAGCGTGCCGAACGGGTAATTCCGGGCGGCGTCAGTTCACCAGTTCGCGCGTTCGGGTCCGTGGGCGGAACGCCGCGCTTCTTCGTCTCTGGGAACGGTGCGCGCGTTGTCGACGTAGAGGGTCAGGAATACATCGACCTCGTGGGCGCCTGGGGTCCTGCACTGCTGGGTCACGCCGATCCACGGGTCATCGCCGCGGTACACGAGGCGGTCGATCGGGGGCTGGGGTTCGGTGCGTCTGCACCCGCGGAAGTTGAACTCGCCGAACTGCTAGTGGAGCGCTTGCCCGAAGTTGACAAGATTCGGATGGTGTCGACCGGCACAGAAGCGACGATGACCGCGATCCGAATTGCTCGTGGGGCTACGAACCGACCGCTCATCGTGAAGTTCGCTGGCCACTACCACGGACACTCTGACGGGCTCCTCGCTGCCGCCGGGTCCGGACTCGCGACCCTCTCTCTTCCAGGCTCAGCTGGGGTGACGCCGGAGAGCGCCGCCCAAACAATCGTGCTGCCGTACAACGATGAAGATGCCCTGGAAGCGGTGTTCAACGAGCGAGGCTCACAAATCGCAGCAGTGATTGCTGAGGCGGCGGCGGCGAATATGGGCGTGCTCCCGCCAAAACCGGGCTTCACTCAGCGCATGCTTGAGATCGCGCACAAACACGGCGCACTCGTGATTCTCGATGAGGTACTCACCGGATTCCGTGCGGGCCCCACCGGGTATTGGGGTATCGAACGGGATTCCGTGATCCCCACGCAGCGCCCGGATCTTTTCACATACGGGAAGGTCGTTGGGGGCGGGCTGCCGATGGCCGCCGTTGGCGGGCGCGCGGATCTCATGGATCTCCTTGCGCCGATGGGACCTGTCTATCAGGCGGGCACGCTTTCTGGTCACCCGGTCGCTGCGACCGCGGGGCTTGCAACACTGCGGGCAGCCGACCCCGCGGTCTATCAACGTCTGGGGGCTGCTGCTGACTCGCTGACTGCTGCGATTGCCGAGGCGTTCACCAACGCGGGGGTTCCCCACCGAATTCAACGCGCCGGGACTCTCTTCAGCGTGTTGTTCGGCGACTTCCCGGAGAGTCCTTCCAATTACGATCAAATGCAGCTGCAAGACACCGCGGCATATGGAAGGTTCTTTCACTCGATGCTTTCATCCGGGATCTCGCTTCCGCCAAGCGCGTTTGAGGCTTGGTTTGTGTCAGCCTCACACGATGAAGCGACGATTGCCCAGATCGCTGATGCGCTGCCGCACGCAGCGAAAAGTGCAGCACAGGCCGATTTCGCTTAGCTACCAAGAGCAACAAGGGGCTCGTCGTGGTCTTTGCGTTTCTCCAACCTGTCGTTGTGGGCGACCCAAAACTACATGTGCATCCAGTTGCTCCTCACAAGTTCGCGCTCGGTGAAGTTAGATTCTGTCCTCACGCGGTCCACGCTCATGGGGTTACCATGAGCGTGTCAGGCCGTCGTGCCTGCAACTAGGGAGGTCGCCATGATGTGGGGACACGGTTGGGATATGGGCTGGTGGTGGCTGTTCGGGCTGCTCATACTGGTTGGGATTGCGCTACTTGTCGCATTTATAGTGCTTGCTGTGCGAATGTCCGATGGAGGCAAAGGCCAGGATCAAAGGCATGGTTCGACTGGGCCTGCACCTGGCCCGAGTCGGGCACGGCAGATTCTTGATGAACGATACGCCGCAGGTGAGCTGAATACTGCACAGTACCGAGAACAAATTGAGGTGCTAGGCGAGAATCGGTAGCAGATCAAGCCAGTCTGATGAGTGCCCCGCTAGCTCACTGTCTGCCGCCTTCGCGAATGTAGGGCATGGGGTCAATCGGAGTGCCGTTCAGACGAAGCGCGAGATGGAGATGATTGCCGAAGGACATCCCCGTATTTCCGACTCGTCCAACCATGTCACCAATCGTGATGACATCGCCAGCCTGGAAATTGTGTGAATTGGATTCCATGTGGCAGTAACGACTTGTGAGTGTTTGGTCGTCAACTCGGTGCTGTAGCTTCAGGCCGAACCCACACCCGTCGCTCGCAAACCCGGCCTCCACCACTACTCCGCTGGCGATTGCCCGGATCGGGGTGCCGCCAGATGCGGCAAAGTCCTGCGCGTCGTGGAACTGGGCGACCGGTGCCGTCCGGTACCCAAACGGATCAGTCAGTGGCACTTCCTGATCAAATGGGTATCTCACATCAGAATTCTCAAGCGTGTTGGGATCGATAAGACCTGGTTCGTTCACGACACTGGGAAGGGCGATGGGGGTGGCACCCACCACACCCATTGCATCGAGCGCCGCAGCACTCGAATCAAATGTGAGGTTGTCCAGGCTCATCTGCTGTGTGTGAAGGCCAGATTCAGACACCATGCCCACTGCGGAAGCAGAAGAGCTTGCAAACGGAAAGACATTTGCCACTACGAGCCCACCGACCGCCACGGTGACACTGGCGACAGTGAGCAGCTTGCGAGCTCTTGAGCGAAACGACGGTTTGACTGGATCGGGCGCCGTGCTGTCCATCGGTGCCGAGTCCGAACTCTCGATCGAAATCCTTCTCAGTGGTGTCTTGACCGACACGTGTCCCTGGCTGGCGAAGTCATATGGCTTCGGTTCTCCCTGTGGGTTCAGCACACTATTCTCCTCTCGCATCATTTCCGCACCGGACTCAGGACGGTGCTGTCCTGCGAAGTGATCCTCACGACCCCGCGATCATCAACCACAACGGGCGCATCATTCTTGTTGACGCCGAGCGCTTGTGCGTTGCCCGAGATCGCTCCCAACTGTTCCCACTGACCTTCGCTCAATTCCGACCACAGATAGCCGTCTGCGCCTACTCCCACCAGCGTTCCCGAGGATGTGGATGCGATCATGTACAGGAGGGGTGCGCCTGCGACTTTTGAAAATGTCGCGCCCTGATCCACACTCACCTGCAACCCATCTTCGGTCGCTGCAAATAGTGAGTCTCTGCTGACTGCGAGATCTACAGCCGCAATCGTTGAACGTGGTTCCCACGTTGCTCCGGCATCAGAGCTGAAAAGTAGTTCGGGGGAGCTTGAGCCGATTCCGTAGAGGGTTTCGTCAGTTCCCGACGTGAGCACATGGAAATCTTCGACATTGGTGAGTGCAACTGGGATCCAGCTCTCGCCAGCATCGTCACTGCGGATGATGCCGAGATTCGGGGCACCCAGCTCGGGGGGTGTCTCGGGCCCGGGGTGACCGGACGCAATGAGAGAGTTGCCCAAAACCGTGAAGCCCATCGCGTCAAAATCGAATCCCCCAATCGGGCCGCTGACGATGCCATCTTCAGCGACCTGGAAGATCCCATTGTGTGAGGCCAAGAGCAGCTCCGCAGAGCGGGGATCCTGAGCGATGCCATGCACATGCTCGATGACGGGAGCTGATCGTTCTTCTGGGGTGCTCTCCGCCGAGCTGCAGGCGGTGAACGCGAGGGCCAGTGTCGTCACGGCCGACAGGCCAAGTAGCGGTTTCAAGATTTGATCTCCAATAGTGACAAGCGCAATCCTTTGCGAGTGAGCGGTTCGCGCCTAGAGCTGCGTGAGCAGATCTTCCATCGTGGCGATCTCGGCAGTTTGGTCATCGACAACCTGCTGTGCAAGCTCGACCACATCCGGGTTCTTGCCGCCGTTGGACGCCATGCGCGCCATATCGACCGCGCCTTCGTGGTGCACGATCATCTGCTCAAGAAAGAGTCGACTCGCTTCCGCGCCAGTAGCGTCTTGCAGTGCGGTCATGTCTTCGGCCGACATCATGCCGTCGCCCGACATCAGGTCGTCGCCTGACCCGTGATCCATTCCGTGCCCATCTGAGGAGTCGGGGTCGTATGCGATACCCCAGTCCTCTAGCCAGCCCAGCATGCGCTCTATCTCCGGGCCCTGTGCAGCTTTCACCTGTGCAGCCAGCTCAGAAACACGTGGATCGACACCGTCCTTGGCAAGCACGATGTCTGCCATCTCAATGGCCTGCTCATGATGCGGGATCATCATCATCACGAACATTTCGTCGACAACGTTAAAGGTCGCCGCCGGTGATTCAGACACCGAGGGTGTGTTGGATCCGTTATCGGTGCTGGTGCTGCACCCGGTGAGCGCAACTGTCAAGGCGAGTGCGCTGGTTCCAAGCAGCATGGGGAGCTTGTTCATGGTTGTTTCACTTGGCGGATTCAACCGGTCGATGCAACACCGGGTTATTGGAGCGATTGTAGCTGCTCGGCGAATACCTCTGCCGGGGTTCTCCAGCCAAGAACTTTGCGAGGCCTGTTATTGAGGGCGAGGGCCACCGCCTCGAGATCCGTGGCCGACCACCGCGACAAGTCAGTACCCTTCGGGAAATACTGCCGCAGCAGACCATTGGTGTTCTCGTTCGTGGGTCGCTGCCAAGGCGAGTGCGGATCGGCGAAGAACACCTTCGTACCGGTATCGAGGGTGAACTGCGCATGCCCGGAGAGCTCTTTCCCGCGATCCCAGGTCAGCGTTTTGCGCAGCTGGATCGGCAGGGATGTGATCGATGAAGCCAGCGCGGCGTTCATCGCGACAGCACCATATCCGCCGAGCGAGGCCCCGTTCTTCACGACTGGTATCTTGCCCCACCCCTCCAGCCGGGGCAGGTGAACCAGCAGCGTGGAGCGGCTGGAGCGCTCGATGAGCGTGCCGATCGCGGACCGGCCCGTGCCGATGATCAGATCACCCTCCCAGTGCCCGGGAACGGCACGATCATCGGCCTCGGCCGGCCGCTCGGAGAGCACGACGTCCTCGGTAACGTGCCCCTGCGGCTTGTTCCGTGAACGCTCCCTGGGCTGGCGTAGTGCCCGCCCAGTGCGCAGACACGCGACCAACTCCCGCTTGAGCGCGCCACGGCCCTCGATGAACAGCGACTGGTAGATCGCTTCATGACTGATGCGCATGGACCCATCATCGGGGAAATCGATCTTCAACCGGTGAGAGATCTGCTCAGGACTCCAGGCCAGCGACCACCGTCGGTCAGCCCGATGCGGCTTGTTCAGCCCCTTCCACGCAGGCGGCGTCGGCCCCTCGACCACGCTCCCGTCGGGACGTCGGACGGTCCCGGCAAGTCGTTCCTGCACGTATTCGCGCAACAGGTCGTTCGTGACGAGTTTCGCGACCTTCGGGCGCCTCGCAGCTTGCTGCGCCTTCCACTGCGCCACTAATGCCCGATACTCCTGCTTCCCGCTCCTGGTCGCGGCGTTGCGGCGCAGCTCTCGGGAGATCGTGCCAGGGTCACGCCCCAGCTCGCGGGCGATCTCCCGCACGCCTTTATCCTTGGCGCGCAACAGCGCGATCTCCTCACGTTCCTCGAACGAGAGATACCGGCCCGACGGCGCGTCCAAACTCAACGGTGTCATACCGCCAGCGTGACGGAACCACCGCGCCCCGACCGGCACAGACACGCCCACTTTCAGCGCCGCTTCAGCTGACGTGATACCCGTCGCGATCAGCCGCCAGAACTCCCGCTGCACCGCCCGAGAGGGCTCGGGCCGCCCTGGCGAGCGCATCGGCGGCCGTAACGCCCGATCCGCGCGCCATTGCCGCCGCACTCCCTCGGGCACATCGCTCGTCTTCGCGATCCAGTCCTTCCTCGCCACTCGTGCACACCTCCATACTCTGGGTGTTGCGACGACCAGTTGAATCCGCCCTTTCAATCGCAACAAATATGGTTCGGGTGCGCACCACCGAAGCGGCCGCGCACATCCCGACGACACGTCGGGCGAAACACATCACGTACGACTAATAGAAAGAACAATCAATGACGGTGGGTGGGGAAGGACCTCGCGTATTCTCAGCTCCACCTGTTGAGACAGCCGTCGGAGAGACACTGAGGTGTGAGTCAACCGGGCGAGGGGGAGGAGTAAGACGAAACCCGCAAGCAGCGCAAGAACACAGGCCATCATCATGTCGTCGTGGCTCATCGGCTGGTGAGCGGCCGCCACGCACCCGTCGTCACAGTTTGCCGACGCCAATGCGGTGGCCGCGTGGGTTGCGCCCATCACATGGCTCGGATCAGCCGCCTCGTGCGAGACGCTCGAGTGCGTAGCTGAAGCGTGACCCGATGACCCGGCGCTAAACGTGTGCATACCCAGCAAGCCAATGATGACGAGGAGCACTGCGCCGACAATCGTGAGAATGGTGCGCACAGATGAGTCGCCGCGAACACGAACCGGGGTTCGTCGCGAAGTCATCCGAGCACCTTTCACCCCTGCACCGTAGCAACGGTGGTTGAACGCTTGCTTGGAAGAATCTCCTGAGGGGTATCCTGCTCGGTAACTCCCGGTTTTGATCTGGCAGGGCGTTTCCACGGCAACCTCAAGGAGCAGCGGAGCATGCACAACACGCACGAACACCCGGCTGAAGATTCCCACACGCACAGCACAGGGACCCAACATCGCGCAGCTGCCACGGAGCAACCTGCCGAGCATGCCTCCCATCAGCATGGTGGTGGAGGAAAGGATCATTCCGGGCATTCCGGGCATTCCGGGCATTCCGGGCATTCCGGCACCGGTGATCACGTCGCGCAGTATCGTCGCCTGTTCTGGATCATGCTTGTGCTGTCGATCCCCACAGTTGCGCTGTCCGAAATGTTCGCGATGATCCTGGGCTACTCGCTCCCTGACGTCCCTGGCCTGAAGTGGGTGGCACCGGTGCTGGGCACCGTCATGTACGTCTGGGGCGGCAGGCCCTTCCTCGTTGGGGCGATTACTGAGATTCGAGCACGCAAGCCAGGCATGATGCTCCTGATCGGACTTGCGATTACTGTGGCGTTCGTCGCTTCCTGGTCCGCGAGCCTGGGCCTGCTCGATCATGCGCTCGACTTTTGGTGGGAACTCGCCCTCCTGATTGTCATCATGTTGCTCGGTCATTGGATCGAGATGCGCTCCCTCGCCCAAACCACCTCCGCCCTCGACTCTCTCGCAGCGCTGCTGCCGGATGAAGCGGAACGCCTCGATGGTGACGAGGTGGTACCCGTTCCGCCTTCGGAGCTCGTCGTTGGGGATGTGGTCGTAGTTCGCCCGGGTGGAAGCGTGCCAGCGGACGGGGTAATTGTTGATGGTCGCGCCTCGATGGATGAGTCGATGGTCACCGGGGAATCGCGCACGGCGACCCGTTCCGTGGGTGAGCCCGTCACCGCGGGCACCGTCGCGACGGATTCAGGCCTGCGCATTCGTGTGACCGCGACCGGAGACGACACCACCCTTGCGGGGATCCAGCGGCTCGTGACTGAGGCACAAAACTCGACCTCGAAAGCGCAACGAATTGCCGACACGGCTGCTGGGTGGTTGTTCTGGTTTGCCCTCGTGGCCGCGGGTCTCACCGCGACAGTGTGGTCGCTGATCGGGCAACCGGATTACGCAGTGATCCGGGCAATCACGGTTCTGGTCATCGCCTGCCCCCATGCGCTGGGGCTTGCGATCCCGCTGGTTGTGTCCATCGCGACCGAACGAGCCGCTCGCGGGGGTGTCCTCGTGAAGGATCGACTCGCGCTCGAAAGCATGCGAACCGTCGACACGGTTCTCTTTGATAAAACCGGCACTCTCACCAAGGGTGAGCCGGTCGTTGCCAAGATTTCGGCTGCCGAGGGGGTGGATCCGCAGCTCGTTTTGGCACTCGCCGCCGCCGCCGAGGCCGACAGCGAGCACCCACTCGCCCGGGCGATCGTTCGGGAGGCCCGGGAGCGGACACTGCCCATTCCGGCTGCGACCGGCTTCACTTCGTCGCCTGCCGTGGGAGTCACCGCGACGGTTGATGGAGCCGTCGTGCGGGTCGGCGGTCCACACCTGTTGACGGAAGAGTCGCAGGCTGAACTCGGTGTCGCAGACGCGTGGCGGATCGACGGCGCAACGATCCTGCATGTGCTCCGCGATGGTGTGGTGATTGGGGCGCTCAAACTCGTAGATGCGATTCGCCCGGAGTCCCGGGATGCCGTCGATGCGCTGCATGCGCTGGGCATTCAGGTGGTGATGATCACCGGAGACGCCGAGTCAGTTGCGCGGTCCGTTTCGCGCGAATTGGGGATCGACCGGTACTTTGCGGGGGTGCGCCCCGAGGAGAAGGCTGCGAAGGTGCGGCAGTTGCAGAACGAGGGGCGAAGGGTCGCGATGGTGGGGGACGGGGTGAATGACGCCCCCGCCCTGGCCCAGGCCGACGTTGGCCTCGCCATCGGCGCAGGGACGGATGTGGCGATCGCCTCCGCGGGCGTCATACTCGCGAGTGACGACCCGCGCTCGGTGGTATCCGTCATCGAGCTGTCTCGGGCGACATACCGCAAGATGAAGCAGAATCTCTGGTGGGCGGCGGGCTACAACATGATCGCTGTGCCCCTTGCTGCCGGCATCCTGGCGCCCGTTGGATTCGTGCTTCCGATGTCGGTGGGCGCGATTCTGATGTCGCTGTCGACCGTCGTGGTAGCGGTCAATGCCCAGCTTCTCCGCCGCTTGAACCTTCACTCCGATGCCGTCACGGACGCTGTTCTGCAGCGATAATCCCAGTTCTCGCAATATCGTGTTGACGCACGTGGTGGTTCTCCGGCAGGTGGATCGGATACCTGGCCTCTGTCCTCCGATCTCTCCCAGGGCACGACCCTGTTGGCGTTATGCGTCGTGACGCGAAGACCGACTGGCGAGTCAAGGAACAGGTGCGGGCCAAGCTGCGTACTTCGATCAAGCGACTTCTGCGCCGACACGGATACCCGCCGGGCCGTTCGGAGGACGCGATCGTGACGGTGCTGCGCCAAGTCGAGGCCCTCGCTGCGTAGGCCGGCCGGGCGGATCTAATGGAGAGCCCCTGAGGGGGCGGCCGAAGCGGTGATGAGTGTTGATCTATCTCCCGCGCCGGCAATGCCCATTTTGCTAATCAAGGGAACGGTCTCCTCCCAGAAGCTGTTGAACCAGGGCGTGTAGGTGCCCGCGAGCCCCGAGGTTCTCGTCATCACCTGCAGAGTCGGTACGGTCATGTCGCCGTCGAGGGCCGCAACCTGTGCTGGGGTGAGTTTCCCGCTCTCGAGGGCTCGGCGTTGCCGGTTGTGCCAGTGCGCAAGCGCCCGCTCGTGTTCCCATCCGGATCTGATGCGGGGGTCTCGGCCGTAATCGTTTCGGAAGTGATCGAGCGCTTTCGCTCGTTCGTCCCAGGTCGTGCGTTTGGGGGCCCATTTCCAGTCAGGGAGGCGCAGGATCGCGGCGACTTGGTAGTCACACAATGCCCCGCGGCGTTGGTTCTTCACCTACGACGCAGACACACTGTCGGTTGGGTAGGTGCCTACACGGAGCACGGAGGCGTAGATCCCGATGCAGGTGAGGAGCCAATTCACCTCCGGGGTGTGCGGGAGGCGTGCCTGTGTTTCGAGGTGGCGGGTGAGGTGTACTTGTGCGTCGAGGAATTTCAGGGTGCGTAGTTCCTGGTGTGAGAGGTTCCCTTCGATGCGTGCCCAGCGTTCGGGGTGGTCGGTGCGCCATTCGGCGAAGGTTTGATGCCCGTACTCCATAGCTCTCGTTCTCCTCACGTCAGTGTGCTGCAGGTACTGGTGCTGGTGGTGCTGCTGTAAGCGGAAGGTGCAGGAGGTGTAAGCACAAAGTGCAGGCGGTGTGAGCACTTGCGTTCGCTCTGACGCGGTGTGAGCGGGTGGTGCAGGGAGTGTGAGCGGGCAGTGCTGGGAGACACGCCGAAACCATTCCTACCGTCGGTCCCATGACCCGGATACTGCTCCCCGTAAGAACCCCCGCCGATGACCGGCCCAGAGCCGATGTGGTGCCATTGCCTGATTTGGATCACTCGCACCTGTGGGACTGGATGGCCGACCACCTTTATGCGCCGGAACCGGTCACGGGTGGCCTTTCGCAGGTGCGGGTCTTGGCGCGCGCGATCGACGGGGCGGGGTGGCCGTGGACGACGGTCAACTGCCCCGTCACGCACCGCAGTTTCCAAGTGCTGGGCACGTTCGACGCGTGCGTGCTCGAAGTGGGGCATGGCGGGACCATGCGCATGGTTGCCCGGGCCGGGGCGCCATCGCACTGGCGTGAGATGCCCGAAGGAGCACAGCACTGGGTCCGTCGCGCGCGTGCGACGGAATTGTTCACCGCCGCTGAAGCCGCAGAAATCGGTCTCAACCACATGTGTGGAAGGCCGCTTCCCGAAGGTATGGAGTTGCGCACTGTGCACACGACGAGCCCGGGTACCAGAAAGTGAGTACTTGGGCCCGGCACTGGTGCGTAAGCCGTGTGGTGGGGTGGGTTGCGCCATGACAGAGAGCCTTGAGGGATCTGTCAGCGCCATGAGTTACCCGCGTTTCCGCTCAAGGAGATGCGCGAAGCTCTCCCGCGGTGTCGTGGCTGGGGGATCGGCCATGAACCTGGCAACAGGGGTTCGTAACGACGGGAAGCGATCGGTGAATGCGAGGAGATCGGGAAGGGACAGCTGGATCTCACCGCGCATGAGCCGGTACAGCTTGTCCGCGCTCATCTGGTGCTCGATCGCGACGGATTTGATCGAGACTTGCGCATCCCAGATCGCTGATCTGAGCAGCACCATCACCAGGTGTTGGAACTGGGCACTCACGGAGCGGTGGTCCTCGGCTGAAGCACCTTCGACGGGTGTCAGCCAGAACGGTGAATGCCCGAACGCCGCGGCCGGCGCCAACAGGCTTCTCGGCACAAACGATGACCCGGACCCTGTCGGCAGTCGCCCCATCCCAAACCTCCAAACACCGTCATGTTGTACCAGATATTTGCATAATGCACCGAATAACAGGTGCAGAAACGCAGCGTTTCGAGAAGTCGGTCTGTTCCGCGGCAGATGCAATTTGGGCCGCGCTCATTTTCGGTATGAGTGGAAATCAATTCAATGTCCTTGTCCGTCCCCCGTATTCGTCTGGTTCAGAGGCGCAATCCCAGCACATGGTGTTTGCCCCGCATCCGGAGGCTTCGGCGCATTCTGTGCAGTTGATACAGAACCTGGGGACGTTCCGTCGGCCGACCGCGAAGACCGCGGAAGTGCTCCGGAAGATCGGCTACTACGAACTTCCGGCCGAGGTGTGGTCTCACATGCGTAACCGTAAGCCTGACGTGAATCAGGAGACCTGGGGCCAGATCCAGCAGTTCGTGGAGGACTCGGTGAGCGTTGCCGGGCCGCAGCTTCCGTATGGGGCAGGGTTGGTGCAATCGGTGGTCGCGAAGTACGTCGAGTGGGTCCTCACGGTGAAGCATCTCCCGCTTGATGGGAAGCTCATCTGGTCCAGGCAGCTGATCGACCTGTACGCGACAGATCCCGATTCTTCGCTGAAGCCAGGAACGCGCAGGAATTACCGTTCGTACCTGGATCGCATCAGTAAGGTGCTGTGCCCAGATGAGCACCCCTACACTTATACGCCGCAGAACCGAAAGAGCACCGTCGCGCCCTATAGCGCGGGTGAAATGGAGCAGTTCCGGGCGTGGGCGGTGAACCAGAGCAACCCGACGAAGCGGCGCCGTGCGATGGCGATGCTCGCCCTGTGTGTTGGTGCGGGTCTGGCCTCAAGCGAGGTCGCGCTGATCACCCCGAAGCAGGTGGAGATCACCTCTGCGGGGATCGTGATCGAAGTTCCCGGGAACAGCCCGCGGCGGGTCCCGGTGGTTCCCGAGTGGGATTCCTGGGTGCGTGCCCTCGTCGAAGACTGGCCCAAGGACCGTATCGTCTGGGACGAGATCAAGCGCAAGGATCATTCGAATCTGCTCTCCACGTTCGTGGAGAACGCTGAAGGTAAGGGGCCACGAGGTGACCGCCTGCGCAACACGTGGCTGGTGTGGCACCTCAACAACCGCACCCCGATGAAAGACCTTTTTTACGCCGCCGGTTTCCGGAAGATGGAACACCTCGCCCGGCTCCTCGCGCATTGCGAGTTCTTGCCAGCCGATCAGTACGTTTCGGTACTCCGTGGGGAGGCGAACTGATGCGCGATACCACTGCAGTTGACATGGCACTCGAAGAGGTTTTCGGTGTGGGGCAGCGGGAAATTCGCCGCTCTGAGCGGCAGAAGACGAACCTGCCGAACGCTTTGTTTGCGAAGTTCCTTCATGTCGTCGATAGCTCGGGGGTGCTTGAACGGCTCGACGCTTGGGATCTTGAGGATGGGCGGAGTCCTGCGGGCCGGAAAGCGACCGTTGGGAGGCGTGCGGTGCTCATGGCGTTCCTCATGAACTCGTACTGGGGTGAGGGATACAGCTACATGGCGCTCAAGGATACGATCGTCGACCGTATGACTCGGGAGCAAGCGGAGCGTTTGGGGTTTGACCCCGACGAGGCGACCGAGGATGAGTGGTACCACCGTGCGTGGAGGGCCACGCACGGAATCCTTCACCTGATTGACCCCTGGCACAAGGCGCCTGGGATGAAGAAGAAACTCACCGGTGACGAGTACGCAGTAGCGCGCAAACAGTATGACAAGGCGCGTGAGTCGCGGGGTCACGAAATGAGTGCGCTCCTGGTTCGGGCAAGCCTGGAGCTCCTCCCGAAGAAGTACCTCGAGACATATCGTGGCGATCTCGCACTGGACTCGACCCTGGTGGAGGTGCAAGGACACATGAATCCGAACGATTACTCGAAGCGTTCGCTGCGAACCAGGAAAGGCCTCCCGAAGCGGGACATGCGTAACGGCGATTATCAGTGTGGCTGGTACGTGCGTCAGGGCAACCATGATGGTACGGAAAGTGACAAGGCTCAGCCCGGCTACGAACTCGACACGACGGTGATGATCGACACGAAGAACGGGGCGTTCCCCTTCCCGCTGATCACCGGGGTCTCGTTCCATCGTCCTGCGGAAATCTCGGAAACCGCGATCACCACGATTGAACAGCATGCGGCGTTCACAGACAAGCGCGGGCTGGTCGTGGTGGATCGTGCGTTCAACGGGCTCGATACGCATCAATTTCAGGAGCCCGTGCGACGGATGCGGTATGAGACGGTGTACGACTATAAGTACACGGATCTTGGCCCCCAGGGGTCGGTGCCGGGGAAGCCGATCATCATCGTTGATGGGGTGCCGTATGTGAATCGTATGCCTGAGTCGTATGTCATGATCTCGCTCTGGCACGCAAAGGGTGTTGAAGACCCGGCCACGGGGAAGCCGTACACGCTCGAAAAGCGCGACGAGATTCATCAGGCGCGAGCGGTCTACCAGATGATCCCGAAGGGCAAGGTTGACGCTGATGGGCATCAACGGTTCACCTATCCTGACCCGCGCACCTACGTGGGGTTTGACCCTGGCACGGGGAAGATCACGAAGGACAACCCGACAGGGAGTGTGACGCTCGGCCTCGAGAAGGACGTCATCAAGCACCTTCAGAAGTTCCCCTGGAAGTCAGAGGACTGGTTCCGTGCGTATGGGCAGCGGAACCAGGTCGAGATGAGCAACATGTTGCTGAAGCGACCAGGGAGCACGAACCTTGCTCAGCAAGTGGTGCGCACGGGCCGCGGGTATGCGTATAACTACTTCGCGGCAATGATCGCTTCCGTCGCAACGAACATCCGTCGCATCATCCAGGGCCTCATCAAGCTCAACGCCACCGACAGTGACGGTCAGCCCAAGCACCGTGTGCGGAAGCGGCGCGATACTCGTGGTTGCCGACTGAACCGCAACACGGAAACGCACATGCTCAGCGGTGCCGAGCCAGCACCACCCGAAGTCGCGACGGAGTAGCCATACTCCGACATCCGTGAACTGAATATCTGAAACGACGAATAGCCCGAAAGGGTTATTCGTCGTTTCTGCGTTACAGCTCGATCTACCGGCGGGACCATTTCGGGGTGCGCGGCGGTGTGGTGAGTGTCGTTGAAACGAGAAATGGCTCAGATCAGGGTGCTGATCCGAGCCATTTTCCAATTTCACGATAGTGGTCTCGCTAATTTCGCGACACCACCAGCGGCCGACTGCTGAGCTATGCGCTGGGACTGGAGTTGGAAGGCGTGCGGTCCACAGTCACGTGCCGTTTGCGGAGTAGGAGTATGAGCCCACCAGCTACGAGCAGGAGTGATCCACCGATCACGATAAAGACCGGTGTGCTGCTGGCTGAACCGGTGACCGCCAAGGGTGAAGTTGGCTGACTCGTCGGGGGATCCGACGGGGCTCCGGGACCCGGGTCCGCCGTCACGATCGGAGTCGTTATGGCGGTCTCCCACGGATCTTCGGAAGTGACCGGAGTGTTGGTCCATGCGCTCGTTCCGGTCACGGTGCCGAGGTTCCGGTACTCGGGGCCCGCCCCTACCGAACCGGATCCGGTACACACCATCGACTCGCCCACACCCAGCGAGGCTGTCGGACAGGTCACCACGACACCTTGGTCGTCGACCACGCTGAGGTCGACGAGCGGTTGCCCACCGACGTTCACCACGGTGTAGCTCCAGGTCATCTCGGTGCCAGCGAAGACCACGTCACCGAGACCGTGCCCTTGAGCGTCTTTGATGATGGTGACAAGAGCATCTGGGCGGTCGATGGCGATGCCCCACGGGTCCTCCGCCGTGACGGGAGTACCAGACAGCTCACCGGTCGCGACTACCGTGCCAAGGTTCTCGTAGCTGGCCGCCGTGCCGATTGATCCGGATCCGGTGCACACCATCGTCTCTCCCACACCGAGGGTGTCGCCGGGGCAGGTGACCATTACTCCTTGATCGTCAGTGACTGTCATGCCCACCAGTGATTCTTCGCCGAGGTTCACAACCGTGTACTGCCAGTCCACCACGTGGTTTGCTGGTGCGGTACCGCCCTCAACGGCGTTGGTTGCTCCCTTCACGATTGAAATCTCAGCAACGGGTTCACGCACCGTAATCGACCACGGGTCGTCATCAGTGAGTGGTGTGTTCGTGAGCGCGCTGGTGCCGGTAACGGTGCCGAGGTTCGTGTAGGTCGGACCGGCACCGACACTTCCCGCGCCGGTACAGATCATCGAGGCGCCAGGGGCGAGCTCGTCTACCGGGCAGGTAACGGCAACACCTTGATCATCGGTCACGGCGATCGTGTCGACGGGCTCCTCGCCCACGTTCGTGACTAGGTACTCCCAGTCAATGACCGTATTCGGGCGAACCCATCCGGTCTCGGGGTGACCCGGTGCGGTTTTATCGATCGTAAGACCGATGTCGTACGGGGTGACGGTGACTGTCCACGGATCAGACGAGCTCACCGGCGTTGCCGAGACTGAACCCACGCCCTCGGCAAGCCCCACATTCGTGTAGCTCGGGCCGAACCCGACCGACCCCGAGCCTGTGCAGACTGTCGACTCGCCTACCGCGAGTTCGGCGACCGGGCAGGTAACGGCAACACCTTGGTCATCGGTGACGCGCACAATGACGAGCGGTTCTTCGCCAGTGTTCGTCACGGTGTAGGTCCAGTCGACGATCGTCTCTGCGTTGACCGTTGAGCCTTCAGTAACCGTTGATGAGGTTTTCTCGAGAAGGATCGCGGGGTCTGGCATGCGCACGTTCACCTCCCATGGATCGTTCGCTGTGACCGCTTGGCCGGAGAAGCTTCCCTCACCAGTGACGATTCCCACGTTTTGGTACGGGGTCGCTGAACCGACGCTGCCGGTTCCCGTGCAATCCATCCACGCACCTGGAATGAGCTCAGTCGCAGGGCAGGTCACGGCAACACCGCGGCTGTCGGTCACAACGACGTTCTCGATGGTTTCGGCACCGGGGTTGGTCACCCGGTATGTCCAGGTGACCTGCGTATCAACGAACACCGTGTCGCCTTCGGCAACATCGGCCGAGAATTTGTCGATCTCAATTCGCGGGTTAACGGTGGTGACTACGACTGTGCACTCAGGTTCTGTGCCGGTGACACAGTTGGTTGGGTCGTCGCCAACGGTTCCGATGACTGTGTTCACGACTCCGCCCTGCGCAGAGACCTCGTTCACCTGCAGCGTAAGGCGGATGTCCACGGTCTCCTGAGCGCCCAGGTCGCCTTCCCAGACGAGTTGCCCGGTGAGCGGGTTGAACTGAATCGTGCCCGACGGCACCCCGCCAATGGTTGCTTCGGCATCGCCACCGTAGGAGGCGACCTGGAGCACATCACTCAGGTCGTCCACGATTCGCACATTATCGGCCCGAGTATCGAGCGTGTTCGTCGCGGTGATGAGGTACTCAAGAGTGTCACCCACTCGCACCGTCTGTCCGGCCTGCGGGCTCGACTTCTCGACCACCACACTGCTCGGTGCGCGCACACCGGTGCGCGCTGATTCCGCAGCAACGAGCGGCTCGGTTCCCAGCAGGGCGCGGCCTGCGAGGGTGTTCCAAGCGATCTCGCTGCTCGCAGTGTTGGGTGGAAGATCCACACCGAATCGGAGGGTGAAGTTCGATCCGCCCGCCCAGCTGCCGTTCAACTGCACGCGCAGTGCGCGCACCTGATCGATACCGCCAAGATCGGCAGGGTCGACGGTCCAATCGTTGACACAGCCGGGGTTCGTTGGGAATACCTCTGGCCGGCACGGGTTCGCCTGGGCCGAGTAGGCCACGACCACGTTATTCGTGGCGCTTTGCGAGATCACCCCAGTGAACACCGGCGCGAAATCGCTGCCGCGTGGATTGGATGCGTTGCCGGTGAGGGCGCCGGTGTCACCGGGGGCGGGCAACAGGTCGTAGAGCACAATGTTCGAGAGAGCGGGTTGGCCTCCATTTTCCCACCGCAGCAGATACTCGGCTGTACCGGAGCCCGAAACGGCGACTGAGTTGCCGCCCGACCATGTGTTTGTTTGCGGGTCGCGCACCAGCTTCGTGAGCACGCTCGTGGGCACGATGTTGGTGGGGGGAAAGGAGCTGCCTGTGGCTCCAACGCAGCTCGAATCTCCGGTGGTCATCCCGTCGGCATCGAGGTCGTTGGGGTCATTGGCGCGGTAGCCTCCGAACACGCACCCACCAATCTGAACGGTGCCTCCGTTAACCGACGTGATTGATTCGGCGTTAAGCCACCCGAACGGTGATCCGTAGGTCGGGTCGATGGGTATCCGCACGCCAATGTGCGGCCATGCATCACTGCTGGTCGCTGGAATGGAAGTTGTTCCTGGTTGTGCGGTGATCACGATCCGGCCCGGGATACCTGCGTTGAGGTCTTCCGGGATATAGGTCACGAGGTAGTCAGAAGTGGCGGAAGCATGCGGCGCGGACAGTGTAAGTTGCACGTTCGATGTGTCGCCGCCTCGCGGTTCGTACCCGGCGGGAAGTACCACCGTATATGAGGGGAGCCCCGTACTTGGTTCCAGCCCGGACACAGTCATCGAAGCAAGAAGCTGGCGATTCGCAGAGGTGCCGGTGAACTGTACGAAGGAGGTCCCGCCCACCATGTTGCGGACGACTCCGATGCCTGTCGCCTCGCCAGTGAAGGCATAGTTCATACCGGCGTTCTCGACCCTCACCTGCGCCGTGTTATGCAGATGCATCGCACGGTCAACGGCTGGCTGCAAACGGGCCTCCATGGAGAGGGTGATGCGCCCTGCGCCTGACATTGGCTGGGTCGTGGCCTCGAACCCGACGATAAGGAGATTCCCGAACTGTGGAAGTGCTGCGAGGTTCGGGATCGGGCGAGTTGACCCATCGTACACTTCGCTGGTGCCGTCTGAGAGGTGCAGCACGAGGCGTTGCAGACCGATGCTCGTAGTTGCTCCGGTCGTCGGTACGCGTTGCACCGTGATGCTATGCAGGGCCGCACTCGGATTCGCGCAGCCTGGCGACGACGCATACGCCTCGGGGGTGCTGCCAGGAATCGGGGTGTCGAGACATGGTAGCCAGTCGGTGAACGTCACCACGTCCCGGTCAAGGAGACGCGAAGCACTGATCGAATAGAAATGTGTCGCGACGTTGTTCCCGGGCCCGGTGTACCCGTAAGGCACTGACGCACGGAATGGTAAGCACTGTCCGCCCGGATTGGGTGTTCCCGGCGGAAGATTGAATCGACCATTGCCGCACTTGCCGATCAGGGCGCCGGGGCGGTCGATCAGCAGGTTCGAGTGCACCGCGGTATCGGTATCAACATGATCGATGCCAGAGGTGTCAGTGAAGCGACGCTCAAGAGTGTTCGTGACATCTGGCACAAAGCCAGCGTTCGCCTCGTCGGTGACCGAGGGGATCTCAACCCTCACAATGAACGGCAGGTCGGAGAGGTTCGAGCACGAAGACCACGTCACTGTGTGGCTCGCGGGGTCATACACTCCGCCGCCGGTGGCAGACAGGAATGTCGACCCTGCCGGGAGGATGTCAACGATCTGTAGGGTCGATGCGACTGCGGTCACGTTCTGGTTCGTGTGCAGAGCAATCTGATTCACGCACGCAGACCAGGCGTCGGTCACCGGGTCCCAAACGGCGCGGACGTTCGGCGAGATCTGGTAGGTCGCAACCATCGTGCCGGCAGTTGAGCCCGGGCCACCTCCGATGTAGAGCTTCTCCGGCGGCAGGAGATCCCGCGCAGTGACGGTGTAGTCAATCTCGTCGCTCGTGACCGTGGTAAAGCTGGGCGAGGTCAGCTCTGCCGCACCAACCGTGAACCCGACCCCGTCGCCAGTCGCGCCATGAGGGCGAACCGTGACCACGAAGTTCTCCTGCGTGCCCGCAGGAATCGTGCGTGTGGCACGCAGTGTGACCAGGGCCGAGGTCGCGGAGCGAGTGATCGTCTGGGTGAACCCCGCAACGGACGACGACGGGAGGGTGACATTCATGCCCCACAGGTCCATCTCCTCGATCGCGCCCGCGGGGGCGTCAAGCGTGATCGGAATGCGAATCTCGACGTTCTCACAGGCGGTTGCCTGACCGCCCGAGCACGACCACGACACGGTCGTGCGAAAATCGGAATTCACTACCTGAGTCGTTGGCCCGTTTGGGATGACCGTGATGGCTCCGGAGGTGTTCGCGAGGGCCGCGGTGCCGGGGATCACGATCGCACTCGCGACGAGTAGGGCAGCCAGAAGCATAGATCCCATCACTCGCGTGCTCCGCCACAGGCCTATGCGTCTCAAGCGCGCATCGCGATTGACGCGGCTAGTTTCAGACCCTCGCATGGTGCCACCACTGGTCTTGCTCTGACCCATATTTTTGCCCTTCGCCCGTCCGCGCTCTTCACAATTGAGAGCAGATCCGCATCATGTTCTAGCTGGTGCAGGCCTGCCGGGCGCGCGATAAGACGGAATTTGATCCCAGATTTGGTACCTTTCCGGTTGCCGCGGGAGAGGCGTTTCCCACGATCGCGCCGGCGCCGGCGCCTCGCGCACGAGACTAGGATCGTTGCGGAGTGAGGAGTATTCCATGAATGCAGCGACCAGAGACGGACGCAAGTCCGGTAACCCGGCAAAGCGTGCCGCCGCGACACGGCAGGTCGAAACCGACGGTTCCCCCACCATCACCTGGCGCAACTGGGTCGGCGGAGCGAGGCTCCGCACCCTTCCGCTAGCCGTTGCGCCGATCGCCGCCGGGGCGGGCATCGCCCACATGGTGCAGGGGTTCTCCTGGCCGCTCACTCTCCTCGCTCTCGGCGTGGCGGTGTTCCTGCAAGTCGGCGTTAATTTCGCGAATGACTACTCGGACGGCATACGCGGCACTGATGAGTTTCGCGTGGGGCCCGCCCGGCTCACAGGCTCAGGGCTCGTCGATCCCAAACGGGTGCTCGCCACAGCGCTGGTGTTCTTTGCGCTCGCCGCGGCATGCGGGCTGGTTGCAGTACTGATGAGTGGACGCTGGTGGTTCCTGGCACTTGGCGCTGTGGCCATCGTCGCGGCATGGTTCTACACCGGCGGAAAACGACCCTACGGATATGCAGGTCTCGGCGAGGTTGTGGTCTTCATCTTCTTTGGTCTCGTCGCCACGGTGGGCACCACCTGGCTGCAGACAGATGTGCAGACTCAGGAGGTCTGGTGGGCGGGTGCTGGTGTGGGCTTATTCGCCGTTGCCGTACTGATCGCAAACAACACCCGCGATATTCCAACAGATCGCCTCGCGGGCAAGCGCACCCTGTCCGTCCGAATAGGGGATCGAGCCTCCCGCATTCTCTACGTGGTGTGTGTGCTGCTGCCCTTCACGGTTCCCGCCGTGTACGGTCCAATACACCCGGGCATGATTCTCGTGTGGTTGGTGCTCATTGTCGTGATCCCCAGCAGTGTGATTACACTGTGGGCGCGATCCGCCCGCGAACTCATCATCGTGCTCGGGCTGACAAGTCTCGCCGCGCTAGCATACGGTGTGCTTCTCGGGATCGCATTTGCTTTTTAGCAGGCCAGACTGACCCCCACGGCCTATTGGTTCTCTCGGGGCGCGATCTGTTGATCCAGGGAAGTCCCGTCGAGCGCGGCATCCTCGGCAATATCATCTGTCGTGCGGTCGCGCTGGCGCCATTCGTACACGCTGGCGGAAGCTACCTCCCGCTGCTTTGAGAGAAAAATAATTGAGAGTGACACCGCAGCGAGTGACGCCACCACCGCCGACAGCCACCACGGCCAGCCAATGAGCATCAGCGCGGCGAAGGGCATCGCAAAAAACGCGAGGCGTGCGAGTGAGTAGACGATCCAGGCGGTGCGAGGTTTCACAGCCCAGAGTGTACCGACTGCGCCTGAGGAGCCACCCAACGGGCGTGCTCTCAGGGGCGCTCGATAGCATGAGGGCATGGTGCGGTTCTTGATTATTGGTGCCGTGATCGCAGTGGCGTTCATTCTCTACGCGCTGGTCGACGCGGCGATGACCGATGCGTCCAGGGCGCGTGGTGTGCCGAAACCCGTATGGGTTGTTCTCGTGGTGGTCTTGCCTGTGATCGGAGCGATTCTGTGGTTCGCCATCGGCAAGGGGCGTCCGGGGGCGGCACAGGTGGTGAGTCCCGCGCCCGACGACGACCCTCGTTTCACCGGCGCGAAGCTGAGCGATGCCGAGCTTGAGCGCTTGCGCGAACTCGAGGAACGACTGCACGCCCTTGACGCCGAGACCTTCCCGGGTGAGGGCACCACCGACCTGCCAAACAGCGCGAACGAGCCGGAGAGCGGCGCGGGCGAAGACCAGCCGGAAAAGAAGTGACGCAGGTTTCACCCTCCTCCGCTTTCGCGGTCGGCCTGCTGGCCGAACTCATCCGGGGTGGGGTGCAACACGTTGTCATATGCCCCGGGTCACGCTCGCAGGCGCTCGCACTGGCTGCCGCCGAGGCGGAGAGCTTCGGTGCAATTCGTCTCCACGTTCGGCTCGATGAGCGCTCCGCCGGGTTTTTTGCTCTCGGTATCGCGCGCGAAACGGGCGTTCCTGCCCCGGTAATTGTCACGAGCGGTACCGCCGTCGCAAACCTGATGCCCGCCGCCCTAGAAGCGCATGAGGGTCGCGTGCCTATGCTGCTCATCACCGCAGATCGTCCGGCCGAGCTTCGCGGGGTACGCAGCAACCAAACCACGAAGCAGGCCGGTTTCTTTGGGCCCTTTGCTCGCCTGTCGCTCGACGTTCGAGCCCCCGGGCCATCAGATCTCGGTAGCAGCGAACCTGACCTAAACCCGGTCGGAATAGCGCGCGAGGCACTGGCTGCAGCAATTGGCATGCACGGAAAGCCGCCCGCGGGTCCGGTGCAACTCAACCTCGCCTTCAGGGAGCCGCTGTCGGGCTGGCACTCCGGGGCAACGTTCAACTTCGGCGAGGGGCCTGTGACGAGCAGCGAACTGTTTGCTGAGTTGGCTGCACGGCGATCGGTCCATCCTGCCGAAGCTGGTGCACCCGGCTCGCGTCTCGTACCTGAAGGATCGGTATTACCTGGTTCGGCAGCCTCTCCGGTCACAGATGACCGCTGGGGCCTCCCAGCGGAACTTGCCGTGACCGAGCCTGAGGCGTATATCCACACGGATGATGCCTTGACGGTGGTAATCGCCGGCGACGGGGCAGGGCCAGAGGCAGAAGAGTTCGCGCGCGCAGCCGGGCTTCCGCTCCTCGCCGAGGTGGTGAGCAGTGTCCGCTTCGGGCGAGAGGTGATTGCTTCCTACGCGACGCTGATCAACGACTTACAGGTGGGTGCGCTGATCGAGCGGGCAATTGTGTTCGGGCACCCGACGCTCACCCGTCAGATCCCGGCGCTGCTGCGGCGACACGATGTTGAGGTCGTGGTGGTGGATCCGCACCGGGGTGAAGGTGTCGAGCACTACGATCCCAGTGGAGATGCGCGTGTGGTCGGTTCGGCGCGTGTTGCAGATTCGTATGCCCCGAGCAGCATGCGCCGCTGGTTGGGGGCGTGGGTGATCGCTGATCGCGCTCTGCGCGAGCAGCGATCCAACGGTTATGCAACGAGCCCTGCGTCGAGCCGCGGCGCGGATTACAAGCAATTGGCCGCTCTCGCACGCGCTGAGGTGGCCGCGCTGCGGGAACCGGTAACCCGTGAAGCGCTCGTCGAAGGCGTCTGGCGGGCGACCTGGCCGCATGACCGCCTGATGCTGGCCGCATCGCGACTCGTGCGGGTGCTCGATGGCCGCGCCACCTCCCGAAACATTCGGGTGCACGCGAATCGCGGTCTCGCGGGCATTGACGGCACGATCGCGACGGCGCTCGGCATCGCCTCCGCTAGTCAACAGGACGAACGGCCCGGCCATGCGGCCGGGGTGACCCGTGTGCTCATCGGCGACCTTGCATTTCTGCACGATGCGGGATCGCTCCTGCTGCCCGAAAACGAGCAACACCCGCGCGTGCAGGTGATCGTCGGAAATGACGGCGGGGGCACGATCTTCGATACCCTCGAGGCGGCGAGTACGGCGCCGCGGGAGGCGTTCGACCGGGTGATGTACACCCCGCAGCACGTGGATCTCGAACGCCTCGCGACCGCGTACGGGTGGGAGTATGTACGTGTGAAAACACGGGGCGACTTAGACGCGCTCTTCACCCGACCGGTGATCGGGCCGACAGTCGTCGAGGTGGCGCTGGCTCGCTAGGGGAGGCGTGAAGAGTCGTCGATCGCGCCGATGGGGGCCGGGCGATATCTCGCGCCGTTAGGCGCCGAACGCCTCGGTGATGGGTGTGAACTTCGACACGGTTTCGCGAAACTCACGGTGTGGATCAGAACCCGCGACGATCCCGCCACCAGCTGTCGCGGTCACCTCGCGATTCCCGTTTACTGCGGGACCCACCTGCGCGCAGCGCAGCGCAATGACCCATTCCCCGTCACCGGCCGCGTCGATCCACCCCACCGCGCCTGCGTATCGACCGCGATCAAATGGTTCGATCTCGGCGATTGATTCCACGGCTGAGCTCGTGGGAGTGCCGGCCACGGCGGCGGTTGGGTGCAGCGCAGCGGTGAGTTCTAGCGAGGTGCCGCCAGCGCCCGGAGTGGCACCGAGGTCGGTCGCCAGGTGCCAGACGTTCGGGAGTTGCAGGGCGAAGGGTTCTTCGCTGGTGTGCAGCTCGGCCACATGCGGAGCGAGCGCGGTAACCACGCTCTGCACGGCGAAGGCGTGTTCGTGTTGCTCCTTTGTGCTCGTGAGGAGTTCGTCGCGCGCCCGCGCATCGGCTGTTGGCTCGGATCCTCGCGCTCGCGTGCCGGCCAGCACCCGCGCGGAGATCGCCCCATCCGTTTGGCGAATGAGGGTCTCCGGGCTTGCGCCAAGCATGCCATCGACCGCGAACGTCCAGCAGTCGCTGTAGCGTTCGGCGAGGCGCCCTAGCGGCACCCGGAGATCGTCTTCAGCGGAAATCAGTCCGCGGACTTGCCGGGACAGCACGATCTTCTCGGCAGCCCCGCTGGCGATCCGTGACGAGGCATCGCGCACACCGGCTAGGTATGCAGAATTCGGTTCAGTCGTTGGCAGGTCCACGCCGCTCCACGAACCCAGGGAGGTCGGCACAGGCAGTTGCGGATCCCGATCTGTCGGTTCCACACTGATCTCAGTTAGCCAGGCCGTCCCGCGGTGCCTCGCCACGATCACCCGCGGCACGATCAGCACGCTCTCCGCTTCGCTCGCGGAATCGAAAGCGAAGGTGCCGAATGCAACGAGCCCTGTTCCGGGGAGCCCGACCGGATCGTCGATCTCGGCGACGGCGGCGATGTTGCGCCATGCCGTGCTCGCCTGAGCGAATCGTTCGGGACCGGTGAAGGTTAAGCGAAGGGTCTCGCCGACGCCGACGCCGCCACGATCACCACGAGTCCAGAGCAGTGGCTGGGAGGGGTCGGCGAAGCTGAGGAGATCGTCGAGGGTGGGCAGGGAAGCCAGGGGGCGCGTGACCGCGAAGAGGCGGTGCGGCGATCCACTGTTCATCCCACTAACCTACCCGGTGCCCGCGCAGACACAGCGTGCGCGCAGGACGTGACCGGCTAGCATAGGGGGGTGACCCGCCCCGATACGGCCACCAAGCTGGCCACCGACGTTTCCACGATGTTCGATGAGGTGTCTCCAAAATACGACTTCATCAACGACGTGCTCTCGGCCGGAAATTCGCGCCTCTGGCGTATCGCCATGACCCGAGCTTTGCAGCCCCGGAAGGGAATGCGGGTGCTCGACCTTGCTGCCGGAACTGGAACCTCGAGCGCGGCAATAGCGCAGCATGGCGCTCACGTCACCGCGGCTGACTTCTCTGAGGGCATGTTGGCTGTGGGTCGCGAGCGTCAATCGGGCAATGACCTCATCGACTTCGTGTGGGCTGATGCCACTGAACTGCCCTTTGCTGACGACAGTTTCGACGCGGCAACGATCTCATTCGGGCTGCGGAATGTCACTGAGCCGAAGCGCGCCATCGCCGAGATGAAGCGTGTGGTGAAGCCTGGTGGGCGGATTGTGATCTGTGAGTTTTCGCGCCCTGTCGACGCGATTCGCGGGCCCTTCACCGCCTACTCGCGTCATGTATTGCCGCGTATTGCAGGGGCGCTGAATAAGAGCGCTGAGGAAGCTTACCGCTACCTGAACGAGTCGATCGAGAAGTGGCCAGCGCAAGACGAGCTGGCTGCGTGGATGCGCGAATCCGGGCTCGAACGGGTCGCGTATCGCAACTTGACGCTTGGCATCGTTGCCCTGCATCGCGGATTTGTGCCGCGTTCGACTGATGTGTCAGGCGGTACCCCGTGACCGTGCCAATCGCCGAAGACACGGCAACCCAGGCGCTCCCCATGCGGCTCTTCCAGGGTCCGGCGGAGCGCAAGCACTCTCGGCGTATGCGCGAGCAGCTCGCGCTCATCGAATCAGGCCTCCTCGAGCACTTGAGCTTTGCCTCGGAGATCGCCGATGCGCCGGCCCGATATCTTGCGGAGGCCGGCGGGAAGCGGATCCGCCCGATGCTTACGCTGCTGACGAGCGAACTCGGCGACGGTCCGAATGATCTGGTCCGACGAGCGGCGCAATCGGTCGAACTTACCCATCTGGCGTCGCTGTATCACGACGACGTGATGGACGACGCAAAAATGCGACGAGGGGTACCGGCGACGCAAACCGTGTGGTCGAACTCCATTGCGATTCTCGCTGGCGATTTGCTCTTCGCTCGCGCGTCTACGCTTGCTTCGGGCATGGGTGAAGAAGCGATCCAGCTGCAGGCGCGAACCTTCGAACGGCTGTGCCTGGGGCAGTTGCACGAGACGGTCGGCCCACAGTCGGGAGAAGATCCGATGGCCCACTACCTCCAGGTGCTTGCCGACAAGACCGGCGCGCTCATCGCGACAGCCGCCCGCATGGGCGTGATGTTCTCGCACGCACCCACTGAATATGCTGATCCAGTAATGGAGTACGGCGAGCGGATCGGCGTCGCCTTCCAACTCATCGATGATGTGATCGATCTGTCTCCGAAGGCGGACCGTACCGGGAAGCGTGCTGGCACGGATCTGCGCGCTGGCGTGGTGACGATGCCGTTGCTTCTCTTGCGCGCTCGGGCCGGCACCAGCGCCGAGGATGCCGAACTCCTGGCACGTATCGAGGCTGGTGTTGCCCAAATTGCTGAGGGCGCAGACCCGGGAATTCTTGACCCCGAGGTCGAAGCCCTCCACTCCCACGAGGTCACTGCGGAGACCGAAGCAGAGGCGCGTCGCTGGGCCGCGGATGCGGTGGTTGCGCTTGATCCGTTACCGAAATCGGTGATCAAGCGGGGGCTCGAGCGTATGGCCGAATCGATCGTGACTCGCGAGGGATAGCTGTTGCGGCTTCGGCCGCGGACTGTGAAGCAAGTGAGACGTCTCGCCCGCTGTGTATACCGGTGGGGGAATGGAAGGAATCCACTATGACCAAGATGCGATTGGCAATTGTTGGGGCTGGGCCAGCCGGGATTTACGCGGCAGACCTGCTCATCAAAGCGGAGCGTGACTTTGGTGTCGAGATCGATCTTTTCGAGCAGCTTCCTGCTCCGTACGGACTCGTTCGCTATGGTGTCTCACCCGACCACCCTCGCATCAAGGGGATCATCACTGCCCTCCGTGAGGTACTGGATCGAACTCGTCCTGATGCCCAAGAGATCGGCACCTCCGCTAGTGATGACGAGGCGGCGAACAGGGGCATCGTCCGCTACTTCGGTAATGTGCGCTACGGCGAAGACATCACGCTCGAAGACCTGAAGCGGCATTATCACGCGGTGGTCTTCGCGACGGGCGCGATCCGCGATGCCTCACTTGAGATTCCAGGCATTGACGCGGAGGGCTCATACGGGGCAGCAGACTTCGTCAGCTGGTTCGACGGGCATCCCGACGTGCCACGCACCTGGCCGCTCGAAGCTACTGACGTTGCGGTAATCGGCAACGGTAATGTCGCCCTGGACGTCTCGCGCATGTTGATTAAGCACGCCGAGGACCTTCTGCCCACCGAAATTCCGTCGAACGTCTATGAAGGGCTTGCGTCGAACCCCATTGCCGACCTCCACCTCTTCGGACGTCGCGGCCCCGCATATGTGAAGTTCACGCCGCTCGAGTTGCGGGAGCTGGGCGAGGTGCGCGACGTCGACATGGTGATTGATGAGCGCGACTTCGAGTTCGATGACCCCTACGCGACCGAGGTGCTCGGCAAGAATAAGCAGGTAGTCGTCATGACACGCGTCATGAACCAGTGGCGCGAGGCGCAGCGCGCCCGCGAAGCAGGCGAGACCGAGTCTTCCTCACGCCGACTGCACCTGCACTTCTGGTCGAAGCCCGTCGCCGTGGTCACCGAAGACGGGCGTGTGACCGGGCTGAAGATCGAGCGCACCGCCCCCGACGGTCAGGGCGGCATTATTGAGACGGGCGAGTTTGAGGTGATTCCGGTGCAGTCGCTGTACCGCGCGGTCGGCTATCTCGGGTCGCCGCTCAAGGAGATCCCTTTCGACGAGGCGCGGGGCGTGATCCCGAATGAGCAGGGCCGCGTTATGGGCGCCGATGGCGCGCAGCTTGCGGGGGTCTACGCAACCGGGTGGATCAAGCGGGGCCCGGTGGGGCTTATCGGTCACACGAAGAGCGATGCGATGGAAACCATCGAGTGTCTGCTTGAAGACCGTGCCAGCTGGTGGGAGCCCGTCGAAACTTCGCCTGATGCCATTCCTGCGCTTCTGGAATCGCGTCACGTGCCCTACACGACTATCGAAGGGTGGCAGCGGCTCGACGAGCACGAGTTGGCACTCGGCGAGTCCGAGGGGCGCACCCGCATCAAGGTTGTGCCTCGCGAGGAGATGACGCGGGTTTCTCGCGGCGAGTAACGACCGGCGGCGGTCAGCGGCGAAGTCGGGTGGGATGGCGCAAAGCTATGCGCCGTGAGCTTGTACGCGTAACTGCAACCAGGTGGTGAGAAGCGTATCGGGGTCGAATAGGTCGATGCCACACTCTTCCTGGATCTGGCGAAGCCGGTACCGGACCGTATTTTCATGGACCGTGAGCCTGCGGGCGGCTTGGGCAACGTTCCCGCTGCTGTTGCACCACTCGAGCAGGGTTTCGGCAAGCCTCGGATCACCCTCCCAAATGCGATCGAGCTCAGGTAAACGCAGTTCAGGCTCTGAGGCGAACATCGCCGCGGCTCGCTCGAACATCAGAAACGGACGAAGCGCCTCCACCGTCAGCACCCGCTGTGCCACAGCGCTCGGGTGGGAAAGAGCGGTGTTGAGCAGCCGGTCAGCGAGTTCGCAGAGCTGAGACACCTCAGCAGGCCGGTTTGCAACCCCCGGCACTGCGACGAGCGTGCCGGGGCTCATGAGGCGATCTAGGATCGGCAGCAGTGGCTCGACGAGTCCGGTTGCGGGGCGCGAAGGGTCGTTAGCGATAAGCGCGTACACTCGGGCGCCGCGCACCACAGCAACTGCCTCGGGACGGTGTACTGCGAGATGTCGCTGTACGGTAGATCGAAGCTGACTCGGTGTCGCATGGTGATCGCTTTCCGCCGGGGAAAATGCCAGGAGTGCGGCCCCCCGCTCTTCTGAGATTCCAAGCTCGGCGAGCTCGACCCCGAGCACCTCGTGACCGTCGAGGAGGGTGCGCAGTCGGTTTTCTCTCGGGACTTGTGTAGCCTTACGCATCCGGATGTCGTCAAGCATGTATGCGGCGGCGACGCTGGCCGCAGCCCGGATCCGTTCCTCCTGCAGCCTCGTCAGCGGGGCTTCGCCCGATGCATCGATCGCCCAGATCGTGCCGAGGGGCAGCGCGCCCGCGCGAATAGCACAGGCAACACGGGGCTCCTCGTCTTCGAGCCGGGGGTACTTGATGGGATTTTCCGTGCGCAGGACGGTGCGGTACTGGTCATCGTTGAACGGAGACTCGGGCACGTGCCGAGTGAGAATTCCTTGCGTGCGCAGATTGTCGATCAGTTGATCGGGAACGGACGAGTAGGCGATGATGCGTCGACCGAGATCTTCAATGGCGACGGACCCGCCAAAGAACCCAGCTAGTTCGTTTGCGAGGGAGAACAGTGGCTCGGCGCCTCGGTCACGGTGTGCATCCGCACTGTCACCATGCTCTCCCAGGAACTGGGCGAGGAGCGCGTCAAACAGACGCCAACTGACGAGATCGCTGATCCGAATGAAGGGGATCCCACTGGATTCGGCAATTTGCGCGAAACTGTCTGTGTCACAATCGCGGCACTTCACAGCGATCGCGGAGTATTGGCGGAGCGCTGCTTCCTCAGCAATGCGAGTGAGGTGATCCCCTTCGATGTCTACCGCCGAGGGCGCGAAGAGAACGGTGCCTGCTGCGTCAGCCAGAGGTTCGAGGGCATCGTAGAAATCGGCGCCGCTGATGATTCGCATTTCGTCATGTGGCCCGAGAAGGGTGGCGGTGCGAGGTTCGAGCTCGGCCATGAGATCACCGAGGGTCGGCTCATTTACCGACAATGTTGGAGGAATCCCTCTATTCATTCGCTCATAATATGCGAAAACTCTAAAAAATTCCGTTCAAGGACATCGTAGGTTTGACACGCAACGACGCACATGGAGGTCACGATGAAGATGTCAGGCTCGCCCAGCAAGCCCGCGCCAGAGCATACTCGCTTGGGCGAACTGTGGGGCATACTCCCCGAAGAAGCGGGCTGCGATGCGAGCGGCCACCTCACGATTGGTGGAGTCGCGGTGACCGAACTCGCCGATCGTTACGGCACCCCGCTCCACGTCATTGATGAAACGGGGTTGCGCCGTCAGATCTGCCGCTTCGTCGACGGTCTGCGGGAGCGCTGGCCGAACTCAGACGTGCTCTTCGCCTCGAAGTCTCTGCCGATCGTGGAAATGTATCGCGTCGCGCAGCAGGAGGGGCTCTCGGTCGATGTTGCTGGGGGTGGCGAGCTGCGGTTGGCGCTCGCTGCGGGTGTGGCTCCCGAGCGGCTCTATTTTCACGGCAACGCGAAGACCGAGGACGAATTGCAGCTTGCGGTCGAGGCTGGTGTCGGCACCATCATTATCGACAATGAGGACGAGTTGGATCGCCTCGAGCGAATCCTCACCGCACCTCAGCGGCTGCTGCTCCGCGTGATTCCCGGGGTCGAAGCCCAGACGCATGCCTCGCAGGCCACCGGCGGAGAGCTGTCGAAGTTCGGCTTGCCGATGGATCAAGCGATCCACGCCATCACGCGCATGCGAGACCACCCGCTCATGCAGTTTGAAGGGGTGCACCTGCACATTGGATCGCAAATTCTCAATACCGAGCAGTTCGCACAGGCGGTCGAAAACATCTCGACTGTCGGCAGCTTCAGCACCTACGACGTGGGTGGAGGCCTCGGGGTCAAATACACCTACGAGGAGGAAGCCCCGACAGTGGAGGCGTACCTCGACTCCATTGTTGCGGCTGCTCGGCAGCATCTTCCCGCCGGCGTCAAGCTCATGATCGAACCAGGTCGATCAATCGTTGCCCGGGCCGGAGTCACCCTGTACCGTGTCGTGTCGGTCAAGCGCACCGGACAAGTCTTCGTGGCCGTCGACGGCGGGCTCGCTGACCAGCTTGATGTTGCCCTGACTGGGCAGCGCTACGAGGCGGTGCTCGCGAACCGAGTCACCGAGCCGTGGCTCGAAACCGCCCAACTCGTCGGGCGACAGTGCGAGTCGGGGGACCTCCTCGTCGACGGTGCGCCGATGCCTGCCGCCCGACCCGGTGACCTGGTCGTGATGGCGACGACCGGTGCCTATTCCTACACAATGTCGAACAACTACAACGGGGCCCTGCGGCCAGCCATCGTGTTCGTCGCCGACGGCGATTCCCGGCTCGTGACCCGGCGGGAACGCTACGAGGATCTCCTCTCCCTGCACGAACCGGCGCTCGCGCTAACCGCCTTGCCTGCCAACTGACCACTGATCCGTCATCCTCCAGAGTCGAAGGAACCAGCATGAACCTCACGAAAAATACGCCACTCGCTGCACTCGCGGCCGCCGCAGCACTCGCTATCACCCTGACTGGCTGCACGGGTGCGAGCGGGGGAGCCACCAGTGAAACTGCCGGGCCGAATCTGCCCATTGGCGAAGAAATCAGCACGACAGTGGATCCCGCGCTGACGGAACTCCTGCCGGCGGAAATTCTCCAGCGAGGCACGATCAACATCGCCGTCGATATCCCCTTTCCCCCAATGGCGATGTACGACGACAACAACCGCGAGATTGGATTCGATCCGGAACTTGGTCGTCTGATTGGTCAGAAGCTCGGGATCGACGTGTCTCTGAACAAGCAGGCGTTCGATTCGGTGATTCCGTCACTGCAGGCGAAGAAGAACGACATCATCATGAGTGGCATGAACGACACGCCTGAACGTCAGGAGACACTCTCGTTCGTGAACTACACCTACGGTGGCTTTGCGATCGCCGTGAAGAAGGGAAACCCAGAAGGAATCACCGGCCAGGATGACTTGTGCGGCAAAACCGTGTCAGTGCAGAAAGCCACCGTGCAGGGAGACCTCCTCCGCGCGACGGACTGCGGCATCAATGTCATGGAGCTGCCGAGCGACCTCGACGCGCAGACGGCGCTGCGTGCAGGCAAGAGCGATGCGTATGCGGCCGACGCGGTCGTCGCCGAATATGTGGTGGCGACAACTGAAGACGGAGAAGCCTTCGAGATCGTGCGAGATCCCAAGAATCCCGCGGGGTTCAACCCTGTCTATAGTGGGATCGGCATACTGAAGGAAGACACTGAACTTGTCGATGCCGTGCAGCAGGCGCTGCAGGCGTTGATTGAAGAAGGCACCTACCAAGAAGTGCTGGAACGCAGCAACATCAGTGCTTACGCGGTTGAGTCGGCAACGGTGAATCAGGGATCGACCGTCTCGTGAGCGAAGTGATGCAGCGGCGAGAGTCCGTGATTCCCCCGAACGTGCACCTCACAACCGATGACGATGTCGTGGCGGTTCCACTCCGACGCCCCTGGCGATGGATCAGTGCGATCATTGTGGTGTTGCTGCTTGCAAGCTTCGTGATCGTCGTCGCGACAAACCCAAATCTCGATTTCGGAACGGTGGGTGAGTTCCTTTTTGACCCTCGAATCCTCGAGGGCGTCTGGTTAACGATCGTAATCACGACTATTTCCATGGCGGTGTCGACCGTTCTCGCGATCGTGATTGCCTCGATGCGGCTCGCAGCGAACCCGGTGCTCACGAGCGTTGCTTGGTTTTACGTCTGGGCGTTTCGTGGCACGCCGGTTTTGGTTCAGATCGTGCTCTGGGGCTACCTCGGGCTGCTCTTCGATCAGATCACACTCGGGGTGCCGCTCACTGAAGTGGTGTTCTGGCAAATTGAAACCAACACGCTCATCACGCCGTTCATCGCGGGTTTGCTCGCCCTTACCCTGAACCAGGCCGCCTATTCGTCGGAGATCGTGCGTGCCGGCATGATGTCCGTCGACGAGGGGCAGCGAGAGGCCGCGTACTCCCTGGGAATGTCGCCGCTTTACACTTTCCGTCGGGTACTCCTGCCACAAGCCATGCGAGTCATCATCCCGCCAATGGGCAATGAACTGATTTCGATGCTCAAGAACACCTCGTTGCTATCGGTGATTGCGGTCATGGAGCTCTATACGCAGGCCTCGATGATTTCGTCTTCAAACTTGAAGCAAGTTGAGCTGCTGATTGTGGTGAGTATCTGGTACCTCTTCATGACCAGCGTGTTGTCGATTCCGCAGTACTACCTTGAGCGCCGTTACGGGCGAGGGAGTAGCCGAAATCTCCCGCCCACACCGTGGCAACGTGTCCGAGCCGCGGTGGCACAACGTCAACCAGGCCCCGAGCCAGCACCGGTTACCCAGATTGTGAGCGTGCCATGAGTCCACAGATCATGATGCAGGAGCGGGCGGTCGAGTCTCTCGTTGAGATTCGTCGCGTGCGTAAGAGCTATGGGTCAAGTCCCGTGGAGTGGTGTAACCGTTTCGTGATCCTTCAAGGTTGTGGGGCTAGTTTTCGTTGTGGTCGCAGATGCTGGCGGGGAGATCGTTCGCGGCGACGTAGTGCCGCCCAGTAGTTCGGGCATCGGTGCTCATGCTGCGGCCTCGAGCTCGGGAAGAGCATGGTGCTCGATCGTTTCGGTGTCTACGAGCGTGAGGCGGCACCTCGCGAGGACGTCAAGACCGAGGTAACGGCGTCCCTCAGCCCATTCGTCGGACTGTTCTGCAAGGACCGCCCCGACGAGCCTGATGATCGCGTCGCGGTTTGGGAAGATCCCAACGACATCAGTGCGACGGCGAATCTCGCGGTTCAGGCGCTCGTTTGGGTTATTCGACCAGATCTGCTGCCACACATCTTTCGGGAACGTGGTGAACGCGAGGATGTCAGCCCGGGCAGCATCGAGGTGGTCGAACACCTCAGGGAGCTTGCCCTCGACGTAGTCCAGGAGCCGATCGAACTGCGCCTCAACACTTGTCCCATCAGGCTGGTCGTACACGGAATGCAGCATCGCTTTGACCGCTGGCCACATGCTCTTGGGGGTCACTGCCATCAGGTTCGCGGCGTAGTGTGTGCGGCACCTCTGCCACGACGTCCCGGGGAAGTTCGCCCGCATCGCTTCCACGAGGCCTGCGTGCGCGTCAGAGGTGATGAGTTTCACCCCGGTGAGGCCGCGAGCGACGAGGTCTGCGAAGAACGTGTTCCATGCCATCGTGGTCTCTGCGGTCGCCACTTGCATGCCCAGGACTTCCCGGTGCCCGTCAGCGTTCACCCCGGTCGCGACGAGCACAACAGTGTTGATCACGCGCCCGCCCTCACGAACTTTCATCGTGAGCGCGTCACACGCGACGAACGTGAAGGGCCCTGAGTCGCCCAGGGGTCTCGTGCGGAACTCGCGCACGTGCTCGTCCATATCGGCGGCCATCCGGGAAACCTGCGACTTCGACAGGGAATGGATGCCGAGGGTCTTCACGAGCTTGTCCATCCGTCTCGTCGAGACGCCGGCGAGGTAGGCGTCAGCGACGACGGTGATCATCGCTGCTTCTGAGCGTTTGCGGCGCTCGAGGAGCCACTCGGGGAAGTACGTGCCGGAGCGGAGCTTCGGGATCGCGACATCCACGGTTCCCACACGGGTATCGAGCTCGCGGGTGCGGTATCCGTTGCGAGAGTTGAGGCGCTCGGGAGAGGGTTTGCCGTACTCGGCACCGCAGACCGCGTCGGCCTCTGCAGAGAGGAGCGTGTTGATCATGGTTTGGAGCAGAGTACGCATCAGGTCAGGAGACGCGTCGCCCAGAGCGTTGGCGAGGACAGTGACAGGGTCGACAATAGAGGGAGTGGTCATCGGTGTGACACCTTTCGAGTGGGATGTGAGAGTTTCCTCGAAGGAAGATCCCGGTGGCCACGCTTACGTTTGCTGGCCGGGATCGTTACACCACTCTACGGGGCACTACTGAGCTATGGCGCACATCAGGTGCTCCGCGATGTTTCGCTCGCGGTGCCAGCAGGTTCGGTCACTGTGCTTCTCGGGCCATCTGGGTCGGGTAAGTCAACGCTCCTGCGATGCATCAACCACCTCGAGACCATCGACGGCGGTCGCATTCTCGTCGATGGAGAACTCATCGGATACCGCCAAGATGGTGCAAAGACGCACGAAATGACCCCGAGGCAGATCGCTAAGCAGCGCCGGGGCATCGGCATGGTGTTTCAGAGGTTCAACCTCTTCCCTCACCTAACTGCGCTAGAGAACGTGTGCGAGGCTCCAGTCGGCGTAATGCGGCAAAGCAAGGCGCAGGTAAGGGAGCGCGCGCGGCTGCTTCTCGACCGCGTGGGACTTGCTGATTTCGCCGGCCACTACCCGGCGCAACTCTCGGGCGGGCAACAGCAACGGGTGGCAATCGCTCGCGCTCTAGCGATGGACCCAAAGCTCATGTTGTTCGACGAGCCCACTTCCGCACTCGACCCCGAACTCGTCGGTGACGTGCTCGATGTGATGCGCGAACTGGCCCAGGAAGGCATGACCATGATTGTCGTGACGCACGAGATCGGTTTCGCCCGAGGCGTTGCAGATCAGGTCGTCTTTATGGATGGGGGAGTGGTGGTCGAGGCTGGCACACCAGGAGATGTCTTCGACAATCCGCAACGCCAACGTACGCAGAGCTTCCTCGAGAGCGTCAAGTAGCCCGCCTCTCTGCGCGTGGATCCGCTCGCCGCCTGAAACCCGGGCGGATCCGCCGTGGGCTCTGTCGGGCTACCTCTCGAGCGCCGCAGCGAGGGCGCTGAGCGTCTCGCTAGTGCCGCCCTCGATGCGGGTGTGGAGCGATGATCGGCGATCCACTGCGGTGGGACCACGATTGATCACCGCGATCGGAATGCCACGGGTCTCGGCCCGGTGCACGAGCCGCACTCCGGTGTTCACCGCGAGCGACGAGCCAGCGATGATGAGCATCTCGGCATCCGCAATGATCTGCTCAGCGTGCGCGAACACCGGTTTGGGCACGTGCTCGCCGAAGTACACTACGTCGGGCCGCAGCGTTGCCCCGCAGGCCGGACACACGGGCACTCGAACACTGTCGATGGCCGTCACGTCGGCATCTCCGTCGGGATTCGTCGGTGCGTCTGCGTTGCGCTCAACAAAGCCGGGGTTCGCGGCATCGAACCAAGCCAGGGTTTCGGCGCGGGTAAATCGGTGCCCCTCGGTTATGCATCGCATCGTGGATCCGCTGCCATGCAGCTCGGCGACGTTCACTGCGCCCGCAGCTGTGTGTAACCCGTCGACGTTCTGGGTAATCACCCCGGTGAGGTGACCGGCCTGTTCGAGGCGCGCCACGGCCTCGTGTCCGGCATTTGCGCGTAAGTTCGCCAAGCGCAACGCCCCGATTCGGGCGCCGGCCCAGAAACGACGGCGGTAATGTGCGTCGTTTGTGAATTGCTCGATGCTCATCGGGGTGCGTGGCGGCGAGCCCGTGCCACGGTAGTCGGGGATGCCCGAATCGGTGCTCATTCCTGCGCCGGTCAGAATGGCGGCGGGCCCCCGCTCGAAGAGAGCGGTCAGTTGTTCCAGGTGTTCGTTTGGCGCTGGCTTGTCGGATCCGCACCCGCCGTCGCCGGTGCCGGACGCGTCGCGATCCGCTGTGTGCATACTGTCCAGGGTAGCCGGGCTCACCGACCGCGCGAGTAGGATCGAAACCATGGCAACCGCGCGCGAACAACTCATTGAACTCATCAAGTCCGAGGCCGTCTTTCACGGCGATTTCACTCTCACGAGCGGCAAGAAGGCGACGTACTACATCGACCTCCGCAAGCTCAGCCTCGACCACCGAGCGGCGCCACTCATCGGCCAGGTGATGCTCGACCTCATCGACGACATCGACGGCGTCGTCGCGGTCGGCGGGCTCACGATGGGGGCGGATCCGATCGCATCCGCGATCATGCACCAGGGGGTCGCGCGCGGCACGACCTACGACGCGTTCGTCGTGCGCAAGGAACCCAAAGATCATGGCCGTGGTCGCCAGGTCGAAGGTCCTGATCTTGCGGGCAAGCGTGTAGTCGTGGTGGAGGACACGTCAACGACGGGCGGGTCGCCGCTCGCCGCTATCGAGGCACTCGAAAAGGTAGGCGCGGAGGTTGTCGCGGTCGCGGTTGTGGTGGATCGCCAGGCCCCTGCGAAAGATCGCATCGAGGCGGCCGGCTACGAGTATCGCTACGCGATTGGGCTCAGCGACCTGGGCCTCGATCCGCAGTAGCGCATGTAGACCAATTCAGACGAAGTCTCCGATCTCCGATGCCCGCTCGTCGCGAGACTGGATTGGGGACTCGGATGGCTCGAGAGGACATCCGCGCAGGGTGCGGGCCCGTCGAAGTCTGCGCTGTCGCCCATCCAGTGCCTGAGAAAGGCCCACAGCGACCGAACAGACCCGTCGAAACCCACGACCATTGCCGCTCATTGCGATCGGCATCGCCGTAGGGCTCTGTCGGGCAGGCTCGGAGTCGGCGGCGGCATCGTCGTGGTGCCGATGCGGATGTCTTTCTTCGGCGCGAACGACCTCACAGCGAAGGGCACCTCGCTCGTCATGATGATCCCGGATTCACTCTCAGGCACTCTGGGCAATGCGCGTTGACGCAACGTCGATCTTCGCTCGGCCCTGTTTGTTGGCGTTACGGCGAGCCTATTTGTTCCTGCGGGCGCCTTCCTTGCAGCCTGGGTAGACCCATTTTGGGGCAACGTCGCGTTCTCGATTTATCTCGCGATTCTGCTGGCTCAGTTGCTGTGGCGACAACTCCGGAAGCGCGCCGAGTAGCACTCACCAGGTGGTGTCGGGTGTCCTTCCGCCGCGACCCCACCCAACAGTTGAATCCGGCCTGCGAGCACCGGGCGCAGCGTGGCCATGAGCCGGCACGCTGCGCGATCCACCCCACATTGGAGATGCGCGCGGGGCGTGAGGTTGTCAGTATTGACCCATGAGCAAGCAAAACTTGAGCGACGCCATACCCAGCCTTCTGCGTGTGGGCGACGGGTTTTCACTTGCTGATGTCGACCCTGACAGCACGCCGGGCTTTACCGGTGACAAGTTCGAGGGCATGAAGACGCTCGAAGCGGGCCGCACCGAACTCAGCTCGCTGCAGGAACGACTGTACGCGTCGACGCGCTCGGGCGAAAGCAATGAATCTGTCTTGCTCGTGCTGCAGGCTATGGATACTGCGGGCAAAGGGGGAATTGTGCGCCGCGTCGTCGGCGCAATGGACCCCCAGGGTGTTTCTGTCGCTTCCTTTAAGAAACCGACCCCCGATGAGCTCGCGCACGACTTTCTGTGGCGGGTCGAAAAACAGCTGCCCGCGCGTGGCTTCATCGGCGTGTTTGACCGCTCGCACTATGAGGATGTGCTGATTGGGAAGGTGCGGAAGCTTGCGTCAGAAACTGAGATTGAACGGCGATACGAGGCGATCAACGATTTCGAGAGTTTGGTCGTCGATTCAGGCACCCGCATCGTCAAGGTCATGCTCCACATCTCGCGCGATCAGCAACGCGAACGGCTCGCCGAAAGGCTGAACCGCCCTGACAAGTACTGGAAGTACAACCCGGGCGACGTCGACGAACGACTGCTGTGGGACGATTACATGCGCGCCTATCAGGCCGTCTTCGAGCGAAACTCGGCGGATTCAACCGGTCGATGCAACACCGGGTTATTGGAGCGATTGTAGCTGCTCGGCGAATACCTCTGCCGGGGTTCTCCAGCCAAGAACTTTGCGAGGCCTGTTATTGAGGGCGAGGGCCACCGCCTCGAGATCCGTGGCCGACCACCGCGACAAGTCAGTACCCTTCGGGAAATACTGCCGCAGCAGACCATTGGTGTTCTCGTTCGTGGGTCGCTGCCAAGGCGAGTGCGGATCGGCGAAGAACACCTTCGTACCGGTATCGAGGGTGAACTGCGCATGCCCGGAGAGCTCTTTCCCGCGATCCCAGGTCAGCGTTTTGCGCAGCTGGATCGGCAGGGATGTGATCGATGAAGCCAGCGCGGCGTTCATCGCGACAGCACCATATCCGCCGAGCGAGGCCCCGTTCTTCACGACTGGTATCTTGCCCCACCCCTCCAGCCGGGGCAGGTGAACCAGCAGCGTGGAGCGGCTGGAGCGCTCGATGAGCGTGCCGATCGCGGACCGGCCCGTGCCGATGATCAGATCACCCTCCCAGTGCCCGGGAACGGCACGATCATCGGCCTCGGCCGGCCGCTCGGAGAGCACGACGTCCTCGGTAACGTGCCCCTGCGGCTTGTTCCGTGAACGCTCCCTGGGCTGGCGTAGTGCCCGCCCAGTGCGCAGACACGCGACCAACTCCCGCTTGAGCGCGCCACGGCCCTCGATGAACAGCGACTGGTAGATCGCTTCATGACTGATGCGCATGGACCCATCATCGGGGAAATCGATCTTCAACCGGTGAGAGATCTGCTCAGGACTCCAGGCCAGCGACCACCGTCGGTCAGCCCGATGCGGCTTGTTCAGCCCCTTCCACGCAGGCGGCGTCGGCCCCTCGACCACGCTCCCGTCGGGACGTCGGACGGTCCCGGCAAGTCGTTCCTGCACGTATTCGCGCAACAGGTCGTTCGTGACGAGTTTCGCGACCTTCGGGCGCCTCGCAGCTTGCTGCGCCTTCCACTGCGCCACTAATGCCCGATACTCCTGCTTCCCGCTCCTGGTCGCGGCGTTGCGGCGCAGCTCTCGGGAGATCGTGCCAGGGTCACGCCCCAGCTCGCGGGCGATCTCCCGCACGCCTTTATCCTTGGCGCGCAACAGCGCGATCTCCTCACGTTCCTCGAACGAGAGATACCGGCCCGACGGCGCGTCCAAACTCAACGGTGTCATACCGCCAGCGTGACGGAACCACCGCGCCCCGACCGGCACAGACACGCCCACTTTCAGCGCCGCTTCAGCTGACGTGATACCCGTCGCGATCAGCCGCCAGAACTCCCGCTGCACCGCCCGAGAGGGCTCGGGCCGCCCTGGCGAGCGCATCGGCGGCCGTAACGCCCGATCCGCGCGCCATTGCCGCCGCACTCCCTCGGGCACATCGCTCGTCTTCGCGATCCAGTCCTTCCTCGCCACTCGTGCACACCTCCATACTCTGGGTGTTGCGACGACCAGTTGAATCCGCCCTCTACCGCGCAATCGCCGTGGTACGTGGTGCCCGCAAACGCGAAATGGTACGCGCGGCTTGCGGTGCAGGAGCTCCTTCTCGCTGAACTGAAGCGTATTGACCCGCAATGGCCCGAAGCTGACTATGACATTGAGGCGGAGAAGCGTCGGCTCGCGGATAGTTAGGCCACGACGAACTCGCTCGTGTGCTTGTTGGCGGCTGCTGGCAAACTAGAGACATGCATGAGCGCGCAGGCGAACTCGCCACAGAAGATGACCTCGTTGACCTGGCGGCGCTGCTCGCGGCCTTCACCGAGATCGTTCCCGACCCCGCCGACCCGGCTCAGCGGGTCGCGTTTGGCACTTCGGGGCATCGCGGAACCGCGCTCAACGGATCCTTTAACGAAGCCCACATCGTCGCAATCAGTCGAGCCATCGCCGAATATCGCACCGCGCAGGGCATCGAGGGCCCACTATTTCTCGGAGCGGATCCACATCCCCTCTCGGCCCCCGCCGAGGAGATTGCCCGGGAGGTTTTCGCGGCGGCGGGCGTGCACGTGCTCGCGGCGGCAGGCACCGGAGATGAGGGGTTCGTGCCGACTCCTGCGCTCAGCCACGCGATCCTCGCTCACAACCGTGACCGGGGCGCGCACGATCCCGAGGTCGCCGACGGCGTCGTCGTGACCCCGAGCCATAACCCGCCTCGCGATGGGGGCTTCAAATACAACCCGCCACACGGCGGGCCGGCAGACAGCGATGCGACGGGGTGGATCGCGCAGCGCGCCAACGAGATCCTCGCCGGGGGCGTCGAAACCGTTCCGCGCGCAGGGCTCCCAGGTGTGGAGTCAACCCCGATAGGGCTCTACGACTTCCTCGGCGAATACGTGGACTCGCTCGATCAGGTCATCGATTTCGACGCGATCCGCCGCGCAAAGGTGCGCATCGGTGCGCATCCGTTGGGAGGCGCGAGCGTCGCGTATTGGGCAGCCATTCGTGACCGCTACGATATCGACCTCACCGTGCTGGGTCCGGGGGTCGACCCGCGCTGGGCGTTCATGCACCTCGATTGGGATGGCAAGATCCGCATGGATCCGTCGTCCGCGCAGGTGATGGCGACGGTCTCCGACTATCGCGACGAATTTGACCTGGTCACGGGCAACGACGCTGACGCAGACCGCCACGGCATTGTTACGCGCGACGCGGGCCTTATGAATCCCAACCACTTTCTCGCAGTCGCGATCGACTACCTCCTTACGCATCGCCCCGGGTGGCCAGTGACGGCCGGGGTCGGGAAAACCCTTGTTTCTTCCGCGATCATCGACCGGGTCGTCGCCTCGCACGGGCGAAAGCTGCTCGAGGTGCCGGTCGGTTTCAAGTGGTTTGTGACGGGACTCGCGGGCGGGACTGTGGTGTTCGGCGGTGAGGAGAGTGCGGGGGCTTCGTTCCAGCGCTTTGATGGCACCGCGTGGAGCACCGACAAAGACGGCATCATTATGGTGCTCCTCGCTGCCGAGATTCAAGCGGTGACCGGGCAGTCGCCGAGCGAGCGTTACGCGGTGCTCACGGAGCGTTTCGGCGCCCCTGCCTACGCGCGTACGGATGCCCCGGCAACCCCCGAGCAGAAGGCGAAGCTCTCGGCGCTGAACGCTTCGGCGGTGACCGATACCGAACTTGCCGGCGACCCGATCACAGCGATCCTCACTGAGGCGCCGGGCAATGGCGCGGGTATCGGAGGCCTGAAGGTGCAGACCGAGCACGCGTGGTTTGCTGCCCGGCCGAGCGGTACCGAAGACGTGATGAAGATCTACGCCGAGTCATTCAAGGGGCAGGATCACCTCACCCTCGTGCAGGACGCCGCCCGTCAGCTCGTCGACCGGGCGCTACGCTAGGTGGCATGCCCGAGACCCCCGCACCGCGACTTCGCTACAGCTACCTGGGACCGGCCGGCACATTCACCGAGGCGGCGCTGAAACAGGTGCCTGAAGCTGTGGGCGGGGAGTGGAACCCGGTCTCGAATGTGGGCGAGGCGCTGAGTGACGTGATCACCGGCTTTAGCGACGCCGCAATGATCGCGATCGAGAACTCGATCGACGGCGGCGTCACGGTCGCGCAGGACGCTCTTGCGACGATTCCGGGATTGCAGATCTTCGGGGAGTACCTGGTGCCGGTGCGCTTCGTCTTGGTTGCGCGCCCGGGCACACGCCTCGAAGACATCACCGTAGTGGCCGGACATCCCGTGGCCTACGGGCAGTGCCGGGCGTGGCTCGACGATCAGCTGCCGAGGCACCGACATCTTCCGGCCACCTCGAACGTGCAGGCGGCGGCTGACTTGTTCGAGCCGGCAGCCGGTGCAAACGCGGCGATCGCCCCGCCCGGCATTGAGGAGCACTATGACGTTGAAGTGCTGGCCGAGGGCATCGCCGAGAACCCCGACGCGGTCACCCGCTTCGTGCTGGTCGGGCGCACCGCCCCCGTAGGTGAGCCAAGCGGCGCCGACAAGACCAGCCTCATCGTCGAATTGCCGGAGGACCGGGCGGGCGCTCTCCTTGAACTGCTCGAGCAGTTCGCGACGAGGGGCGTGAACCTCACGCTGCTCGCCTCACGCCCTATCGGCGACCGGATGGGGCGCTACCGCTTCGTGATCGATGCGGAGGGTCATGTCCGTGACGAGCGGGTGGCCGACGCGCTCTTGGGTGTGAAGCGCTACAGTCCTCGAGTCGTTTTTCTGGGTTCCTACCCGCGCGCTGACCGCATCGCGGCGACCACCCACGCGGTCCACGACGATGATGCATTCCGCGACGCGCGCGAATGGCTGCGAAGAGTAACCGATGGAAACCAGGCCGAGGGTGGCGTCTCCGACTCGGGTGTTTCCGGTGGAGTCACCTCTGGCAGTGGATCAGCCGACCGACTTCCACTCAGGTAGCACCCGCAAGAGCAGCGCCCCGGGATCCACTCGACCGTTTGCCCCGAGTGCCAACCCGAAATCGTCGCCGTCGAGCTGAATGGGCTCGGGATACTGCACTGACAGTGCGAATCGCTTCGACCGCAAATAGGTGATGGATCGGGTGTCGTTCACCAGATCGATGATCTGACGACCGGCCTTCGACTTGCGCAGCACCCCGTTTTCCCAGCCGATCTTGCGCCAGATGCGCAGCCACGAAAACGGGCCGAGCGGGTTCAGCGCGACGACGTCGAGTTGCCCATCATCAAACCTCGCGTCAGGAATCAGCAGCACCCCGCCGGGCATTAGACCACAGTTCCCAATCATGACCGTGTAGACCGAGAGGGCCTGCGCGGGTGACCCGTCGAATGAATACTGGATCTGAAGCGGTGAATCCTTCAGCATCGTCCTGACGCCTGCATCGACGTAGGCCAGCCAGCCGAGTCGCCTCTTCAGGCTCACTCTGGTGGTGGAAATGGTGCGGGCGTCGAGTCCCATCCCGGCGAGCACGAGGAAGACGTGCTCGTCATCGGACTCGTCCGCCCGAATGATGGTGATCACGCCGAGATCGATCGGCCGATTAGTGCCCTGGAATGCTGCACGGATCGCAATGTCAATATCACCCAGCGGCATTCCGAGGTTGCGTGCCAGGAGGTTTCCGGTGCCCAGGGGCACCACGGCGAGGGGGATACCGGATCCACGCAGCACCTCAGCGACCGCGCGAACGGTGCCGTCTCCCCCGGCAGCGAGCACCATGTTGGCCCCGTCGGTGACCGCCTGCCGGGCCGCACCGGTTCCCGCGTCGACCTGGTCGGTTGCGTACCACCGGGTGGGCGACCAACCATTCGCCGTCTCGTACCTGCCCACCGCCGACCGCAAACGCGCCAGGTCGGTCTTGAGCGGGTGGTACACGATTGCCGCGGTGGGCTGGGTGCCAACACGGGAGTTCAGCATCCTTCAACGTTACCGCCCAGCACCCTCCGGATTGCCCTGACTAGACTGAGTGCGTGATCGATCCAGTCTTGCTCCGCGCAGATCCTGAGGCCGTCAAGCGTTCCGAGCGCGCCCGAGGTAACGATGAGGCGGTGGTGGATCAGGCGCTGTCAGCAGACGCAGCCCGCCGATCGGCCCTCACCGAGTTCGAACGGCTGCGCGCCGAGCAGAACGAGTTTGGCAAGCGCGTGAAGGCCGCGTCTAAAGATGACAAGCCTGCGCTCATCGCTGAGGCGCAGCAGTTGGCTGCCGCGGTGAAGGCCGCTGACGCACGCGCGAAGGAGGCAGAGGCCGAATTTGAGCGGGTCGCAGGCAAGATCCAAAATCTCATTGTCGATGGGGTGCCCGCGGGCGGGGAGGAGAACTTTGTCACGCTGCGCGAAGTCGGCGATCTCCCGACGTTTGACTTCGAACCACGCGACCACCTGGAGCTCGGCGAGTTGCTCGGTGCCATTGATATGGAGCGCGGAGCCAAGGTGTCCGGCTCGCGATTCTACTTCCTCCGCGGAGTAGGTGCGAGACTCGAACTTGCGTTGATGAGCCTCGCTCTTGACCGAGCGCTTGCACACGGTTTCGTCCCACTTATTACCCCGACCCTAGTGAAGCCCGAGATTATGCGCGGCACCGGCTTTTTGGGTGAGCACGCCGCCGAGGTCTACCATCTTTCCGAAGACGACCTCTTTCTCACGGGTACGAGTGAGGTGGCTCTTGCTGGCTACCACTCTGATGAGATCATCGATCTTCAGGCAGGTCCCCTGCGGTACGCGGGGTGGTCCACTTGCTATCGCCGTGAAGCTGGTTCACATGGAAAAGACACGCGCGGAATTTTGCGTGTGCACCAGTTCAACAAGCTCGAGATGTTCGTGTATGCCGACCCGAAAGATGCTGAGGCCGAGCACGACCGTCTCGTGGGCTGGCAGGAGGAGATGCTGCAGGCCCTCGGTCTGCACTACCGGGTCATCGATGTGGCAGCAGGCGACCTCGGTTCGAGTGCTGCTCGCAAGTTCGACATTGAAGCGTGGGTGCCCACCCAAGACGCGTATCGGGAACTTACCTCGACGAGTAATTGCACGACCTATCAGTCTCGCAGGCTCGCCACGCGGCATCGCGGAGAGAGCGGCAAGACCGAGCCTGTTGCGACGCTGAACGGTACGCTCGCGACGACCCGGTGGATCGTCGCGCTGCTCGAGACACACCAACAGGCCGACGGCAGCGTGCGTGTGCCGGAGGCCCTTCAGGCCTACCTCGGCGGGTTATCCGTGCTGACTCCCGTGGCCCCTGCGCAGAAGGCGTAGGGCATGACTCATGTAACAACTGGCGGGGGAGCAGTGACAACCGTGCGCCCCGACGAGCGCCACCTCATTGCCCTCGACATCGATGGCACCATCATGAACCATGGTGCGCTCGCGAACGGGAACGACGATCACGGTGCGCAGATCGACCGCGAACTGGCCGACGCGATCCGCACTCTGCATCAGGTGGGGCACGAGGTGGTCATTGCCACCGGACGATCGACGGATTCGACGCTGCCCGTGGTCGAGCACCTGCGTATCCAACCAGACTGGGTAGTGGCAGCCAACGGAGCAGTCACGCTGAAGCGTGATCCGCTTGCGACCCGGGCGTACCGGCGCGAGTATGTCGAGGCGTTTGACCCCACCGAGGCCCTGCTGCGCATTCGCACACACCTCGTCAAGGCACACTATGCGGTGGAACTCGCCGATGGCGGGTTCCTCTATACCGATGAAATTCCGAGCGGAACGTTACCTTCGGCGCAGCGGCGCGTACCGTTTGATGAGCTGCTCGGTGTGCAGGCATCGCGCGTTGTCGTGGTGTCGCCTGACTATCGTCTTGAAGAATTTCTGAAGGTCGTCGAGACGATGGGCCTCACGAGCGTCACCTACGCCGTTGGTCGTACCGCGTGGCTTGATATTGCCCCGCACGGAGTGACTAAGGCGAGTGCGTTGGAGACCATCGCCGGGCGGCTCGGTATCGACGACGCGCGGGTTTTTGCCGCGGGCGACGGGCACAACGATCTCGACATGTTGCGCTGGGCGGGCCGCTCTGGTGTCTCGGTCGCGATGGGCCAATCTGCGCCTGAGGTGCAGGCGGCCGCGAGCCGTGTGACGGGCACAATCGACGAGCAAGGGTTGCTTTCGGCGCTTCGAGATCGTTTCTCGGACGTACTCGCCCTCTGAGTCCAGTAAGATCTTTCGCGGAGGGTTGTCCGAGCGGCCGAAGGAGCTTGTCTTGAAAACAAGTGGGCGGAAACGCCTCAGGAGTTCGAATCTCCTACCCTCCGCCAACTGAAAGGGCCTCGCCTCGGCGGGGCCCTTTCTCACCGGTTCCGATCCAGCAGTCGCACAGAGGAACGCGCTACAGTCAAACCTTGCGCGGATCCACTGATTTATTCGCGCGGGATTTGAAGGAGTGAAGGGCACGACATGGGGCAAACCAAGCGCCAAGGCGAAGGATCGCCGACGAGTGTGCGTCACGGAGAGCTGCGTCGATCGAACTCCTGGGCGAATGCTGCAAAGGTGTTACTCACTGCCCTGATCGTGGTGGCGCTCAGCGGTGTTTCCGTTGCGGCCTATGCCGTATGGGGCCTCGTGGATGGATTGAAGACCGTAGATCTCGTCGCCCCCGCAGAGGATCCAGAAGCAGTCGGAGCTGGCGTGCAGTCGCTTGAGGGTGCGCTGACGGTGCTTCTCGTCGGTTCGGATTCCCGTGCGGGCCAGTCGCTGGACGACGGCGAGGAGGGGGAGCTGAACGACGTGAACCTCCTTCTGCATGTGTCTGCCGACCATCAGAACGCTACGGTGATTAGTTTTCCGCGTGACCTGATGGTGCCGATCCCCAGCTGCCCGGGGCCAAACGGTGAACCGAACTACTATTCGGCGATGAGCGAGCAGCAGTTGAACTCTGCGCTGTCGTACGGCGGGTTACCGTGCGTTGCCCAAACGATCGAGAAGCTTACCGGTATGCCGGTCCCCTATGCCGGTCTGGTCACCTTCGACGGGGTGATCGCGGTATCAAATGCGATCGGCGGGGTCGAGGTGTGCCTCAACGAGCCGATCAACGATGACTACACCGGGTTGTATCTTCCGGCCGGTGACGTGTCGTTGCAAGGGTATGACGCGCTGGCATATCTCCGCACCAGGCACGGAGTCGGAAACGGCAGCGATGTAAGTCGTATTAGTAACCAGCAGATCTTCATGTCGTCACTGGTGCGCGAGATGCGCAGCGCAGACACCCTTACGAACCCGGTCAAGGTCTACGGCCTCGCGAAGGCCGGAGTCGAGAACATGACGCTCTCGAGCAATATGGCGACCGTGCAGTTCATGCAGGCCCTCGCCGGGACCGTGGCAGACATTGACCTCGAGCGCATCAACTTCGTGCAGTACCCGAGCTTTAGCCACCCATATGAGGCGGGGCGGCTGACGCCCGACTACCCCTCCGCCACCACTCTCATCGATATCCTTCTGGCCGGTCAACCATTTGAGGTCGGCAGTATGGGCGAGGGTGTTGCCACAGTCGATCCAGTGGAGACGGCACCTGCCGACGGCACCGAGGTGCCGGGAGAGGCCGCCGACCCTGCGGTGCCGACTGACGGTACAATCGCGCCGGCGGACGAAACCGCAGTGGAGACTGGGCCGGTCGTCTTGCCACAGAATATCACCGGCCAGAGCGCGGCGACACAAACCTGCTCGCAAGGGCGCACGCAGTACTAGCTGTACTAGTGGGTCTCGGTTCTTCGCTGGTTTCGCGAGCGTCAATTTCCGGTCACGCCGCGGGGTGGCATAGGATGGTCCTTGGAGACGTGCCGGAGCGGCCGAACGGACTTCACTGCTAATGAAGGGTGGGGGTTAAACTCCACCGGGGGTTCAAATCCCCCCGTCTCCGCCAGTGTCCTGAGTCGCGACATAGTTGACAAACTGGTCGTGACTCAGGACTTTTTCGTGGGTTCATGGTGTTGACAGTGAACCAGGGGCGGTGAGTCGCGTCATCGTTGACAGCGGTCATGAAGGTTTTTTGGGTTGGTAGTCCTTCGCTGGGTCGATGGTGTACTCGCCGATGATTTCTCCGGTGTTCAGATCGCTGACGGTCACGTTGCGGTCATGGATGAGCATCAGGACTGGTAGTCCGGCGTTACCTCGTCCGATGCCGAGGGGTCGGATTTTCCCGCCGTAGCGGAGTGTGACTGACCCGTGGCGGTCGACCTTGTCGGTGCGGGAACGCCATTCTGTGGCATGCGCTCCGGTCGGGGTGGCTTTGGGAAGCGCCGTGTATGCCTCTTGCGGTGTTCTGCTGCCGAGGGACCGGTGAGGTCTGTGCGTGTTGTACCAGTTCCGAAATTCGGAGAGCATCTGTTGGAGTTCGGGCAGCGTGTGAGGGCGTGGCTGTGCGCTCAGGAATCGTTTGAGTGTTTGGTGGAAGCGTTCGGGTCTGTTGTAGGAGTTGGTGACAGTTAATACGTCAGGCCGCGAGAGCGACCGACGTGTTTATGGTGGCCTCGAACTCGACCGGGGTCAACCGACCTAGGCGAGGCTGCCGACGTCTGCGGTGGTAGGTGCGCTCGATCCAAGTCACAATCGCGATCCGTAGCTCTTCACGGGTAGCCCAGGAGCGACGGTTGAGCACGTTTTTCTGCAGGAGACTGAAGAAGCTCTCCATCGCCGCGTTGTCGCCGGCAGCACCAACTCGCCCCATCGATCCCACTAGGCCGTGACGTGAGAGCGCACGCCGGAATTTCCTGCTTCGAAACTGACCAGATTCAACCGGTCGACGCAACACCGGCTTGTTGAACCAAGAGTAGCTGCTCATTGAATGCCTCCGCCGGAGTCTTCCTCCCAAGAGATTTCCGAGGCCTCGAGTTCAACGCATGAGCAACCGCCTCAAAAATAGGGTCGGATACCTTCTCGCACGTCGCACGCTGACCCGCTTCCCTCGCGAGCGTCACGACTTCCGCGAATCCCGATAACCTGAGCGCGGATGTTGCGCGCAAAGCACGGATAGCGAGGTGCTCAACGCTCAAAGGTGGTGAGGACACTAATAGACGAAGGCACTCAGCCTTAGCCCGTAATCTTGCCTCATGTCGAAAACAACCCCCCCGCTTCAACGGAGCGTTCCGGTATCTAGGGCGGAAGAAGTGGCACTCAGCATCCGCGAGAGCATCTCCCAGGGCGAGATCGCTCCCGGCCAGCGACTGGCTGAGGTGCAACTCGCTGGGAAATATGAGGTCTCTCGCAACACACTGAGGGAGGCGTTTCGCCTACTGAGCCAGCAAGATCTCGTATTACACGTTCCGAACCGCGGGGCATCAGTCGCCATTCCTTCCGTTACCTCGATCATTGACATCTACCGGGTGCGCCGGTTGGTTGAGGTGCAGGCAGTTGCGGCGACTTTCCCGAAGCATCCCGCGGTCGAACAAATGCGAAATGCCGTCGACGTTGCCGTCGCTGCCGGCGAGGCCGGCGACTGGATCCGTGTCGGAACAGCAAACTTCAGTTTCCACTCGGCGATCATCATGCTCACCGATAGCCCGCGACTCCGTCGCCTGTTCGATCAGATGACCGCAGAACTCAGACTCGCGTTCGGCATTGTCGGTGATCTCGAGTACCTTCATGCGCCGTTCATTGACAAACACATGGAGATCGTCAGACTGATTCAGAGCGGCGACACCGCTGCCGCCGCGAAGATGCTCGAGAGCTATCTCGTGCAAGCAGAAAGGCTACTGCTGGCGGCCTATGACCGGGCCTGAATGAGCCCTGGTCGAGTCGCAGGACGGCCTTCGTAACGCTGCGAAGGTTCCGAGCGCTCCGTATCGGTTTCGTTTCTTGAATGCAAAAGTCTCTATTTTGTTCCACCAAGTTAATCAGATCGTTCAACGATCTGATAATGTGGCTCGTACCACCAAAGTCGGTTGGGAAGCCTCGCGGCGAGTATTTCCCGGCTAGAGTCGTCGACTCGGGTGGCAGGGAGGTAGAAAACCGAGATGGCCAATGCACTGGACCTTTCGCAGAAATTCCGCACGTCGGCGAGCGACGATCCTCGAGTTGTCGCAAAAGAAGCGGTCGGTGATTACACCAATCACGTAGTTCCCGAGTCGGCACGCAAGAGCCGTATGGCCATCATCGGCAGCTGGTCCTCCATCACGAGCGCCATGGCATTCGTGTACTACGGAGCTCTTGCTGCTTCGCTGGTTGGAGTTCAGCAAGCGATCATCGGAATCGTGCTGGTCGTTGTTGCTTACTCCCTCATCAGTGGCTTCAGCGTGCGAGAGGCGATTCGCGGCGGCATCAACTCGACCCTGATCTCGCGCAGGCTGTTCGGAAGCAAAGGTGCCGCAATCGTGTCAATGCTTGTCGGACTCTCGCTCTTCTACTACGCTGTGTTTCAGGGAACCATCGTTGCAGTTGCGCTGCATTCCTACTTCAAGGTCTGGAATATTCAGGTCTGGTACGCCATTGTGGTGGTCGGAATGCTGCCCCTCATGCTCGGCGGCATGCAAACCTGGCTGAGTAAGCTCAACTGGTTTTCCCTCCCGATCTACTTCTTCGGTGTGACCGGTGCTGTGCTTATTGCCGGCCAACGGATCGGCTGGGAAGGAGATTGGACAGCCTTCTCGGAGCCGACGGGCTTGGTCACGGACATACCAGGTTGGCTGACGGTCTTGGTGCTCTACATGGGCATTTTCGTGCTCTTCCCCGAAGCTCAAGACGCGGCCCGCTTTGCGCGGAAGAGCGACTCCTCGTTTCACCAGAAAGTCACATTCGGCTGGGTCTTCTACTCCATCGCGTTCTTGTTCAACGGTCTCGCGGGCATTGCCATCGTCGGATTCGCTGGCCGTGCTCAAGAGATCACTGAGGGAGGGGTCGTTCAAGGCATGATCGACACCCTCGGAATTGCGGGACTCATCGTGATTGTAGTGAGCCAGGTGCGCATCAGCTCCGCGAACTTCTACTTCTCAAGTGTGAACATGGAACGTTTCGTCAGCCACTTCTCAAACCGAGGCATCTCACGAAAGGCATGGGTGGTGGTGATTTCCGCCGCGGTCTTCTTGGTGATGCTGACTGACGTCTTCAGCTACATCTCAGCGGCGCTTGCGTGGCAGGCAGTTCTCTTGGTGACCCTGGTCGGAATCATGGTTACGCATGAGCTACTGCATAAGGACAAGGATCCCGAGTTTCGTGCTTTGAGGCTGACCGCCGTTGCCCCGGGTTTCTATGTTTGGCTGATATCTTCTGGTGCCGGAATCGCGCTGCTGCAGTTCGGATCTGTTCTTCCTGTGCTTTCCGCGCTGGCACCGCTGGTTGCGCTTGTGCTCGCTGTCGGACTGTACATCGCAGTAAGCCTTGCAGGTGGATCTTCTGAGCTGCACGCGGCCAATGATCCCGTGAGAGCAGAGATTAGCGATCTGTGGGGCACCTGGATTCAGTGCACTTCTTGCGATCATTCGTGCGTTGCGCAAGAGATGGACTCCGACGATGAACGAGCAAACGTACTTTGCCTGGCATGCCAGGAAACGCGGGCGAGGGTCGACTCTTCGAGCTTGAGCCGAGTCTCCTCATGAATGACCTTTTTGCTGAAACTCAAGTAAAGGAAGTGTAGATATGGCAGAGAAAATCGGGGAGTATCAACTCCCAGAAATCGCTGACGTTGTTGTCATCGGCGCTGGTCCCGCTGGAGCGGTGATGACGAAAGAACTTGTAGCAGCGGGTATGTCAGTCGTGTGTTTGGACCAGGGCGACTGGCCCGACTACTCCACCTCTCGTAACGCCGGAATCGAGCGTGAGCTCATCGGGGGTAATGAGTGGTCACCTCTTCCCAACGTGCGTAAGGGTGTTGGGGACTACCCCATTGACGAGAGCGACGCAGATATCAGCGCCCTGCTCTGGAACGGCGTTGGCGGCAGTGCGATGATGTACGCGAGCCAGTGGCAGCGAAACATGCCTTCTGACTTCCGTGTTCGCAGCTTCGACGGTGTCGCAGACGACTGGCCGATCTCTTACGAAGACCTGATTCCCTACTACCAGCGGATCGAGAAGGACTTTGCGGTCGCCGGTCTTGACGGCGACCCCGCCACCCCGGGCACTGCATTCCCCATGGCACCCACGCCGATCGGTGAGGCAGGCCGTCGCATGGGCAAGGCGCATAACGAGCTCGGATGGCACTGGTGGCCCGCGGCTAACGCGATCGCTACCCGTCCCTACGGTCGCCTGAAGCCGACCGCTCGCAAGGGTGCTTGCTTCTTGGGTTGCGGCGACCAGGCAAAGAGCACTGTTGATGTGACGCACTGGCCTGACATCTGCCAGCACAAGAACGCCTACCTGCTCACTCGCTCGACCGTTTCGAAAATCGAGACCGACCCGGTTACAGGCAAGGCTTCGGGCGTGGTCTACTTCGACGCCCAGGGCGTGGAGCGACGCCAGAAGGCCGACCTCGTCATTCTCGCTGCGAGCGGCGTGGGCACGCCTCGTCTTTTGCTCATGTCAGCGAATGCGCAGCACCCGAATGGTCTCACGAACGAAACCGGCCTCGTCGGGAAGCGCCTGATGATGCACCCCTACTCTGCGGTGATCGGCACATTCGACGACGAAATCGGCACGACACAAGGCACCTACGGACACCTCCTGCATTCACTGGAGTTCTATGAGACCGACGAGTCGCGCGGGTTTGTGCGCGGCGCGAAGTGGGGCTTGATGCCTACCGGTGGTGCGATGGAGATGACCCGTTCGTTCCCCTGGGGCGAGAACCGGGAGCTGTGGGGCGAGAAGTTCAACGAGACCGTGCAGGAGCGCCTGAATCACTCGGCGACCTGGGGCATCATCGCAGAGGATCTTCCCGAAGAGCACAACCGTGTTGAACTGAGCACGGATCTTGTAGACGCGCATGGCCTGCCGGCAGCGAAGATTCACTACAAGACTTCGGAGAACAGCCGTCGTCTGCTTGCTTTCCACGTAGAGCGGGCAAAGGAATCGTTCCTCGCGGCCGGTGCGAAGAAGATCACCGTCGCGCCGCATGTGCGCAACACGGGCTGGCATCTGCTGGGCACGACCAAGATGGGGAACAACAGGGAGGACTCGGTGGTCGACCATTCGGGTCGCGCCCACTCGGTTCCGAACCTGTTCATCGTTGATGGCAGCACCTGGCCGACCTCGGCAGGCATGAATCCGACCGCGACCGTCGTGGCGATGGCGCTTCGGACCGCAGAACTGATTATCTCTGGCCGCGCTGCGGCTGAAACGAAGTAGAGGAGTCTTCAAATGAACGACAGCGTTTCCATTTGGACCGATGAGGAAAAGGCCGCGCTGGTGAGGCTCGGCGATCTGTTCATTCAAGGGGGCGCGGGCATGCCCAAAGCCTCAGATACGAGCGACTTTATCGGCGGCACTGAGCGGGTGTGTAGCATTCGCCCCGATCTCATCGAGACCGCAAAACGCGTCATCGCGGGTCTTGGCCCTGAGGCCTGGACTGTTGACGGGGTGCGCGAGAGCTTCCCGGGAGAGTTTGCGGACATCGGGGAGCTCCTCGCTGGTGCTTACTTCTTGGATGAGAGCGTGATGGGCAAGCTCGACTATCTCGATCGCCCCACGATTCCGCTCGGTGACGAGGCGGAGCGTGTCGCGGACATGGAGCAGCTGGTGCAGACGGTGCTCGATCGCGGCAACACGTTTCGCAAGACCTCTCAGGTCTCCTAACGGATTGTCTTGAGGTTCAGAAGTCGGGAGGGCACTCACGTGCCCTCCCGACTTAAACGATTTGGAACGGAAGCACCCAAAGAATGTCAACTAACCCAGTAAATCGATCTGCTCTCGGCTACCGAGTAGCGAATCCGGCTACCGGCGAGATCATCGAAACCTACCCTCACCCCACCGACACCGAAATCGAGCACGCGTTAGCCGAGGCCCAGCAGGGTTTCGAGGACTGGCGCAAGCTGCCCATCGAAGAGCGTGCGCAAGTGGTGCTGAAAGCTGGTGCGCTCTTTCGAGAACACGCAGAGGAACTCTCTGCCATCATTACCGAAGAAATGGGCAAAGGTCTTTCCGAGGCCCGCGGCGAGGTAGCGTTGTGCGAGGGAATCTTCGATTACTACGGCACAGAAGGGCCTGCCCTCGCGGCCCCCTCACCTGTTCTCGTGGACGGCAGTGTCGAGGCGCGAGTTGAGAAACTCCCGATCGGCCCCCTGCTCGGCATCATGCCCTGGAACTTCCCGTACTACCAGCTGCTTCGCTTCGCGATACCAAACCTGGTGCTTGGCAACACCCTCTTGATCAAGCCCGCGGAAGCATGCCCCAGATCGGCTTTGGCCTTGCAGAAGCTCTTTGAAGACGCTGGCTTTCCCAGCGGAACCTACACAACGCTGCTGGCGAATCATGCACAGATCGAAGCAGTGATTGAGGATCCGCGCGTAAAGGGGGTGTCTTTGACCGGTTCAGAGCGTGCCGGCGCAGCCGTCGGTGTCGTTGCTGCGAGAAAGATCAAGAAGACCGTGATGGAACTCGGCGGGTCTGATGCTTACATCGTGCTTGACGCACTCGACGTGCGAAAAGCTGCCGCCGATGCTTGGGCTACTCGTGTCTCGAACATGGGGCAGTCCTGTAACTCCAACAAGCGAATCATCGTTCACTCCGACATCTACGATGAGTTTGTTTCTGAGCTCGCGAGTATCGCTGGCGACCTCAAACCGGGGGATCCGCTTTCAGAGGACATCGGTACTTACAATCCAATGGCCACCGCCAGAGGAGCTAAGGATCTTGCCGAGCAAGTCGAGGATGCCGTCAGTAAAGGGGCGACCCTTCACGCAGGCGGGTACGTGCTTGAAGGCAGACCAGCGTACTTCGCACCTGCCGTGTTGAGCGGGGTGCGGCCGGGCATGCGAGCCTATGAGGAAGAGCTATTTGGGCCTGTTGCCGTCGTCTACCAAGTTGCAGACGAGGCAGAGGCGGTGCAGCTCGCGAACGATAGCGAGTTCGGCCTGGGCGGCGCGGTGTTCTCGTCAGACAAAGAACGCGCCTCGCGGGTCGCCCTGCAGCTCAACACCGGCATGACTCACGTGAACGTTGCGGCGGCCTATGGGGCACAGCTGCCCTTCGGTGGTATCGGCCGATCAGGTTTTGGGCGTGAATTGGGCCCCGACGGAATGGACGAATTCGCGAACAAGCGGCTCGTGGTAATCGCCGAGTAAACCCATGGCTAAAGGAGGGGTCGGGGTTGACCCCTCCTTTTTCTGCATCATGACTGCGCAAAATGGCACAGAATCGTAACAGAATCGCCATCGCTGATGAACAAACCATGTTGATTGTTGAGCAATAATCAATTATGCTGAGCTTGCGAAGATGCACCCCTCTGAAGACGAGCAGCGGGAGCAAACCCGGGGGTTCCCCTCCACGGGCTTCGCGAGTCAGCTCCATTGAAAGAGGTTCAAAATGAAGAAATTTGCTCGAGTCGGAGTGGCGCTGGGCGCGTCACTTCTTCTTCTCACCGGCTGCACCAGCACTGACGCTGGGAGCACCGAATCCGAGACAACCGGAAGCGTCGACCTTTCCGGCTACCAGGCTGCCGCAGAAGCGGCCCTCAAGCCGGTTGAGGCCTACGAGGGCCCGACCGAGGGCCCAGTAGCCAAAGAGGGCGTCAAGGTGATGGTGCTCGTCTGCGGTTTCGCCGCTGACGGTTGCAAGGGCCCGGCAGATGCTGCCCCCGAGGCCGCAGAGGCACTGGGCTGGGAAGTGACGGTTGTGGACGGCCAGTTCGATCCCCAGATCTACACCCGAACGATCGCCCAAGCAATCGACCAGAAGTACGACGCGATCATTCTGAGCTCGATCACCGACTCTGCGGTTTCGCAGAGCTTGAAAGAAGCGCGAGAGGCCGGAATCGTTATCGGCAGCTTCGATGGCGCAAACGAGGCCTCTGAAACCGGCGTGACATTCGAGGTCGACGAGCCTCTCGCTGAGCAGGGCGAAAACATGGCGAACTACCTGATCTGGAAGAGCGAAGGAAACCTGAAGGCCCAGGTTCTTCAGAACCCGGAGTTCAAGGTTGTAATGAGCTGGACCGACGCAGCCATCGACACCATCGAAGCATGCGCTACCTGCTCCGTAGCTCGCACGGACCAGTTCACCGCAAATGATGCGGCAGGGCGCCTTCCCACCCTCGTGACCCAGGCGCTTCGTCAGACCCCAGAGATCAACGCAGTAATCGGCGGTTACGACGCGGCGATGCTGAGCACGGTGCCGTCACTGGAGTCAGCAGGACTTGCGGAGCAGGCCAAGATCGCCGGCTTCAACGGTATTCCCGCCTTCATCGACTTCATTCGCGACGGCAGGGCGACCGTCACTTCGGCCGTGCCGATGAAGTGGGGAATGTGGGCTGCGTTCGACAACGTCAATCGCGTGTTGAGCGGTGAAAAGCCCGTGGAGCACAACCTGCCGACTCGACTCATCGCTGCCGAGAACATTGACGAGATTCCTGCTGGCTCGCAGTGGGAAGGTGACGTCGACTACAAGGCCGAGTTCACTCGAATCTGGAATGGTTCGTAAATCATGACAACGAGCGGTGACGCGTCAGAGTACGCGGTAAAGATTGACGGGCTCGTCAAGCGGTTTGACGCGAACACCGCTCTTGACGAGGTCAGCCTCACGGTCGCCCCCCGAACCGTTCACGCCCTTCTTGGCATGAACGGTTCGGGGAAGTCCACGATCGTGAAGATTCTCTCGGGCTACCATCAAGCAGATGCGGGCGAAGTGCTGGTCGGAGATATCAATGGCAAGCCGGGGCGTATTGCCTTCGTGCACCAAGACCTTGCCCTGATCCAGGACATGACAGTTGTCGAGAACTTCGCACTCGGACGCAAGATGGCCATGAAAGTCTGTGTGATTGATTGGCGCACTGAGCGGGAGCAGGCAAAGAAATGGCTGCAACTCTTTTCGATCGATCACCTCGTCGACACTGAGCTCTCCCAGATCACAAAGTCTGAGCAGACGATCGTCGCGATTGCGAGAGCGCTGTCGCAGGGGGACGGGGACATCTCGCTACTGGTGCTGGACGAACCTACGTCTACCCTTCCCGCAGCAGAGACTCAACAGCTGCTTGCGGTGATGCGAGATGTTGCTGCGCAAGGCATCGGAATATTGTTCGTCACTCATCGCCTCGCCGAGGTGATGAGCATCGCAGATGAGATCTCTGTGCTGCGTAACGGCCATCTGGTCTACAGTGCAGCCATCGCCGATACCAGCGTGAACGGTATCGCCGCCGCGATGGCAGGTAAGGAACTCGAGGCATACGAGTCCGAAGCAGTACAAGATGTCGCGGAGGTCGCAGATCATCACGAGGCGGATCAAGAGATCCTTCTCTCTGCCACGAACCTCAACGCGGACACGGTGCGAGACCTCGATCTTCATCTTTACCGGGGAGAGGTGCTCGGTATCATCGGGCTTCTTGGAAGCGGCATCGAAGATCTCGGGGACATCCTCACCGCAAGGGCGAAGCCCAAAACGGGCGAGGTCGTACTCAACGACCGCGTGCTTGTTCCGAGCGAGATGAATCGGGTCGGCTATGTGCCGGCGAACAGATCGGTCTACGGCACGCTGAAGGGCATGACTGCTCGTGAGAATGCGTCGATCACCAGCATCGAGACGTACGTCACAGGCGGGCGAATCGATAAGAAACGCGAATTCTCGGACATGCATCTCGCATTCGAAGAGATGACCGTCTACCCGAACCAGCCCGAGCTGACGATCGAATCGCTGAGCGGCGGCAACCAGCAGAAGGTGCTCTTTGCACGATGGCTCACGACTCAAGCGGAAGCGATTCTTGCCGTTGAGCCAACTCAAGGCGTAGATGTCCACGCGAAAGCGCAGATTCTCGGTGTGCTTCGTGAGCGAGCCAAAGAAGGACTCGGGGTGATCCTCATCTCCGGCGAGCCGGAGGAAATCATCACCTCATGCGACCGCGTCCTGGTGCTAGGCCAGGGCAAGGTCGTGGGCGAATTCACTGCCCCGGTCGAAGTCGACGAAGCAGTATCAAGAATGCACAAGGAGAGCTAAACCATGTCTCAAGCACAGACCGCAAAAGCTACGAGCGAGCCTTCCGGCGCAGCGGTGAGGAGATTCTTCGAACGCTATGCAATGCTGCTCCTGCTTCTGGTGTTGGTAGTTCTATTTAGCGTCCTGCTGCCCAAGTCGTTCGCAACTGGCGGAAACGCTTCGACGATCCTGCTTGAGAACACCGTGCTGGCAGTTCTTGCGCTATCGGTCATGCTTCCGCTGGTGGTGAATGAGTTCGACCTATCGGTGGCGTCTGTAATGGGCTTTTCCGCGATGCTCGCAGCCGGCCTGTCGGCAAAACAGGGCGCACCAACCTGGCTGGTGTTCGTCGCCATTCTGGCTTTCTCCCTCGCTATCGGAGGTTTGCACGCGCTGCTTATCGTTCGATTCAAGCTGCCCTCATTCATCGTAACGCTCGGTACGAACTCCGCGCTCATGGGTGCGATTCTTTTGTACTCCGGTGGCGCGGTCATCTACGAGTCCGTACCTGAAGCGATCACAGTCATTGGTACACACAAGATCTTGGGCATTGGTCTGCCCGTGTATGTGCTCTTCGTGCTCGTTGTGGTGCTTTGGTTCTTGCTCGAGAAGCGACCGGTCGGCCGTAAGCTCTATGCGGTCGGCTCAAACGAAGAGGCATCGCGACTTGCCGGCATTAAGACCGGAAAGGTACGCGCCTGGGTCATGATCAGTGCTTCATTGATCGCTGGTCTTGCCGGTCTACTGCTTACTGCCCGTGTCGGGTCGGCATCTCCGACCACATTCCAGTCCTTCTTCCTCCCAGCCTTCGCCGCAGCGTTCCTAAGCCTCGCGGCCTACAAACCGGGGCAATACAACCCGCTCGGTGTGGTCACCGCGGTGTACCTGATCGGTACCGGAATCTCGGGGCTGAGCCTTCTCGGAGTTCCTTCCTGGTTCGAGTCTGTCTTCCACGGTGTGGCGCTCATCATCGCTATAGCCCTGTCGAAGATGCTGACTAAGGGCGGCGGGCGTTCGATCACGCCTCCGTAAACGAGCAGGGCGACGGCGAGCGTCGCATTGCCCCAAGCAATAATGAATTGAAAGGTGAGATGATGCGGATCGATCTGAATTGCGATCTTGGTGAGCACTACGGTGCATGGCGCATGGGCGAAGACGAAGCCATGATCGAAATTGTGACGAGCGCCAACGTCGCGTGTGGGTTCCACGCAGGTGATCCGCGTTCCATCTCCTCCACTCTTCAGGCAGCGGCGGCAAACGGGGTCAAAGTCGGTGCCCACGTCGCCTACCCGGATCTCGTCGGCTTTGGGCGTCGACAGATGAATATCGCGTCGGCTGACCTCACCGCTGACGTCATTTACCAAATTGGGGCTTTGCAGGCGCTCGCCAAGGCTGCTGGCACCACCGTCGACTATGTAAAACCGCACGGCGCGCTGTACAACACCATTGCCCACGATGAGCGACAGGCCGCGGCCGTCATTGAAGCGATACAGGCCGTTGATCCAAGCCTTGCGTTGGTGTGCTTGGCGGGGTCGAGCCTCATCAATCAAGCTCGAGAGCTGGGTCTGCGTACCGTTGCTGAGGCGTTTGCGGACCGAGCATATGAAGCAGACGGTTCCCTCACCCCTCGGACTGAGTCTGGTGCGGTGCTCCACGACCCCGAAGAGGTGGGTGAACGGATGCTGCGTCTCGTGCGCGAAGGCACAATTGAAGCACGGGATGGCAGTTCCTTGCCCCTGAACGCCGAATCGATCTGCGTTCATGGCGATAGCAACGGCGCAATCGACATGGCACGCGCCCTTAGTGCACGCCTTTCTGGCGCGGGCGTTGAGATCCGTTCCTTCGTGGGTGGTCGATGAGCGTGCCACGACCTACCATGGCGGTGACACAACTCCGGATTCGCCGTGCAGGGACTAGGTCGGTCTTGCTGGATTGCGGTGACCTTGAGAGTGCTCTGCACGTTCTCGAGGCTTTGGTCGACGCGAAGGCTGCGGGTGATATTCAGGCGGATGAGTTCGTGTCGGCGGCTGAGACTGTGCTCATCAGAGGCGGGGATGCATGTCGACCCGAACTTCTCGGCCCGAAGCTCCGGACGATACTGGATTCGCATGGCTCGAATAATCGCCAATATGAAGAAGTTCCAAAGGAAGTCATTCCGGTGGACTACAGCGGACCGGACCTGGCCGAGGTGGCCGAGCTCACTGGGCTGAGCATCGATGAGGTCATTAGGCGGCATACCCAAGCGGAGTACACCGTGGCATTTACCGGGTTCGCACCGGGCTTCGCGTATCTCGCGGGCGGTGACGAGTCACTCGTGGTGCCCAGGCGCACCACTCCCAGGCTTCGCATTGAAGCCGGATCAGTGAGCCTGGCAGACAACTTCACCGGCATCTATCCTCGCGAGAGCCCGGGCGGTTGGCAGGTCATCGGTCGCACCAGAATCCCTATGTGGGATCTTGGCCGAACTCCGCCGGCTTTACTTCGGCCGGGTGGTCGCGTCAGATTCACGGTCGACAAGCAATCCATCTTGGTGCGGAGTGCTGATCGGGCCGATGCCGCACCTCAGCCCACCCCGCCCAAGGGCTTTGAAATGCTGCGGGTCGTTGAGCCAGGTCTTCAGCCGTTGATTGAAGACCTCGGTCGCCCGAATCTTGCTGATCTTGGGGTTTCGGCTTCTGGCGCAGCAGACAGATCCGCGCTCAAGAACGCCAACAGAGCCGTCGGCAATGATGCGAATGCTCCGGGGGTCGAACTGGGCCTCGGAACTTTCTCCGCTCAGGCACTCCGCACTGGCGTGATGGCAGTTTGCGGCGCACCCCGTAGAGGTTCTGTGACCGGCCCTCTCGGCACCCGCCAGATTCCTTATGGGCGTGCCTTCCGAGTCGACGCAGGAGAGACCATTACGCTCGCATTGCCAGAGCGCGGCCTCCGAACAGTACTTGCCTTGAGGGGCGGCATTCAGGCGCCTCGGGTGCTCGGCAGTGCCTCCCGAGATACCCTGGCGGGCATGGGTCCCAACCCCCTTGCTGCGGGCGACGTCCTTCTCGTAGGGGAAGAGCCTTCCGGGGTCGTCGGTTTGCCGGTCGATGAAAACGTAAACAATCTGCCTTCAGGTGGCACGGTTACTGCGCTGAGAGTGGTTCCTGGCCCGCGCGATTCATGGTTCAGCGAAGAGGGCCTTCATCACTTCTGGCAGAGTCGTTGGGAAGTGTCCCCGCGTAGCGATCGCGTGGGCGTCAGGCTTTCGGGGGAGCCGATAGCTCGAGCCGAGGAGTATGCAGGGCGTGAACTCCCAAGCGAAGGCTTGGCGAATGGCGCCATCCAAGTGCCGTCCGACGGTCAGCCGGTCTTGTTTCTAGTCGACCGCCCGCTGACGGGTGGGTATCCCGTAATTGGTGTGGTGTGCGAGGAAGACCTCGACATGGCTGCACAGCTTCCGCCGGGCGCCTTCGTCCGTTTCATCCCGTATGTTCTCGCTTCTGACGAGAATTCTGTTTGTTCTAGTCACGAAGGAGAACTGTCGTGAGTCTCAAGAAGATCCTCATCGCCAACCGGGGCGAGATAGCGGTGCGTATTATTCGTGCAGCCAAGGAAGCAGAGATCGCGAGCGTCGCGGTTTACGCCGATGATGACGCGGACGCGCTGCACGTGCGTCTCGCCGACGAGGCATACGCCCTTCATGGGCGAACGCCCGCTGATAGCTATTTGAGCATCGAGAAACTCCTCGCTGCCGCGGATCGTGCGGGTGCAGATTCGGTTCACCCCGGCTATGGGTTTCTATCGGAACGTGCCGACTTTGCCAGCGCCGTCATCGCCGCGGGTTTGACATGGATCGGCCCGAACCCTGAAACGATTGAGATGCTTGGCGACAAAGCGAGGGCCAGGATCCTTGCTTCCGAAGTTGGTGCGCCGCTCGTGCCGGGTACCAAAGGCGCGGTGAAAGACGTCGAAGAGGTGCTCGACTTTGCCAATAAGTTTGGGCTTCCGATAGCGATCAAAGCGGTCTTCGGCGGGGGCGGGCGCGGCATGCGTGTGGTCCGTGACCATGCAGAGATTCGAGACGCCTACGAGTCGGCGGTTCGCGAAGCTGTCACGGCGTTCGGGCGGGGAGATTGCCTGGTCGAGCGGTTCCTCGATCGACCGCGACATATTGAAGCTCAGGTGCTCGGTGACAAACACGGTCGTGTTGCCGTGATTGGGACCCGCGACTGCTCGCTGCAACGACGCAACCAGAAGCTGGTCGAAGAAGCACCCGCACCGTTCCTGAATGACGAGCTTCGCGCCCGCATTCACCAGTCCGCGGCTGATGTGTGCGCCGCGGCAGGGTACGTCGGAGCAGGCACGGTGGAGTTCCTGCTCGGAGAAGACGGCACCCTATCCTTTCTCGAAGTGAACACCAGGCTCCAGGTCGAGCATCCTGTCACGGAGCAGGTGACAGGCGTCGACCTCGTGCAGGAGCAGTTCCGCATTGCCGCGGGCGAGCCCATGTCCGTGCCAGACGCCATTCCGACGTTCGGGCACGCGATCGAGTTCCGAATCAACGCGGAGGATCCGGGCCTCGGATTCTTGCCGACCCCCGGCATGATTCAGCGCTTCGACGCACCCGGCGGGCAGGGAGTGCGCTTGGACGCGGGCGTCTACGCTGGCTACGCGGTGCCCGGAAGCTTTGATTCAATGCTCGCAAAACTCATCGTCTGGGGTGCTGACCGGGAGCAGGCGCTTGCAAGGTCGAGGCGTGCTCTTGAGGAGTTCCAGATCGAGGGCATTGCCACGGTGCTTCCCTTCTACCGCCACGTCGTTAGCAATCCTGCGTTTACGGCAGCTAACGGAAGTTTTGCAATTCATACTCGTTGGATCGAGGAAGAGTGCACAGCGACGTTTGAACCCGCCACCGCAGTCCCGGCGCCCGGAGAATCCCGGCTTGCCCGCATGCCGATTGAGATTGATGGGCGTCTCGTCGAACTCGGGCTTCCCGAATCTCTCCTGTCACGCTTGGCTGCGGGGTCAGTTGCCGCCGCCGTCGATATGGAGGACGTGCAAGCGACAGGGCCAGCGGATCCAGGAGCGCTTATTGCCCCATTCGCCGGAACGTTGAGCTCGTGGAAGATTGATGACGGAGATGAAGTGCGCGTGGGAGAGACCGTGGCAGTTCTCGAGGCGATGAAGATGGAAGTTCCCGTCAAAGCGCCCCGTGCTGGCCGTCTTGTCCAGAACGCTGCAGTAAGCAGCGTCGTTGGCGCAAACGATGTGATTGGCTCGGTGGGCGCGTAGAGATACCGCTCGAACCATCAGAGACGAAAAACGTAGAAGGAGACCCCATGTCGAAGATCACAGCGACTGCTGAGCAGCTCGCAGAAGCCAGGGCTGCTCGGGCCTTATACCGGGCCGGCCAAGTTGCGCCGACGAGTGGAATCGCGCACGGCCTTGTGCAGGCGAACCTGATCTCGGTGCCAGCTGATTGGGCTTACGACGTGCTGCTGTACGCACAGCGGAACCCGAAGCCCTGCCCGGTGCTTGAGGTGCTTGAGGCCGGAGGCACTGAGTCAAAGCTTGCTCCGGGTTCCGATCTTCGTACCGACATCCCTGCTTACCGGGTGTGGAGGGATGGCATGCTCACGGAAGAAATCGCTGACGCCTCATCTGCTTGGGAAGAGCACCCAGACCTGGTCTCGTTTCTGATCGGCTGCAGTTTCACATTCGAAGCGGGGCTCGTAGATGCCGGCATCGAGATTCGCCATCAAACCCTTGGCCGCAACGTGCCAATGTACCGCACCAATCGCGCCTGCGAGCCTGCCGGGCGCCTGAAGGGTGACTTAGTCGTTTCCATGCGGCCGATTCCCGCGGATCGGGTCGCTGACGCAGTGCAGATCTCCGGGCGCTACCCCGCGGTGCATGGTGCTCCGGTGCAGATCGGCGACCCTGAGGGTCTCGGTATTCGTGACCTCTTTCAACCTGATTTCGGAGATGCGCCTCACCTTGAGGAAGGCGAAGTGCCGGTGTTCTGGGCGTGCGGTGTGACCCCGCAGGCCGCGATCGTGGCCTCAAAACCTCCCTTCGCCTTGACTCACTCGCCGGGGTACATGTTTATCACGAACATTCCGGACAGCGCATATTTTGCGTAGCTACTTTTGTCGATAACGAACATCTGTTCGAAGTTGCGGGCACAGAGGGCGATAGCAGCCAAGTGGTTTCCTATCATCTTTGCCTTTTCAATCCGCCGCCCGTCTCATCGCATTCTCAATCAGACGCCACCCCTGGGTATCCGTAGCTCGAGGATGCGGCGGTCAAGTCCCGTGGAGTGGTGTAACGGTCTCTCTTCGGAATTTGTCAAGGCGGATGAGGCCGGTGGGTGTTAGGCGGCGAGTTGGATCTCGTCGGCTGATGGCTGGTTGATCCACGAGACCGGTTCTCGGTCGAGGATCTTGGGGCGGGCGTTCGCGCGTGTTCCGAATCGTTCCGGGTGTGCACGGCGCGCCTGGTCGAGCGCGGCATCTCGGTCGCGATCGACCGCGTCTGCAAGCCCGTAGTTCACGTTGGCGGGCGTATGCATGCCGATCCCGGTATGCCGGTGGTGATGGTTGTAGGCGTTCACGAACTGGGTCTGCTGAGGCTTTGGTTGAGTCCGGGGTTTATGCCGCCAGAGTGACGGCATCCATCATTATGGCCTCGAACTCGACCGGTGTCAGCTTCCCGAGCCGGCGCTGCCGACGTTTGCGGTGATACTTCCCCTCGATCCATGACACGATCGCGAGGCGCAGCTCCTGCCGGGTCCGCCACGAGCCCCGGTCGAGCACGTTCTTCTGCAGCAGCGAGAAAAAGCTCTCCATCGCAGCGTTATCTCCGCACGCCCCCACTCTTCCCATCGACCCTTTGAGCTTGTATCGCTTCAGCGCCTTCTGGAACTTCCGGCTTCGAAATTGACCAGATTCAACCGGTCGATGCAACACCGGCTTGTTGAACCAAGAGTAGCTGCTCATTGAATGCCTCCGCCGGAGTCTTCCACCCAAGAGATTTCCGAGGCCTCGAGTTCAACGCATGAGCAACCGCCTCAAGATCATCAGCACCCCATCGTGAGAGGTCAGTGCCCTTTGGGAAATACTGCCGGAGCAGCCCGTTCGTGTTCTCGTTCGTGCCCCGCTGCCATGGCGATTGCGGGTCGGCGAAGAACACCGGGATCCCGGTTTCGACCCGGAACTGCGCATGCGCCGACATCTCTTTCCCACGATCCCACGTCAACGACCTCACGAGCTCTTCCGGGAACGTCGACATCGTGTTCGCGAGCGCGTTCTTCATCGTGATTGCACCATACCCAGCCAACGCTGGCCCATTCTTCGGCGTCTCCTTATGCCGGTACCCTTCCTCGCGCGGCAGATGCACCAGTTTGGTGTATCTCGTCGTCCGTTCAACCACAGTGCCAATCGCAGAACGCTCCAAACCGATGAGCAAGTCACCCTCCCAATGCCCCGGCACCGCACGATCCGCGGCCTCAGCTGGCCGCTCGCTGATCAGTGTTTCCAGGGTGACATGCGCCCAAGTCTTCCGACGCGACCGCTCCCGCGGCGCCCGAAGCGCTCGCCCTGTTCGTAAACACCACACCAGTTCTCGCTTCAACGCACCCCTTCCCTCGATGTAGAGGGCCTGGTAGATCGCTTCGTGACTGATGCGCATACTCTCATCATCGGGGAACTCGACCCTGATCCGATTCGCAATCTGCTCAGGACTCCATGCCCATACCCATGCCCGGTCCTTGCGGTGCGGTTTGTTGCGTCCAGTGAACCGCGGAGACACCGGTCCAGCGACCGTCACCCCATCGGGATGCGTGATCTCCCCGCTTAACCGGTCCTGCACATACTCCCGCAGCCTCGGGTTCGCCACCAGCTTCGCGACCTTCGGACGCTTCGCAGCCATGTCGGCTTTCCATTGCGCGACTGATGCACGATACCCCCGATTCGTACTCCGTGTCGCAGTATTCCTTCGCAACTCACGAGAGATCGTGCCGGGATCACGCCCAATCGCCCGCGCGATCTCGCGCACCCCTTTGCCCTGCACACGCAGCAACGCGATCTCTTCACGCTCCGTAAACGATAGGTAGCGACCCGAGGGCTGATGGTTCAGGTTGAATGGCGGCATTCCCCCAGCATTCCGGAACCACCGCGTCGTCACCGCAGGCGCAACCCCGATCTGCTCGGCAGCTTCCTCCGCGAGGAGCCCTTGCGCGATGAGCAACCAGAACCCAGCCTCGACCGGTCGTTGATACTTCGGGTGCCCCGGGGATCTGAGCTTCTGCCGGACCGCTCGATCCGCGTCCTGCTGTCTTCGCGCCATTCCACACCTCCGCGTTCAAGGTGTTGCGACGACCAATTGAATCCGCCCTATTTTGGGGGCGTGATGTGTACCTGTGACAAATATGCTGCCGCACGCCTAAGCACTTCGTTCTCCATCTCGAGCTCGCGGATCCGCTTCAACGCGGCCCGCATCTCGCGCTGCTCATCAGGGTCCTTCGACGGGGTCATTCCATAGGTTTTGAACCTGGAATCTTGGATCCACGCGCCGAGCGCGGACTTCGAGATCCCGAGGTCTTTACACACGGTTTTCTGGGAGATACCGGAGTCCACGAGCGCGACAGCGTCACGCTTGAATTCCTCGCTGTACTTGATCGGCATGATCATCATCCTTCCAGCACAGCCCCGGAAAGCTATGCAGACTTGGACTCAACCAAACCGACAGCAGACCCAAACCGGAGCTAGCATTCCGGTTCAGTCGGAGAGGCGCTCGTCGTTACCTAGGGTTCCTTCTCCGACTGCATCCCGCGAACGCGTGTCCGCTAGCACCCGTGGACGTAGAGCTTCTTGTTGAGGAACTCCTCGACTCCGTAGCGCCCGAGTTCCCGTCCGAATCCGCTGCGCTTAATTCCGCCGAATGGCAAATTCGGCCCATCGAGTCCGACGCCATTGATGAAGACCATGCCGACCTCGAGACGGTCGCCGATGCGCTCCGCGCGTTCGGGATCCTGGCAGACGACCACGGAGCCCAGGCCGTAGGCCGAGCTGTTCGCGAGCTCGATCGCCTCCTCATCAGACGAGACCCGGTAGAGTACGGCGACCGGCCCGAAGAGCTCCTCTCTGTAGAGGTCCATCTCCGGGGTTACGCCGCTCAGCACGGTCGGGGGGAAGAAGCAGCCGTCCGCGCTCACGGCGCCCACATGCAGTTCAGCGCCGGCGTCGATTGCCTTCGAGACCTGGGCGGTGAGCGTTGCCGCAGCCTGGGCGGACGAGAGCGGACCGAGATCGATCCCCATGCGTTCGGCGCTTCCCATGGTGAGATTGCCCATCGTCGCGATGAACTTCTCGGAGAACTCGTCGTAGTACTCGTCGAGCACGACGATCCTCTTCGAGCCGTTGCAGGCCTGGCCGCTATTCTCGAGCCGACCGCTTACCGCCATTTCGACAGCCGAGTCTATGTCGTTGGTGTCGAGAACCAGGAAAGCATCTGATCCGCCGAGCTCCAGCACGACCTTCTTCAGGTGGCGCCCCGCGAGCTCGGCCACTGCGGCACCGGCACGCTCGGAGCCGGTGAGGGAGACTCCCTGAACCCGGGGATCGGCGATGACGACGGCGATCTGCTCGTGCGTCGCCCGGATGTCGGTGTAGGCACCCTCGGGGAAGCCGGCGTCGGCGAAGATGCGTGCGATTGCCGACGCCGACCGCGGACACTGTTCCGCGTGCTTGAGTAGGATGGTATTGCCCGCGATGAGGTTCGGACCCGCGAAGCGCGCGACCTGGTAGTAGGGGAAGTTCCAGGGCATGATCCCAAGGATGACTCCGAGACCGTGCCTGCGGACGAACGCGCGACCGCCGTCCGGGTTGGGGAGCTCCTCGTCGGCGAGGAACCCGACCCCGTTGTCGGCGTAGTAGCGGTAGATGAGGGCGCTAAACTCGACCTCGCCGCGCGCCTGCCCGATCGGCTTGCCCATTTCCTCAGATATGATCTGCGCCAGCTCGTCGACCCGCTCCAAATGCAGGTCCGCGACCCGGCCAACGAGCTCTGCCCGTTCTGCGCGTCTCTGCCAATCCCCGAACTCTCGGTAGCGGGTATCGGCTCTCGAGATGGCCGACTCCACCTCCGCATCGCTCGCGGTTTCGAACGTCTCGACGACTTCGCCGGTGGAAGGATTGGTAACCTGATACTTCATAGGTTCTCGCTCGTTTCTGCGTCTGTTGTGGAGTGAGTAAGGTCAAGCAGAGGGCGTAGGAGCACTCTGGACGGGTGGGAAGCTCGGCGAGGGCGGGCTCTGCACCCACATCACTTCGGCGTCGGCGCTGCCGATGTTCTGCACGCGGTGTGGTACTGAGCTCGGGTACTCGATGCTGTCGTGTTTGTCTAGGGTGTACGACTCGTCGCCGAGCTCGAGCAGAACCCTGCCGCTGAGCACGATCAGGAACTCCTGGGATGCGTCATGCGCGTGGGGCTTCTCGCCACTCGCGCCGCCTACCGCGAAACGGCCGATGTAGATCTCGACGTTCTTCATCAGCGGCGGGGAGATGAAGAACTTTGAGGAGCCGTCGGAGATCTGAGTGGACGGCTGGCCCTCGGCCCGCTGCACGCCGCGGGTGTTCTTCGGGTTCGGATCGAGCAGCTCGGACACGGAAGTAGAAAGAGCGCTCGCAATTTTATGTAGCGAAGAGATGCTCGCGTCGGTGCGACCACGTTCCAGCTGGCTCAGGAAGCTGGGGCTTAATCCTGACTGGGCCGCGAGCGCCCGCAGGCTCATACTGTGTAGCTTGCGGCGTTCGCTGACGCGGCGACCGAGGTCGTCTTTGGCTTCCATTGTCATGCTCCCGAAAAAATGGTCATCGACTGCTGCGCCGACGGCTCGCGGTTTCAGTGCCGTGTTGTCTCGAAGGCTCTGTCGGCGTGCAATATACTTAAACATGTTGTATTTCTATATAGAACGATATCACGATGATTCAGTAGAACAGGTGATGTTTTCCCTCGATGTCAACGGTTGTTGTTTGGTGGTCATAAATCTCAGATTCCAATCAGCCACGTGATTTCAGCCAATCTAACAGTGAGGTAACGATCTCGTGATTGACTGCACAAAGTGTATAGTAATAGTGTCGCCAAGCCTCCGAAGCGAGGTTTTAATCGAACAAGGGAGTTGCGATGAAGAAAATGGCAGTGGGGGTAACAGTCGCCGGTCTGGCGTTGACGCTTGTTGGATGTTCAGGAGGCGGCGGACAAGAAGCTGCGTCCGATAGAGATTTCGGTACGCCGGTCGCAGGTGAGGTCGTGCCTGGCATTCTCGACGGGGTGACGCTCGCTGTCGCCGACTCGGGAGGCGTCTCTCAGGAAGGCCGCACCGAGGCGATTTGGGACCCGTTCGCTGAGGAGTCGGGCGCCGAGGTCATCCAAGACTCGTTCGAAGCGGCCAAACTCAAGGCTATGGTCGAGTCGGGCAATGTCACGTGGGACATTGCGAATACCACAGTTCTCGACGCAGGCCAGTACTGCGGCGAGTTGTACGAGGAGCTTGACTACTCGATGATCGACATCTCGAGCGTGCCCGAGGGCACGATCACGAATGACTGCATGGTGCCGACCATTAGCTACGGGTTTATCGTGGCTTACAACACCGAAGTTTTCGGGGACAACCCGCCCAACACTGCTTCGGACTTCTTCGACACAGAGAAGTTCCCCGGCAAACGAGCCATAGGTCTGAGCACCTATGTCGAGCCGCAGGTGCTTGAATTCGCTCTCCTTGGTGACGGTAAGGGTGGCGACGCCCGCTCGGTCGACGACATTGCCTACGCAATTGATAAGTACAAGTCACTCGGCTCCGACCTCATTACCTGGACAACCGGTGCAGAGTCGCAGCAGCAACTCGAGTCGGGCGAGGTTGTCATGAGTCTCGTTTGGAGCTCGCGCGGCTTCGGTGCTACCGACGCCGGCGCACCCGTGGCGCCGATGTGGGGCGAGTGGATCCTCGGGGTGGACGCTCTCACTGTGCCAAAGGGCGTTCAGGATCCGGAGGCTTCCTTCGCTGCGCTGAACTTCTTCCTCGGCGAGCAGCAGCAGACTAAGGCGAGTGAGCTCACTTCGTTCGCGCCGGTGAACGTGAACTCCAAGCCGGAGCTGTCGGAGACCGCTGAGCAGTGGTTCATCAACAACCATCTTGACACGGGAAAAACGATCGACATGCAGTTCTGGACCGAGAACTACTCCGCGCTTGAGGAGGCCTGGATCGCCTGGGCCTCGGGCTCCTGAACAGTGAATGACTGGAAGTTCGCATGACGAAGCGACAGTCAGCAGCAGGTGGCTCGGCGATGCGCCGGGCCACCCCGTTGTTGTTGCTCCCGGCGTTGCTCATTGTGACGTTGTTCTTCATTGTGCCGATTATCGTCGTCGCGTGGAGGAGTGCCAGCGACCCAGTGATCGGACTGCAGAACTATGAATGGCTTCTCTCGAGCGAGTCGTTCCTGACGGTGCTGATCCGTACCTTTCTGGTCTCGACTATTGTTACCCTCGGGTGCATCCTGATCGCCTACCCTTACGCCTACTTCATGACGGTGGTAGGCGGAACTGTCCAGAAGCTGCTCATGATCGCAGTACTCATGCCTCTGTGGACCAGCATCCTCGTCCGCACACTCGCATGGATGGTTCTGCTGCAGGACTCCGGACCCATCAACGACGTGCTCGAGTTCGTTGGCATCGGTAGGCAGTCGCTCATCCGCACCACGTTCGGAGTGGGTCTCGGCATGCTCCAAGTGTTGCTGCCGTTCATGGTCTTACCGCTCTACTCATCGATGCTGAACATCGATCGTAGGCTCGTCCCGGCGGCTCGGAGCCTCGGAGCCTCGCCGGTCGCTGCTTTCTTCAAGGTCTACCTGCCGCTGTCACTGCCCGGTGTCGTCGCGGGAGCCACTACCGTATTCATTCTCGGCCTCGGATTTTACATCGTGCCTGCCCTGCTTGGCTCGCCGCAGACCACCATGCTATCGGCACTTATCTACCAGCAGTTCTCGGCATTCCTGGATTGGGGCAGAGGATCAGCGATGGGTATCGCACTGCTTCTGATCGCCATGCTTTTCCTGGCTTTCCTTGCATTCGTCTCCTCAAGGATTAACAACCGTGGACGAAGGAGGAACTCATGAAACTCCGGATCTTCCTCGGTGCGTTCGCGGTGATCGTTGTGGTGTGGCTCGTTGCACCGACCCTTGTGATCGTGCCGATCTCGTTCACTGATCGTGCGTCATTTAACTTCCCGCCGCAGGGCTGGTCGTTGCAATGGTACGAGAACTTCTTCACCGATACCGGCTGGTTGAAAGCCTTCTGGGCTTCCATCCGGGTTGCGCTGCTCACTGCCGTGGTTGCGGGATCGGCTGGCGTCGCCGCATCCCTTGCGATCCTGAAACTCCGGCCGAAGCTCGCTGCGACGGCAGAACAGTTCTTCATGCTGCCTCTCCTCGTGCCCGGCATCGTAATCGCCATCGGGCTCTACGCGATCTTCCTCTCTACTGGCCTGCTTGGCACCTTGTTTGGATTCGTGCTCGCCCACACGGTTGTCTCGCTGCCTCTAGTGATGACCAACGTGCTCGCGAGCCTACGAGGAGTCGACGAACGGATGGCTGACGCGGCGGCGACGCTCGGCGCAAACCGTTGGGAGACTTTCAGATACGTGACGCTGCCACTGATTGCGCCGGGCGTTATCAGCGGAGCGCTCTTAGCATTCGTCACCTCTTTTGACGAGGTAATCCTCTCCCTGTTCATACAGACCCCCTACTTGCAGACACTGCCGGTGAAGATCTTTCGCTCGGTGACCAAGGACACCGATCCGACTGTGGCCGCGGTCTCGGTGATGGTGATGCTCGCCTCCATCACCATCATGATGCTTGCTCAATTCGCGGGCCGACGCGGGCGCCGGCCGGTGAACCGCCGATGAACGGCAGTGCCGTGGGTGGGTCGAACCATGCAGAATGAAGGAAAAATAGTGAATTCAGAAACGAACGCCGAACCGGGTGTCCGCATAGCAAACTTGACCAAGCGGTACGGGGCCAAGACGGTCGTCGACGACATCAGCATAGACATTGAGCGCGGAGAGTTCGTCACCTTCTTGGGTCCTAGCGGCTCCGGCAAGACGACCACGTTGAGCATGATCGCCGGATTCACAGACGTGACGAGCGGCGACATCGAGATCCACGATCGTTCGGTCTCGGCTATACCGCCACACAAGCGCGACATCGGCATGGTGTTCCAGAACTACGCGCTGTTCCCGCATCGCACTGTCCGAGGTAACATTGCCTTCCCCCTGGAGCGAAGGCAGGTGCCGAAGGCCCGCATCGCGAGCCAAATCGATGATGCCCTCGACATGGTATACATGCGCGAGTACGCAGAACGGTATCCACAGGAGCTGAGCGGCGGGCAACAGCAGCGCGTCGCCCTAGCCCGAGCTCTTGTCTACAACCCAGCAGTGTTACTGATGGACGAGCCACTCGGTGCGCTTGACAAGAAGCTGCGCGACTGGCTGCAGGGCGAGATTAAGCGGATCCACCGCGAGGTGAGATCCACATTCCTCTACGTGACACACGACCAGGAGGAGGCGCTGTCGCTCTCCGACCGCATCGCAGTATTCAACGACGGGCGGATCGAGCAGCTCGGCACTCCTCAGGAGCTATACGAGAGCCCGAGCACCCTGTTCGTCGGCACCTTCGTGGGAGACTCCACGTTGGTCCGAGCGAGCGACGCGCAGCCGGTAGCCGGCGGCCTGACAGAGGCACTCGCCTACGGACGTCGTGTGGCAGGCAGGGGCTCGCTCACCGGCGAGGAGGGCGCAGTGCTCATCCGCCCCGAGAACATCAAGCTGATTCCAGCGGACGCCCCGACTCCGGATGCGAACTGCGCACTGCCGGTATCGCTTCTGACCGCGACCTATCTCGGCGAGGCCTGGCGCTACGAGTTCCGCCTACCTGACGGGTCGATCGGCATGGCGAAGGTTGACGGGGCCACCCGAACACTCCAGCCGGGAGAAGAGGCTCTGGCCGTCTGGGCCCCGGATAACGCAGTGGTTCTGTCCTACGATGACCGCCACGATCAGTTCCGCACCTGACTCACTGTGGGTTCCCGAACTCAACGCCTTCTCACCGACGAAAGCGAACATGAAGCAGATCTCATACTGGCTCGACACGGCCTCTCATTCCTTCGCGCAGGCCGATTCCGAGCGAACGGAGCTATCATTGCCCGGCGCTGTGGAGGCGTTGGTGGTCGGCGCCGGACTTACCGGACTCTCGACCGCCTACCACCTCGCGCTTGCGGGCGTGCGTCCAGTGGTGCTGGAAGCACACCACGTCGGCTGGGGTGCGTCAGGGCGCAACGGCGGCATGGCGACGACGGGACTCTCGATCTCATTGCAGGCCGCGGTGAAGAGGTTCGGCGAGCAACGCGCTGCCCAGCTGCGACAGTTCTACAATGATGCGATCGATCTCCTTGAGATAATCTCGGAGGCCGAGGGTGCCGATACCGAGTTCCGCCGCGCAGGCCTGATGAACCTCGCCGCGCGCCGCGGTCACCTGGATCATTACCAACGAGAGGCGGAGTTGATCGGGGCGCTTACCCCCTACGAAGCCCGCTTCCTGGATCGGGAGGGCATCGCAGAGGAGATCGGATCGTCGGCGTACTTCGGCGGCATGATCGATCCAGCGGGCGCGAGCTTGCACCCCGTTAAATTCCTGCAGACCCTCGCGCGGGGTATCGAGAGGCGCGGTGGCGTCATCCTCGAAGGCGTAAGGGTTGAAGGCATCGAGCAGCAGGGAGCGGGCCATGCGGTGCGCACCGATCGCGGCACGATCGTCGCGGATCAGCTGGTCGTCGCGACTGGCGCCCACTCCCGACGGCCGTTCGGGTGGCTGCAGCGAAGAATCGCTCCTGTCGGTAGCTTCGTGATCGTCACCGAGCAACTCGGAGCGGATGTCGCAAACGCCCTGCTGCCCAACCGCCGCGTCTGCTCGGACAGCAAGGAGTTGCTCAACTACTTCCGCCTCACCGAAGACGACCGTCTCGCTTTCGGCGGCCGGGCGCGCTTCATGAGCAAAGACATCGCCTACGATCGCAAGAGTGCCGAGATCCTGCAGCAGCAGATGATCGGGCTCTTCCCACAGCTCGGAGGCGCGCGGGTCGAGTACGGCTGGGGCGGCCTCGTCGACATCAGCATGGACCGCATGGTTCACTCAGGCACCCACGACGGCTGGTGGTTTTCGGAAGGGTATAGCGGTCACGGCGTCCAGATGGCGACCTACATGGGTAAGGTGCTCGCCGGCAACATCACGGGCAACACCGACAACCCGTGGCAGGATCTCCCGAACCCGCCGATCCCCGGGCATCTCGGTTGGCCCTGGTTCGTCCCGGTCGCCGGCCTCTATTACGTCGCGCGGGACGCGATCTCCAAGTGAGGCGGAAATGACCCTGCAGGATCAGAGCCGCACACCCTATGCAGATGCGCTAGCGCGGCACCGGGATCGAATCCGCCACCGTTTCATGATCCCCGGCCACGCCGCGAACCAGTACGGTGGCGGATCGAAGCTCGCGCGGTTCCTGGGCGATCGAGCACTCTCCCTCGACATCCCGCAGCTGATCTCCGGCATCGACATCGGCGAGAATCACGCTTACGGCGAGTCGAGGCGGCTCGCGGCGGAAGCCTGGAGCGCGCGCACCACCTGGTTCCTCACAAACGGTGCCTCACAGGGCAACCGGATGGCGCTGATGGCGCTCGCCACCCTTGGCGACAGGGTGCTCGTGCAGCGTAGCTCGCACTCAAGCGTTTACGACGGGCTGGTCATGTCAGGCCTTGAGCCTGTCTACGCGATGCCCCTGATAGACGCCACGCATCACACTGCACAGGGGGTCACGGCCGACGAGGTCGAGCACGCTCTCGTCGAAGCTATGGATCAGGGCCGACCCATCGCGGGCGTGATCGTGGTAAGCCCGAGTTACTTCGGTGTGGTTGCCGACCTGCCTGCCATCTCCAAAGTCTGCCGAGCTCACGGAGCGGTGCTCGTCGTCGACGGATCGTGGGGGGCCCATTTCGGTTTCCACCCAGGCGTCCCCGAGTGCCCCACGCGCCTCGGCGCCGACATCGTCCTCAGCAGCATCCACAAGCTCGGCGGAAGCTTGACGCAGACGGCGATGCTTCATCTGTCGGAAGGAACGCGCGGCAGCGCGGACGGCGTGACCGAAGCCCTCGAGTCTGCGCTCAACTCCGCTTACCTGCTCACAGAGTCGACCAGTCTGAACTCGTTGCTCCTGGCCTCGCTCGACATTGCACGAAGCGAGCTGGCCACTGGAAGGGATCGAATTGGAGAGGCGCTCAACGCCGCTGCCGAGCTCAGGCGCCTCATTCGGGAGCATCCGTTATTGCGCCTCGCCGAGGACGACTTCGCCGAAGGGCGAGACGCCGCCGGGATTGACCCCCTCCACGTATCTATCGATGTGCGTCACACGGGGATGAGCGGCATGCGTCTGAAACACGAGCTAAGCGAGGGATCGAATGCAACCTTCTTGGAGATTGCAACCCCGACGACCATCGTCGCCCTGATTGGAGCTTTCTCGAGTCCTGAACCGGTCGCGCTGATCGACGCGATAGAGCGCGTCGAGGCGACTGCCAGTGAGGCCGATGCTGGGGGAGTTAACCTTGGTGCTGAGCCATTGCCAGGTCTGCCTACGCACGGCGAGGCGTTGCTGACACCGAGGCAAGCCTATCTCTCGCAACATGAGACGGTGCCCGCGGGTGAGGCTGTGGGTCGAGTGTCGGCCTCAATGCTCGCCGCCTACCCTCCGGGGATCCCTAATCTGGTGCCCGGCGAGATTGTTACCGACGAAGCCATCGCCTATCTGCGCGAGGTTGCGCGCACTCCCGGCGGGTATGTGCGGGGAGCCGAGGATCCAGGCGTCACGCGCCTCAGGGTCTGCGCCGATAAACGGTAGCTCAATCGGAGGTCCGAACCGCCGATTGATAGACGAGTCTGCTGCATTCGTCGGTGACAGCTTGATCTCATCTACAGTCTGGAAACCTATCGTCATGTTGAGCGTCAAGCTAGGGCGAGTGGCCATTCGTAGATTACTTAGACCTCGACCTCAAACGGTGGGAGATACCCGAGCCCGTTACTACTCCCGTGACAACACGGTGACAACAATTGCAGAGTATTCCTCGATGTCTACCCCAGCTCTTTGCTATCAACACCGTTGAAATTGCGCGGATCTAAAAGATTTGCAGAGTCGTCGACTTTGCGCTGGCAGGGTTCAAATCCCCCCGTCTCCGCCATTGTGCGCATGTGAAGAACCCCTGCCGAGGCAGGGGTTCTTCACATTTCAGCGCAACGTCTGCACTGATGGCCGACATCCTGCGAGTCTTCAGCGAGAACACGTAGCATCGAATCATGAGCGACCCGACAGCGGATGACTACGAGCGGGCAAACCGCATCGGTCGACCCATCGGTCGCTTCATGGCGAAATGGCGGGGGCGGATCCGTGAGAAGCCCTGGCTCAACGTCGTCTATCGCGTGCTCATCACGCTCATCGGGGCTTCGGTGATCGTCATCGGGCTCATCCTGGTTCCCCTGCCAGGCCCTGGTTGGTTGATTGTGTTTGTCGGGCTCACAATCCTCGGCTCAGAGTTTCACTGGGCGAGGCGCTTCACGAGCTGGTTGCGGATGCAACTCTCCAGGTTCTGGATCTGGTGGAAAGCCTGGCGTGCGAGGAGGGCAGCAGGCAGTGGCCGTGCCGCCGAGCAATCCGGTGACTAACGGCGGTGACTCTCAGCGCAGTAGCGCTTACTGCCCAGGGGTTTGCCACGTTCCCCGGGGCTGGAAGCAACGACGCAGCGTTCAGGAAACGAGAAGGTCCCGGTCGGCGACTGCTGACCGGGACCTTCTGATCCACTGATTACTTGATAATCGGCAGATTGAATACGAACTCCGGGTGACCGCCCTTACGGTAAGCATCGGGTGCCTTCGCTGCCGCCATGATGTGGAAGACGAAGAGCACGACCGAGGCGACCCAGATGAGGAGGCCCAGGATCCACCCGATGTAGGGGACCATGCCGATAATCCAGCCGGCAATCACCACTCCGGTGCGTACGAGCGAGAAGTTGAGGTTGGCCACGTGGAATTCCATGGCCCGCTGGTTGCCCTTGTCTTTCTCGATGATCCAGAAGATGAGGGCGGGAAGCCACGTGAAGAACACCGATAACCAGTAGTTCAGCGTGATGGAGCTGACCGGGTCGGCTGCCTGTGGCTGTTGGTAGCCCTGTTGCGGTTGCTGCGGCTGCTGGTAGCCCTGCTGGGGCTGCTGCGGCTGCTGGTAGGCGCCAGCCGGAGGAGCCTGGTACTGGGGGGCCGCGGGCGGCGGCACCGGCGCCGCGGGCTGCTCAGGTGCGGCAGCCTCAGGCTGAGCGGGAGTGGGCTGCGCGGCAGCTTCGCCGGCGGCGTGCTGATCGGCGGCCTGGCCGTTGTTTTCTTCGGGGGGCAGCGTAGTCATTGAAGTCTCCTCAATGTGACATGTACGTAGTACACAAGCTACCGCAAGAACCGCGCGCCGCGGTAGAGCGATGGGAGGGTATCTACAAGTGTGGCGACACGCAGGGCTGCCTCGCCTTTAGAAAAGGTCGGGGCTGTGAGTTGCACCCTGCAAGATCGAAACATCGGCGTGGCGGTCAAAGCGGTACCCAATTCCGCGCACCGTGCGAACGATGTCTTGGTACTGGGCGAGCTTCACGCGAAGGCGTCGCACATGTACGTCGATGGTGCGCTCGCTCGGAATTTCGCTTTCTGCCGCGTCCGACCAGAGGGTGGTGATGATCTCCTCGCGGCTGACGGTTCGGCCCTCGCGCAACACGAAGTACTGCAGGAGCTCGAACTCGCGGAAGGTCAGCGGTGCTACCACGTTGTCGAGCAATACGCGCTTGCGCGACAGATCTATAGTGACTCCGCTGGCCGCACGGTCCTGGTTTTCCTTGGCCGTCTGTTTCTGGCGTGCGATCGCGGCAGGGTCGCCAAGGGCGAGCCGCACCACGTCGACGTCGCGACCGCCGACGCCCTCGGGTGCAAGCGCGACCGCAGCATAGGTTTCCGCAGAGGGCGACAGCTGCGCGACGAGATCTTTGATCTGGGCAACAATGGCCCCGAGTTTCGGGTCGCCGTCAGCGATCTTGTCGTCGGAAAGCCCTACGTAGACCGCGAAACCGCGAACCTCGGTGCCCTCGGGCACGCGTCGGGCGGGTGCGGGTACGAGATCAGATGTGAGGTCGGGGCGGGCCTGGGCAAGAGTCTGGGTCGTCATGATGATGTCCTTCAAGCGTGTGCCGCGAAAAACAGCGGCTGTGCGACCTACGGTCGCTTGGGTGTGAAGAGTTCAGCGTGCTTCGTTCGAGCTGATACTCAATGGATCGCGGCTTAAGCCGCAGCGGGCACCCAACCTCCGCGAATCGCGGGCAGGGGTGCGGGCAGAAATCCTTGCTAGAGGCACATTCGACAGCGCATCGCACCACCGCGGCACATCATGCCTGCGACCCCAAAGTTCACCTCAAGGGCGTACTGGGATGTCTTGGTGCGAGTCATGACGCATAGTTAACCAAATCCTTGACGAGAATGTCAAATGCGGGAGTGAGCCTAGTCGGCGGTGCCGTAGAGGCGATCACCCGCGTCGCCGAGGCCGGGCACTATGTAGGCGTTCTCGTCGAGTCCTTCGTCGAGTGCGCCGAGCACCAAGGTGACTTGCCGGTCGCCAGCCGCCTCGCGAATGGCCTCGACGCCTTGAGGCGTACCGAGGAGGCAAATGGCGGTAACGTCATCGGCGCCCCGATCAAAGAGGAATCTGATCGCTGCCGCCAGTGATCCACCGGTGGCAAGCATGGGATCGAGCACAAAGCACTGCCGACCCGCAAGTGAATCCGGCAACCGTTCGGCATAGGTCGTCGGCTGCAGGGTCTCTTCGTCGCGCACCATACCGAGGAATCCCACCTCGGCGGTAGGCACGAGTTTCACCATGCCCTCTAACATGCCGAGGCCGGCACGGAGGATCGGCACGACCAGTGGGAGAGGGTGGGTGAGTTGCACTCCCGAAGTTGTGGCGACGGGAGTCTTGATGGTGCACGGCTCGACGCGAACCTCTCGAGTCGCTTCGTAGGCGAGAAGCGTCATGAGTTCTTCGGTCAACATCCGAAAGGTGGGCTGAGAGGTCTTTGCATCGCGCAGAACCGTAAGCTTGTGGGTGACCAGCGGGTGCTCCGCGATAACAAGACGCATGGCACAACCCTACCGAAGAAGGCCCCTGTGAACTCGATCCCTGTGAGCTCCGCTGAGGCGGCGCACATGGAGCTCGCACTCGAACAGGCGCAGTTGGCGGCAGCGGCAGGCGAGGTGCCGATAGGTGCGGTCGTGGTGGACCGGCACGGCCTGGTTCGGGGTTCGGGCCACAACGCACGTCATACGTCCTCTGACCCGACCGGCCACGCCGAGATTGTGGCGATTCGCGAAGCTACCGCCGCCCTCGGAGACCGCTACCTCGAAGGGTGCACTCTCGTGGTGACGCTCGAGCCCTGCGTCATGTGCGCCGGAGTGATTCTCGCGGCACGCATTCCCCGGGTGGTCTTCGGCGCTTGGGACGAAAAGGCGGGTGCCGCAGGCAGTGTGTATGACCTCCTGCGTGACGGTCGACTCCCTCACCCAGTGCCCGAGGTTGTTGGCGGCGTGCGCGCCGAAGAATGCGCGCAGCTACTCGCCAATTTCTTCGTCGAGCGCCGCTAGCAACTAGTCGCTGGAGAGCATGACCACCGAACTCGTGGTGGGCTGAGCAGCGAGCGGGTCGATCCATACATCTGGCTCAATGTAGATGATGCGTGCCGCCGGAACTGCTTCGCGAACGCGACGCTCGGCGAGGTTCACGATCACAGAAACCTCCTTCATAGTGCGCTCGGCGGCGAGGCTAACTTTTGCCCCGATCATGAACTCGTCGGGGCCAACGTAGAGCGTCTTCATGTGAATGATGCGGTCGATGTCGCTGCTGGCGAGCAAGGCGGCCTCAATCTTCGCGAGGTCGTCCTCGTGCGCGCCCTCGCCCACGAGAAGGCTCTTGACCTCCCAACCGATCACCGCGGCAAGGAGGATGAGGAGCACGCCAATCGCGATGGTCGCGGCACCATCGAAGACGCTATTTCCAGTCAATACAGTGAGGCCCACCCCAAAGAACGCAATGACAAGGCCGAGCAGAGCGCCGACGTCTTCGAGCAACACGACAGGAAGCTCGGGCGCCTTCGACCGCCGGATGAACGTCATCCAGCTTGAGCCGCCCTTGTGTGGACGGCTTTCTCGAATTGCGGTGCGCAACGAGAAACTCTCGAGCACGATGGCAACGGTCAGTACTAACAGTGGGAGCCACCAGAATTCAAGGGGATGCGGATCACGAATCTTTGCGATCCCCTCGTACACCGAGAACACGCCGCCCATGGCGAAGAGCACAATCGCCACTACGAATGCGTAGACGTAGCGCACGCGACCGTGTCCGAACGGGTGCTCTTTGTCGGCTTTCTGCTTCGCGCGCTTGCCGCCGAGGAGGAGGAGGAGCTGGTTGGCGGCATCAGCGACCGAGTGCACGCTCTCCGCGAGCATCGAGGAGGAGCCGGAGAAGATCCACGCGATGAACTTCGTAATTGCGATGCCCGTATTCGCGAGGAATGCCGCGATGATCGCCTTGCTGCCGCCGGTCGCGCTCATGTGGTGAATCCCTTCGTCGCAATGCCTCCATCCTAGACTTGGGCCGTATGAGCGAAAAAAACGATAACCAGCCACTCCCGCGCGTCGCGATGCTGGGGGTCGGATCCATGGGTGGGGCGATCCTCGCGGGCCTCCGAGGCCCGGGTGAGCACACCAGTGGCCCCATCACCGTGACGATGAGTTCGTCCGCGAGCGCGGCCGCGTTCGCAGAGGCCGACGACGTCGTGGCGTATGCGGCCGAAGAGACCGCAGAAGCCAATCGGTGGGCTGTGCGAGGGGCTCAGCTGGTGATCCTCGCGGTGAAGCCGTGGCTCGTGCACGACGTGTTGCGGGAGGTCGCCGACGACCTCGAACCCCATGCCATTGTGGTGAGCGTTGCCGCTGGCATCACGACCGCAAGTATGGAGGCGCTGCTGCCGGCGGGAGTCTCAGTGGTGCGCGCTATGCCAAATACGCCGGCGAACGTTGGTCGAGGTGTCACCGGAGTGGCCGGGGGCGCTTCGGCAAGCCCACAAGCTGTCGATGCCGTGCGGCGTCTGTTCCAGACCGTGGGAGCGGTCATTGTGTTGGGCGAAGAGCGCCTCGATGCACTGGGCGCGGTGTCAGGATCGGGGCCGGCTTATCTGTTCCTCTTCGTCGAGGAGTTCACCGCTGCGGCCGAACGGCTGGGGTTCTCGCCGGAGGAAGCGCGCGTCTTGGTGCAGGGCACCGTGATGGGGGCTTCAGATCTGATGTCGCGATCCACTGACGAACCCGCGGAGTTGCGCCGCAGGGTGACTAGCCCAAACGGCACCACCGAGCGTGCGATCGAGGTGCTCCAGAGCGGCGAATGGGGTGGGCTCTTTGACCGAGCGTTTGCTGCGGCCATTGCGCGATCTCACGAGATTTCGCAGGGCTAGGGAGCTACGCGATCGCGGCGAAGCGTTCGACGTCAGCCCCGGCGCCCGACACGATGATGAGGTCGTGCGACGAGATGACCGTATCCTGCGTTGCGTGCGTGAATGGCTGTCCTGGCGTCTTCACCCCGACGACCGTGATGCGGTAGTGCGTGCGTACCCCGCTGGCTTTCAGTGACAATCCGCGGATCGAGCGGGGCGGGTACATCTTGGCGATGACGTAATTGTCATCGAACTGAATGAAATCGAGCATGCTCCCGCTGAGCAAGTGGGCGACGCGCTCGCCAGCCTCCCGCTCGGGGTAGATGACGTGGTTCACCCCGATGCGCTCGAGGATTTTGCCGTGGGACTGCGAGATCGCCTTTGCCCAGATCTGCGGCACTCCCAGATCGACCAGGTTGGCTGCGATGAGCACGCTCGCCTCGATTGACGCGCCAGTGGCCACCACGGCGATCTTGAAGTCTGCGGCACCGATCTGGCGCAGCGCCTCGATCGATTTGGCGTCGGCTTGCACCGCATGGGTGACGCGATCAGACCATTTCTGCACGAGGGCGGCATCGGTGTCGACCACGAGTACCTCGCGGTCCTGTCGGTCGAGCTGACCGGCGGTCGCGGCGCCGAAGCGGCCGAGCCCGATCACGATTACGGGTGCGTCAGAGCGGATGTCAACCAACGATCGGCCTTTCTTCGGGGAAGCGGAACATGCGGCGGCGGCTGGTTGCCGCGAGGGCGGCGGCCAGCGTTACCGTTCCGACACGTCCCGCCCACATGGTGGCGGAGAGCACGTACTTCCCGGCATCGGGAAGCGCCTCGGAGACGCCCGTGGATAGGCCACAGGTGCCAAATGCTGAGATCACCTCAAACAGCACGAGGTCGAGGGGGAGCTTTGTCATGTGCAGGATTGCGATTGATGCAGCAGCAACAATGGTGGATCCCCAGATCACGATGGAGACAGCGAGACGAAGCACCTCTGTCGGGATCCGCCGCTCGAATGCCTGCATGTCTTGGTAGCCGCGCGCCTCGGCGTACGCCGCGAGAAAGAGGACAGCGATTGTGGTGACCTTGATGCCGCCAGCGGTGGAGGCGGACCCGCCCCCGACGAACATGAGCATGTCCATCACCAGGAGGGTTGACCCGTTCATATCGTTCGGATCCATGATGCCGAGTCCGCCCGAACGGGTCATGACTGAGGTGTAGCCGGCCGACATGATGGTCTGCCAGAAGCCCTGACTGCCGAGCGTTTGACTGTTGTTGAACTCGAGTGCGCCGATGCCGAGCCAGCCGAGGAAGACGAATGCGATTGTCGTGGTCAGCGTGAGCTTCGCGTGCAGGCCGAGGCGTTTATTGCGCTTCCACCCGCGACCGGCCACCATGCGGTAGATGGCGAAGATCACCGGAAACCCGATGCTGCCGAGGAACACCCCCACGGCGAGCACCGTCAGCATGTAGAAATCGGTCGCGAAGGGTTCGAGACCGCTTTCGAGAGGGACAAACCCGGTATTCGTGAAGGCTGAGGCAGCGAGATAGAACCCGTTCCACAGCGCGGAACCGAAACCGAATCCCTCCATCATGAGCCGGGGAACGATCAGCAGGGTCAGGGCAGCCTCGATAACGAGAAGACTGGCGGCAACGGCCGCAAGCAGGCCACCAATGTCGCCGAGGCCCACTGCCTGGCTTTCGCTCGTGCCCTTGCTGGTGCGGGCCGGGTTGGTATCTGCAGCAGCGAGGAGCCGCTGGCGTAAACCGAGACGACGAGTGACCGTGAGTCCGAGCATGCTGGCGAGCGTGAGAACTCCGATTCCGCCGATCTGGAATCCAGCGAGAATCACGATATTCCCAAACACAGACCAGTGCGTCGCCATGTTGACAGTGGTGAGCCCGGTCACACAGATCGCGGATACCGCAGTGAAGAGGGCATCGGCCAACGGGGTGACTTGCCCAGACGCGCTCGCGAACGGGAGGGCGAGTAACGCTGTCCAGAGCAGGATCAAGCCGGTGAACACGAGCAGCGCGAAACGGGCAGGCGAGGATTCAATCAGGGCGTGAAGCCATGATTTCTGTGTCAGTGGTGCCGAACCCCGACGGGTCCTCATGCGCGCCCTCACACAACCTTCTTCCCATAGTTCGCACCTGGTCAGGCGAGTTGGCCGCAGGCTGCAGCCACCGCACAGGTCATGCTACAACGCGGATCGCCTGTACTCAGATACCCTTGTGGCTATGCCAGACATATTCGGGGTCATCGCGGACGCGACCAGGCGAGATATTTTGCAGGTGCTCCTCGAACGGCATGTGCAGGATTCGGAGATTAGTGTCTCTGAAATTGTGTCGCAGCTTGAAATGAGCCAGCCCACAGTGTCGAAGCACCTGAAGGTGCTTCGTGAGGCCGAGCTCGTGTCAGTGCGGGAGGAAGGCCAGCACCGCTTCTACTCGTTGAATCCTGAACCGCTCGAGATGATCGAGGATTTTGTCATCCCGTTTCTTTCAGCTGGCTTCGACACTGAGGTGACGGTTGAATACGTCTCTGAGACGGGTGAGCTCATGCCCGACCCGGAGGGGCGCTTCGGCGGCGGCTTCGGTGAAGATGCCCGTGATGAGGAAGTGCTGCCCGACTCCACAGCCGCGGCCGCGGAGAGGATCGGGCGTGTCGCCGCGCGAGCTGAACACCGAGTGAAAGAACTCGTCGCCCGCTTCAAACTGCGCGAATAAGCGCATCTCGCGGGGCCCCACGCGCCGTTTCTCAGCGCGCGGTTCGCGCTCGCAGTCTCGTCGCGGTATTATTGATGTTTTGTGGGCCACAAACTGGCGGCCCTATAGACGTTGTGAGGTTACCGTGGGTTCAGTCATCAAGAAGCGTCGCAAGCGCATGTCGAAGAAGAAGCACCGCAAGTTGCTTCGTAAGACGCGTCACCAGCGTCGCAACAAGAAGTAGCAAGAATGGGCGGTTGGCGGTAGTTGTGTGCTGCTGTCAGCCGCTTGTTTATGCCATTTTTGGGGTTGCCTGAGGTTGCCGAGAACAGTCCGCAACTGGCACTCCTGCGGACTCTCTGCGGACAGGCTGCGGACTGCGGACTCACTTGCCGTGTTGGAAGATACCCCCAGCCCCGCGCGCACTGTGAGGCCCAGGACAATTGCGGGCTAACTTCGGGCAGCGGGTGACCCTCCCCTCCTACTTTGGCGTGCATACTTTCGGCATGACAGACCTCGCACATGCTCGCACCCTCGCGACCGGGCCGGTAGACGACTCTGCCGATATCGACGCGCTCAGGCTGGTCGTGCTGGAACTATGTGACGAGGTCGAGAAGCTGCGCGGCGAAACAAAGAAACGCCCCTGCAGTGTCCCGAAGGACGCCACAGGGGCATAGCTGTACCGCGACTAGAACAAATCAGTGAAATGTTGCGCTGCGGGTTGGCTTCTTTGCCGTTCCATCGTCAGCTACTTCGAAACTTGGCGCGACAGACGCGACACTGGCGAAAGCTCGCGAGAGCGCTTCGACGTCGCTCGCAACATTCGACTCCTTTGCAAGCTCAGCAATTTTCGCGTACAGCACCTGTGCGGTGGTCATCTTCGGATCGACACCAGCCATTTGAACCCCTTCTCAAAAACAATCAACGGTGAGCGAACTGCTCAATTCGGAACGTATCACCGACCACTGACAAATGGTGAGGCCCCCGGACTGATGCGGGGGCCTCTATGGAGCAGGTGAGTCTTAGAGCCGAAAGGATAAGAACTCTCGTCACCTTCGCCCTGAATCACTCAGGACGTTAACTCCGGTCTAAGGACAAGCTCCGAGCCTGCTGCTCAGCGCCACACCAGAGACTGGTGCCAGAGCGCCCGCCACCGTCAGGCACCTGATCGTACGGATATACCTGCATCAGAACCTCCGATCCGATCCCTGACGAACACGAGCACCACCAGCCGACGACGCGGCGGCGACGCGACCATCAGCGAGTTGATCAATATAGGCTTCGAACTCCCGGTTCCCAATCCTTAAAGTGATCATTTCTGGGAACGTCACTACCGGTTGACGAGTACTCTCTCCACCAAATGTGTTCGCAGCCGTGCGACTGATCTCCGCTTGACTGATCGTCGGAGCCGGCAAGTCGAAGCTTGTGCCAGCGACGGTGGACTGCAGATCGGTCATCGCTTTTCCGACGAGACCAGTATCCGCGAGACCCTGTGCGAGGCCTTCAATGAGGTTCACCCCAAATCCCTTGAACATTCGGGAAGGTGATGCGATGCCGAGGAATGAGAGGAACCCATCTACAGCGCCCCCGATAATGTCGAGCAGAGCCTCACCTACAGCCCCGGCTGATTCCCAGAGGCCCTTAATGAGACCGCCGATCAGGTCGATACCTGCCTGGATAAGGTCAGGGATCATTCCGATCAACGCGGCCACCATCTCCGGCACGAGCTTGATGACGGCCTCGATCAGGGCGGGGATGATTACCGGAATCGCCTTCACGATCCCGATGAACAGTTGAACCGCCCCATTAAGGAGCGCGGGGATCGCTGAGATCAACGTGGTTATGAGCACGGGGATGAGCTCGATTATGGCGGTGATCAGGAGCGGCAGGATCACCGGGATCGAGTTCACGAGTGCCGTGAACAGGCTGATCGCACCATCTAGAAGTACGGGAATCATGCCGATGATCGCGGCAATGATCTGCGGCAGCAGCTCAACAATCGCGGTGATCAGAAGCGGCAGTACGACTGGGATCGCATCAACGAGCGCGGTGAACAGCGTGATCGCGCCCGTGATGAGTGCGTCAAGACCTGAGATCAGTGCGTCGATGATTACCGGCAGTAAGGTCACCACAGCGGTGATGAGTTGCGGCACGATCTCTGACAGTGCTTGAACGATGCCCTGGAACAGGAGCAGCGCGCCCTCGATGAGTTGCGGTAGCCCCTCAGTGATGCCGGCAACCAAGATCGGGATTATCCCAAGGATTGCGGTCAAGATCTGGGGCAACGCTTCCGTGAGTCCCAGGATAAGCCCGCCGATAAGAACAATGCCGCCCGCGATGAGTTGCGGGGCTGCTGCAGCGATCGCAGTCACCAGGCCAGTGATGCCGCTCAGCACCGACGTAACGAGTGTGGGGACCATGCCGACAATGCCGTCGACGAGTGACGGGAACGCGTCCATCAGCCCGCCCATGATGGTGTCTTTGAGTTGCAGCAGACCGGTGATGAGGCCGGACAGGTCACCACCCTTGATCGCCTCGAGGTCGATACTCGCGGTCCACTCTTTCCACACGTCCAACAATGGCGACATCGAGTCGGTCAGCCCATCCACCTTCGTCGTGAATAGCTGAATCAGGGCAGTCGCGACTGGGAGAGCTGGCGAGATCCATGCCGCCCCCAATCGCGACAGCGCCGCCATCGAGTTTTGCAACGAGCCCTTGAATGAGCCGCCCATCGTCGCAGCGATGCCTTCCACAGCGGGACCGAGCGCGCTGTTGAACATGTCGGCGGTCACCGTGCCGGCTTCGATCATCTCGCGAAGCTCTGCGTTGTTCACGCCGAGGGATTCGCCCAAGTATTGCCAGATTGGTACGCCACGGTCGGCGAGCTGGTTCATCTCCTGGGTTGTCACCTTACCGTTGGCGGCAACCTTGTTGAAGATGGAACCCATCTCATCCATTGACGTGCCAGCGAGTGCGGCAGTGTTCGCGATGGTGGAGAGTACGCCCTCGAGCTGCTCACCGGGTTTGATGCCGGCAGCGAGCAGACCGACAGCCGAGTTGACTGCAGAGTCGAGACCGAACGCGGTGCCCTTCACAGACGAAAGCGCATTCTCGGTGATCTGTGCTGCGCGTTCACCTTCGTAGCCGAGCGCCTTGAGTTTCGTAGTCGCCTCATCGAGCTTCAGTGCCCGGGCGATGCCACCACCGATAGCGACACCAGCAAGTGCCGCAGTGATGCCAGCTACCGCGCCGACAGCAACTTTAGCCATCCCCGAAGCGGCGCTAGCAAATTTGCCCAGCCCACCCGCAGCGGTGTCCATGCCAGACGTGAACTTCTTCACGTCGGCAAGGACGGACACGACAACGGTTGATCCTGCCATGAGCGCCTCCTACTTCTTCTGCCGGCTCTTTTTGTACTCGGTAAGGATTGCTGACCACTCCCGCAACGTGAGGGCGTTCACTTCTGATGGCGCGAGCCCCAAATGAACGACCCCTATCGCGATGCGTTCAACGTGTGCGGCGCTCAGGCCGCTACGGCTTCCCCCAGTACGTCCCCTCCGAGAATGTCCTGAACCTCAGAGAGCTTGAGCATCTCAGCCTGCGAGTAAGTGAAAGAAGGGTCTTCGCGACGCTTCGCTAGGTACGCGAGCGCGGTCATGAACTTGCCCTTCGGTGCGTGATCGTCTGCGATCTCCGACAGAGAAAGGCCAGAGAGTTCCTCGAGCTGCGAGATCTCGCCAAGGGTGAGCTCTTCGAGAGAGAAGTTCGTTTTGATGTTGGACATTTTGGTCTCCTTATAAGAGGTTGTTGTTTTTCAGAATTTTGTCGACGCCTGCACGGATCATGCGTTGGGATTCCTGTTTCCGTGAGTCACGCGCCCGGTTCACTGCCATCGATCCGGTGATGCCACGTGCACGCCACCCGTACTCGATGACTCCCGCATATGGGGCCCTCGCACCGCCCATGCGGACCACAGCTTTCGTGCGGCCCTTACCTGCGCGGAGAGTGCTTTTCAGTCGGCCAGTCTTCGTTGGCACGTTTGCCGAGCTCACTACGGCTTGTCCGATCGCGTGCATGATCTCGTTCATGCGTTGCACGTCGACACCGGATTTGCGAAGCTCTCGGCTGAGCTTGGACAGGCCTTCTACGCGAACGACTGTGCCATCCCCGTAGAAGGTCCCGTCGAGGCTCATTAGGCTGCAACCGTGTAGTCGACGGGTGCCGAGGTTTTCGCGCCAGCATGAACAGTGACCGCCTTCACCCCGGTGCCTGCAGGCACGATGACTGCGAGCGTGGTATCCGACACGACGATGAGGTTGTCAGCCGACGTGATACCGAACTTCACGTCCGTCGCTCCTGACAAGCGGGTGCCGGTGATTACGACCTGTTCACCAGCCCCCTGGCCTGTGGGAGTAATCGACGAGATCACGGGGACACCGTCAATGCCTTCGTCCATGGTCGGATCGCCGTCGACCCGCCACTCGAAATCGAATGAGAACTCGTTCGAAGTTCCAGCTTCACCACCGACAGTTGGTCGTGGGCCGATCTTCACCTGACCGAGGAAGTGCGGCTCGTCAGCCGAAGCGGTTTGGTTGCCCTTTGGTGCGTACCGGAACGCGACAGTCTGCCCACTGTTCGCCCATGCATACCGCCAGAACGACGATGTTTGCAAGGACTGAATCGCGGTGCCCTTCACCAGATACTGGCGGCTTGGAGTGCCTGCAGCGTCCTCGAAGGTCGTGAGCCCACCGTCCTTATCGGTGTTCTCTAGGGTGACTGCGGTGACATCTGCCCAGACGTCGACCCCGCCAAAACTGAGGGCGAGTTTGTTGCCCTTAATGCGAATGCTGCTCATGATTACTCCTAGTTGTTATGACGTTCGTGTGCTGTCTTCGTCGAGGTCCGGTTTGCCGAGGACTTCCCACTCAAAGCCGAACGCGTATTCCCCGTTTCCAGCATCACCGCCGACAGTGGGTGGTGGGCCTATGTGCACCTTGCCGACGAAGTGCGGCCTGCTCGGCTCCGGTTCCTGGTTTCCGAGAGGCGCATATCTGAAGTCGATTCGCTGCCCTGCGTGTGACCAGGCGTACCGCCAGAACGAGTTCGTGTCGAGAGACTGAATCGCCGTACCTTGAAGGAAGTATCGGAGATTCATGGGTAGAGGGTGGCCCTGGAAGTCGCGGAGAGGTTGACCGATCGGAACGTTTGTCAGAGACGCGCTGGTGACGTCTGCCCAATAGTCGACCCCGTCGAATGTGAGCGAGAGGGCTGAGCCCTTCATGCGTGTGCTGCTCATCGTTCCTCCTACAGTTCGACCGGTTGTGTGGTGGTGATGGTTGCTGCCAGGTATTCCGCATTCGATACGGTCAGGCTCCACGGGTCGGACACCTCAGACACTGAGATGCCCGCATTAACAAGCTCAACGACCGTGTCGACGATGAGTCCATCCAGCGTGTTCGAAGCGGTTTCGTTTACTTTCCCAGCCGCAACTACTACGACCTCGAGGCCCATTCTGAACGTGCCGAACGTGTCGCCCGAGCTCAGGTATGGGGAACCCGGGAGCACGATCGCTGCAGGGGGCACGAGCCGCCCGGGCATGAACGGGTGCGCCTGAGCCCCGGTAGCATCACTAGCCAGTGTTGCAACGGATTCACGAACTGTCTGCAGAGCGTTCATGCGATACCTACCCCCGTGAAGGGTTGCAAGATCGGATAGGCAGCGATCATTGGATCTCGTGCCACCCGGATCGGAGACTGACCGTCAGCGGTCGCGAACTGGGCGATACCGTTGGGTGCTTGCTTGCGGTGAAACAGTTCACTGCCAACTTCAAGTACCGCCCGGTCGGCGATCGCAGAGGGAACAGAAGCTTGCCCGACAAAGCGCGTGACGAGCGCGTCGGCTTGCGCCACGCATTCGGCCACGAACATCGCGTCAGAGGCAGGAGCGCCACAATACAGGCGCAACTGTTCTATACGCCCATCTGGGGCTTCTGTTCCCTCTGCCATGATTAAGCCCCGAACTTCACCGGCACGACGCCAGCGGGGATCTCAGCAGCAACTGCGCCGTACCGGTACACCGCGAACGACTTGCTCAGGTTCAGAATGTTCTCGTCCTGTAGTGACACGAGGGCCGAATCGTATTGGCGGAGAGCGAGCTTGTTGACGAACGTGGCTTTGTCGCCCGAAGCACCCGTGTCGAGGAGTACCGGAAGTCCTGCCAGCGAACCGGTGAGGCCGGTAAGGTTCAGTTGCCCTGCGGTGTTCCCGTCTGCAACCTCAAGCACGCGATGGTTGCTAGTACGAAGCGAGTCGAGCTTCTTGAACACGCTTGCCGAGACGATGAGCGCTTCAGGTGCGAGTGCGATGCCCTCATACTTGATTGCTGCATCAATGACAGCTGCGGTCCAGTTCACGTCGGTGCCAGCGGCAAGGGTAGCGCCGAGGCCAACAACCCCAGCATCTGCTGCGATCGCTGCACGGGCCGTCACCAGGGCATCGAATGCGGTTCGAAGCACAGACTTCTTGCGCGCTCCAGCTGCAAGGGCGAGACCGTTCAAAGAGGTGTTCAAGACGCCGACTGACGCCCGTTCGATCTCCTGGCGGGTTAGCTCGGTGCCGCCCGCGTAGGTCTTCACTGGGGCAGTGCGAGTGGTGATCGAGACCTTACCCATCGCAATGTCAGCGCCCTCAGTAGCCTGCTCAGCGACGGAGAGAGTGTTGGTGTCCAGCTCAGCGAACTCGATGCTCATGCCAGTCGACGGAAGAGTGCCGGTCGAGAACACGGACGCGAGCACGCTTGAAGATGAATCGAATAGACGGGTCAGGTCGCCCACCCAGCCCGGCTTCAGTGTCGTTCCAAGGTCAGCGGTCGTGCCGCCGGTATATGCGCGCTGCAAGTCGTTGTAGGCGCTGATCGTGGTGTCATCGCCCGCAGCGATAGCCTTCAAGACTTCGCCCACGGAACGCGTATCGGCGACCGGTGCCTCGTCACGAGTGACGAACACCTCCTGACGGCGTTCGAGGTCGTCCATGCGCTCTCGAACCTCGATCAGGTCGCTCTCAGTGAATGTTTCAGTCATTATGCCTCCAGAGGCTTCGGGGTTCTTATGTCGAACTTCAGTGATTGATGCGTCAACGCCATATGCGCCGAACGGGACAAGCGACACTTCCCGAACACGAATACGGTCACGGGTGATGACCGTCGTGCCGTCCTCACGAGTCGCCATCGTGTCGGAAATGGATTCAAAACCGATCGACAGTTGAGCGATCACGCCGTCGCGAGACAGGGTCATTGCGTCATTACCGAGCGCGGTGTCAGACACCTTTGCGCGGATCCGCCACCCATCTGCCGTTGACTCCGCCTCGATGAGCTTTCCAATCGGGTCGGAGTGCCGCCAGAACAGCAGCGCGCCATCAGAGTCCTCGACTGCGTCGCGAGCGATCCGTTCAACGAAGTTCGGGCCGATTGCAGCATCACGGTCGTAGGGCACGGCGATGCCGGAGATCTCACGCAGTTCGACATTCACATCGTCGGCGCGGAACTCGAACGAGCGGGTTAATAGTTCATTCATTTGTGTCCTCCGCGCGGGGTTCAGGTGTGCTCACCATCGGTGTCAGCCCTTCGATCTCACGCACCTCCGCGACTGTCATCCAGCCGCCAGTCAGTGCAAGGTTGTGTGTCGCATACCGGGTCTGAGCATCAGTACGCAAGAGCGCCTCGACGTTGAACTTCGCATCAGTGCCACGTTGCAGCAGCTGCGAGAACGCATCCTCAATTTCGACGAGGTACTGCATCAACGAGAAGCGCACATAGCCGAGCCAATCCTGCGCGATGTTCGAATACGTCTGGGTGTTGCCCTCGACAGTTGCCAACATGAGCGACGCGGGGACACCGAACAGGCGTGCGATCGACGTCGTGTTGAACTTCTGTGCCTCAATCCACAGGGCATCCTCTGGCGAAAGGAAAAGCGGCGTGAACTTCATGCCAGCACCGAGTACCGGCACCCCATCACGATCAGAGGTCGCTGCCTGCCACCTCGTGCGCGTTTCCTGCGCCGCTTCCTGAGTCATCGCCTGATCGCTCGTCAGATAGCCGGCCACGGGAGCACCCGACCCGCTGAACCAGTTCCCTGCATAGTCGCGCACATCCATTGCACCGCGCATCTCACGTTGCGCAGCCTGGATCGGTCCAAGCCCTGACGGAGTGCCAGGGACACGTAGGAGACGAAGATGTTGGATCTCGTTGGCCTGGAACTCGCTGCCCTTGTACCCGTACTTCACGACCTGCCCTGCAGCGTTCGTTTGCATGGTTACGCTCAACGGGTTCAGAACTTCAAGGTTCGCTACGCCGCCTCGACTGTCACGCTTGATGCGCCAATACGCATTACCAGCGCACGCGAGCGACACGACGGTCTCTTCGAGGAACACTGAGCGGGTCGCATTGATGTCGGGTCGGCGTAGCCATGTTGGTGACTGCGCCCGGGTGAGTTCGACACCATCGCGGAATGCAGCGAACGAGAGTTGTTTAACCGCAATTGTGTGAATTGAGATAGCTCGGTACACGATCGACAGGCCGAGAGCGTCACCGACGCCGACGTGCTGTTCGTCTTGAGATCGTGAAGGGATGACGAAGCTTGGGTCGGCTGGGGTGTCATCGCGCATCAGCCAGTCGCGAAGCTTCGAAATCAGAGTATTTGCCACACTCTAATTTTCTCAAAAACCCCGTCTGATCTGCTAAAAAACCTGAAGTGAGGGTGCTCTGAACGTCTCGATGACATACGCTCCGAGCATCGTCGAAATGACACCATCAATCGCAACCGAAGAGTCCTTGCGGCTCACCCGGAACGCCTCACCAACGTTCTTGCGCACCGTGCGCGGAACCTGCTGCGCCAACAATGGATCGCCAGCGTGACGAAGCCTCCCAGAGGTCAACAACGCGTAGAACAGGGCTGACGCGCCCGTCACGTCACCAAGCGTCGCCGTGAACACCGGCAACCCATGCATACGCAGTTCATCCAGCAAAGGCCGCAGCGAGTAATTATCGGCGGCATACGTGATGGGGTTGTGCTTGTTCAAACGCATGCAGAGATCGACGAGCTGTTCGAGAGTTGGCTTCACGATGGAAGCGACCACTTCAGACCAGACCAGACCGTTCTCGTCCTTCACCGTCGCCGTGATCGTCGCATACCCCCAATCGGGTGTGCGATCGATCGCGAACACCGGACGCGCAGACGGTAGGGACTCATCGGGTCGGCGTGCAGCTTTCATCCACAACTCTGCAGGGATGAACGCGCTCGACCGCTTCGTGAATACGTTCAACCGGTAACGCAACTGATCCGCGAGTGGCAGGGCACGCACATCAGACAGCACCGCTTCGGCGTCTAAGCGCCCCGAAGCGACCGAAGGGTTCGCCATAGCAAGATAGCTCATCAGCTCGTCGTCATCGTCCGGCACGCGGGCTTCTGGTGCCTCCCACACGAAGAACCCCATGCGTGTGTCGGTGTCCTTGATCGCCTCAGCGCCGCGCTCATACAAATCCAGCAGCAGTTCGGAGTCTTCATCGCCAGCGGTTGTGATCCCAGCGACGAGAGTGTCTGGCCGTCCACCAGTACCAGCGACCAGAGCCGACCAAAGATCCTGCTTGATGAGGTGCAGCTCGTCACACACCGCCAACCTCACCGGAATGCCCTGCAGTGCAGCACCCTTCGCAGCCTTCAACTCATACGTGCTGCCCGACTTCGACGTGATACCCCGAGTATCAGTCATCCGCTCAAACCGCTTCGCCAGCGCACGGTTCGCAGTGATCGCCATTAACGTGCGTCGGTACACAAGGGTCGCCTGCTCGCGCGACGACGCGATACCAACGACGTAGGCCATCGACCAAATAAGCATCGCCCAAAGACCTAGCGCTGCAGCGATTTCCGTTTTCCCATTCTGTCTGCCGAGACTCACCACAACCTGCCGGAAACGAAGCTGCCCAGCACGAGGATGCCCCTCAGGGAACACCTCAGTCAGATGCCGCAGCAGCGACTCCTGCCACCCCTCCAGCACATACCCAAACGCCGTCTTCCACACGATACGAAGCAAAGGCAACCACGGATCAATCGCAGCCTCGAAGCCGTCAGAGAGCGGCGCAGTGAACCGCTGAGGCGGCCAAGGAGCAATCAATGCCCAGCCTCCCGCAAAGCCTTCTCCAAAGGATCATCAGCATCAGGATCCACAGGCGCAGACTTCCTAAGCGACCGCATGATGAGCCCCCACTGCGCAATAAGCGGAGCAGGGTTCGAAAGCTGCTCACCATCAAGACGAGCGGCCAGAAACTCGAGCGCAGTCACCTCAGGGGAATGCTCGTCACCCAACCAAGGACTAGCGCCCTTGAAAGCAGCCAAAGACTTAGCGAATGTTGCCATGATCAGGCCTTTCTAGAATGTTTTCAACCCGTTTGTGCACGAAAGAGTGGGGCGGGCGATGCGCAGGGGTCTCCTCAGAAAAACCCCTGGTCAGGAGAGTATTTGTATTCGTGTGCATCGTCGATCCTAGAGTCCTGTTATCCAGCGCTTGTTGAACCAGGGCATTCGTGTCAGGATGCGGTCTTGTCGTGTGGAGTTGCAGCTGCGGCACGCGCTAATCAAGTTGTGCATGTGGTTCGACTCTTCTTCGGACACGAACGGCATGATGTGGTCGACTGTGGCGTCGAACCCTTCGATGCCTTTGCCGCAGTAGGTGCACTGCCATCCGTCTCTGTCGAGTACGTGCAGGCGGAGCTTCTTCCACGCTGTTGTGGTGAGGTCTGGGCGACGGCTCATGCTGCCCTCCGTGCGTGGTTGCGTTGCTGGTGTGCGTGGATAGTGAGGGCTGCACTGGTGGGGTCGTGCACTGGCCCGAGCTGCTCTTTGCAGGTTTGGCAGGTGATGACTGCCCCGAATGGGCCGGTGCCCGCTACCGGGACATCTGACCAGTACCCTTTGGGGAGATGATCTAGGTACTTCTCGATGTAGCCTCGGCGGCGACGGAAGTAGTGTTTTGCGCATAGTTGCTTGGCGAGCACGGTGCTGGTGCAGTGTTCCTCTGTGCAGAGCTTCATTTGCCCTCCCTGAGTTCTCGGTCTCGGTCATCGCAAATGTCGTGAACCATGTCGACGAGGCCGCGAGCTTTGTCGAATGGGACGAGGACGAACTGGTTGAACGTGCGGATCTGGATGAGTTCTTCGACGCAGCCGTCGGAGTTGGTCCATGTCCTGCGGCGCACCCGCACGCGTGGGTCGAGGGGGTTCATGCTTCCCCCTGGGTTGGAAAGGTGGTGACTTTCTTGTCGAGCATGCCCTCGATGGTCACGATGTGGTGGCACTCAAATTCGTCTTGAGGAGTTAGACAACTGCAGTCCCAACCCCGGCGCGGATTCCACTTGACGAGATAGTCATCGATGATGGCTACGACCCCGGCCTCTTTCGACCGAATCCCCAGAACGCGAAGAAACTTGGCAGACATGACTAAGCCACCTCCGACTGAGCCAGCCCAGTGGGGCAGTGACGACACAAACGGTCAACTGTCACGCCATGAGAGCAATAGCCAGGATCGGAGGCAGGCACTCGACCAAATAAGGGAGTTGCTACTGCAGGGGGTCTATCTCCGTCACCGTCGCCGTCGCCGTCACCCGTGCCCTGCCTGTCAGTACCAAACTTTACACCAGTACTGACCGTACTATGGCTTGTTTTCAACGATCCTCCTTGTATATCTCTTGAGCCAGAGCCAGAGCCTGAACTCGTGTTCCTGTCCTGTCCTACGTGGTCGGCCACTGAACCGGTAACGTGACCGGTAACAGGGCGTGAGGCACCCTTGTCTCGATACCTTTGCTGGTTCGCCTTCTTGCGCTCCTTGTAGGCGCGGACGTTCGCAGCGAGCTCTTGCCCTAGCCCACCGTGGTGAGCCTTCTTATCCCAGTCGATGAACTGGTAGCCGTCTGGTGTTGCTTTCCAGATGCCTTCGTCTTCGAGCAGCTTGTAGGCGTGCGGACGTACTTCACCAGAGGCGTGAAGTTGTGCGAGGTAGCGGCGTTTGACGTGTCCGTCGGTGCCTGCCTCGTTTGACCATGCGATAGCGCGTGCGAGGAAGCCGAAGATAGCGTCGGGCATCTCTGCGAAGCGGGGCTCGCTTACCCACTTGCCTGGGATACGGCCGTCAGTCATTGTTCCTCCTTTCTGCAAGGAGAAGGGGCCGACTCGTAAGCCGACCCCCTCTTGTTGTTACTGATGTTCCTCAGTGATGACGACTGAGGTGAGATACCTGCCGCCCAAATGTTTGTGGTCGTTCGCGGCGATGAGAATGTGTCTCGCGCAGAGCGGGATCTCTGCTGAGACGACTGACGGCCATTTGCATGTGCCGTGGGCGGTGCGACCGTCTGGTACGCAGCAAAATGATGACGTGCCGGGCTTCTGTGGCCGTTTTGATGCGATTGCCATTAGCGCACCGCCTTATATACCCGAGCCCTGCGCCCGTACCTCGTGGGTTTCGTCTCGTCAGTCGCAACCACGAGCCCGCGCTCTGCAAGCTCTGAGACGGCTGATCTCGCCCTAGATGGGCTCATGCCTGGGAGCATCTGTTCGACCTCTTCCTGGGTCACCCCGTGCCCTCGTGCACGCATTGCCGCAAGCACGACTGCCTGAGATTTGAACAAGTCAGCGGCGCGGCCAGCATCGACGCTCGTTGCCGGGTCGGTGCCGCGCGATCTCGGCTCTAGGCCATCGAGAACCATGCTCATGCGTCGGCCCCGATCTTGTCCGCATTGACTGCAAGGTTCCACGCGCCTTCCTCGTCGTGATGTGGTGGCCCGGGTTCGGTGATGCGACGCAGCTCACGGTTCCCCAGCTCAATCAGTCGGGCAGCGTCGAGGATCAGTTCGCCGATCATGGTCACGTCGAGCACATCGGCTTCTTCGAAATCGATGGACTTCCCGCCAACCTGTAAAGCAAAGCTCGGGCCACCAGTTGCGACTGTTCCTGCAAGGTCAACCCGGGATCCATCAGGCCACTCATCGTCTTCGACAACCACCGTGAAATATTGGCTCCAGTATGCGACCGAGTCACCGCAAACTACATGCTTCGATTCGCACCGAACAGTGACCTCAGGCCAAACGCCCGTGCCTACGCTGATCGTTTCAGCCCACCTCGGGAACACGAGCGGTGGTGCTGGGAGATCAACGAGCAGCCGGAAGCACTCGTGTTCCACGAACCCTGCCATCTCCGGGTCATCGAGGAGGCTCTGGATGCGGTCTTCAGTGAAGGGCAGCTTCCCGGCGCGAATGAGATCCTGCACCTTCGGGTCGCTCGCGTCCGCGATCTTGTGTTGCATGAAGCTCGCCCGGGTCTCTCGTGCCTTCTCGATCCACTGCATGAGTGCCGGCGTTACGGTGATGGTGTTCATGATGCTTCTCCTCCAGGAGTGAATTCTTCGATACGTGTTGTGAGCGTCACTGTGACGCGAGTTTCGCGACGGCGCGCAGCGCGTCAGCAAGATCGAGCGCTTCAGCGGGGCTCAGGAACACGACATCCTCGCCAGAGTCGACACGCAGCATGCCGGCAGTATCGAGCACGCGCTGCTCGAGGGCGATGCCATACATCTCGCAGTAGTCATCGTCGAGCTGAACGGACACGCACGCCAGACGACCTTCGAGCCTGAAAGGTCTGCTGTGCGCATCGGCTGCCTGTGGGATACTTGACATGGTTTGTTCTCCTTCTTGGATGATGGAATCGAACTGTTTGCCCTCTTCGCGGCTGTCGCCAAACTGTTCCGCGTTGAGGGTTTTTATTTCTGTGGTGTGCATCAGATGACCTCCACGAGACCGTCGACGAGGGAACCCAGTCGAGCCGCCAGCTTGGGGTGCGACTCCGGATCTTCCATTGCTTCACGAATGACGTAATCGGTGACACTGAGCTTCTGCGCGAGGGCGGCGACCGCTTCATACTGAGCGCGGGATGCGAGCCACACGATCACGGCGAGTTCGCGCTCGTTCGGTGCGCCAACCTCAATGCCATGGGTGATGGCTTCAGTGAGTGCAGCGGTGACATTGCGGAGATCGGCGAGCAGGTGCCCTCGGTTCTCGTTGCTGATCTTCTGTGCGGGGTGAGTCATGGTGTTCCTTTCGTTGATGTCGTATTTGGGGCGAGTCTGGTTACTCAGCGTCAAACGCCTCCTCGATATATTTCTCGATATCTGACAGGCGAAACATTCTTCGCCCACCGATCAGCGCACTCTTTGGCGCGGTGCCGGTGTGGATCATCCACCGCATCTGCGCTTCGCTCTTGCGAAGCATGTCGGCGGTCTCTTTCACTGTGAGTAGCGAGATCGCTATTGCGAGCTGAGCTGTCATCACGATTCCTCTCGGGTTGCTGTTGGGAGCATCTGTTGCGCCCACCAACATGCTACTGGACACTATTGCTCTCCGCAACATACGATGTTGCCTATGGCAGAAATTTTTAGAGAGCCGACACCTGAAGTTGCCTTCGGGCAAGTGACGTCCGTCTATCGGAAACGTCGTGAGATGAGTCAGAAAGACTTGGCTGAGAAGCTCACCGAGCTGGGGATGAAAGTCGATGCTTCGGCCGTGTCCCGCCTTGAAAGTGGCGGCAGGACGTTGAAGTTATGGGAAGCGTTCAAGGTTGCCGAAGCCTTAGACGTCTCGCTAGACACTTTGCTGTCATTCGCTTCGACTCCAGCTTCAATACTGCGCGATGCCAGGGATCGACTCGACGCATCCTGGCATGGCGTCCGAAGCGAGGTAGTTGGTTTTCTGCACAACCTCGCAGAAGTCAAGGATCACTTGGCGCATCACCCTGAGCTATTGGCGGGGCTGAAAGACAAAGAGTTTGGAACGCCGAAGTCCTCAGAAGAGTACGTCGACTGGGTGCTGAAGCGCCTAGTGAGGGTCTCCGCTGAACTTAAAGCTGACGGCGAAATCGATTACGGAAACACCTTTATGGTTTCTAGCGAAGACGAGCGTAGGGCCAGCGTTGAGCTAATTATGGCTATGGTTTCCACCTTTGTGGATATTGGCGAGTATCCCGACGACGAACTGACCGAAAGCGACGATGGCGAGCATTCAGAAGAGGCCTAACGGCAAGTGGAGGGCGCGCTACCGAGACCCAGACGGCAAGGAGCACGCGCGACACTTCGACCGGAAGATCGACGCGCAGAAATGGGTGAAAGAGGTTGATGCCTCGGTCCTGACCGGCCACTACGTCGACCCCAAAGCGGGGGAGATCACCCTGAACAACTACTTCACGAAGTGGGAAGCCCGACAGATATGGGCCCCAGCGACGAAGAGCACGGCCCGGAACGCGATCAAGCGCTGCTCGTTCAAGGATTTGCCGGTGAAATTGATCCGCAAATCGCACGTCGAGACGTTCGTGAAGGAAATGCACGTCGAGGGGCTCGCGGTCTCCACGATCAAACTCAACATGCGCTTCGTGCAGATGGTGCTCAAGGCTGCCGTTGATGATCGGCTTATTCCGAGTAACCCGACGGTCGGAGTAAAGCCTCCGAAGGCTGAACGAAGCGTTGAGATTGTTGTGCCCGATGTGGAAGAGGTTGGCAAGCTGATCAATGCAGCAGAGCGCCCCCTGCGGCTGCTCGTGGCGTTGTGTGCGTTCGCTGGGCTACGCCGGGGCGAAGCGGTTGCCGTGCAACTCGGAGATTTCGATTTTGAGGCGAAGACGCTGAAGGTGCAGCGGCAGGTTCGGCAGGCTGACGGGGGCAGTGAGTTTGAGCCGCCGAAGCACGGTAGCAGTCGTGTCGTCTATGTGCCTCAGCAGTTGCTCGAGCTGGTGAATGATCACGTTGAGAACTGGGGTGTTCGGGGCCCGGCTAAGTGGTTGTTCTCGACGTCACCTGACGGGCCGGGCAGGGGATACCTTGAACCTCACTGGCGCGCGCTCAAGAAGAAGGCCGGTCTCGATGATCTGCGCCTGCATGATCTGCGCCACTTTTACGCGAGCGGTCTGATCGCTGCGAGGTGCGACGTCGTGACCGTGCAACGCGCTCTTGGTCATTCGTCAGCGACGATCACACTGAACACCTACAGTCACTTGTGGAAGACGGCTGAAGACCTCACTAGAGGCGCTGCAGCGGGTCTCATGGGTGAAGCGAAAATCGAACTGACGTAGCTCTTGCGGACTCAGTGCGGACAGTACCCCGTTTAGCCGCATGTTTATGCGGTAAGTGAGACAACAAGAAGTAGTCAGCGCGCCGCTTGGCGTGCAGGTGGCGGGCGTCGGGTTCTGCTCGGCGCCTTTGCTGTGCCCGTGAGGTGTGCAGCGGCTTAGACTGGTTGCGTGTCAAAGCCCGTCGTAATCACCCTGCTCTCGAAGCCGGGGTGTCACCTGTGCGACGATGCGCGCGTGGTGATCAACCGCGTGCGCGGCGAGCTCGCCGATCGCGGCATAGTTGCGACGCTCGACGAACGCAATATTCTCGCCGATGTCCAGCTGGCGCGATTGCACGCTGAAGACATCCCCGTTGTGCTCATCGGCGGCAGAAAGCACGCAATCTGGCGCGTCGATGCGCAGAAGCTCACCCGTGCGGTCGAGCGCGCGTCAGGTTGGCGAGGCGTGTTCTTGCGAAATTCCTCGACACCGGTGGATCGCTGAGCGATCCACCCCAAGTATTGTCACGGCACTGCAACACGAAGGAACTACATGACCCTCCGCCACGTTGTCACCTGGAAGCTCAGCGGCGAGAGCCGGGAGGCGCGCGACGCTCAGGCCGCCGAAATCATCGCGGCGCTGACGCCGCTTGCTGGGACTGTGCCGAGCGTGCGGTCAATATCGGCGCATCGTAATGAATTGTTTGACGGCGACAACTGGGACGTGACGCTGGTCGCAGACTTCGATGACGCCGATGGGCTCGCCGCGTACGTCGTGCACCCCGAGCACGTGGCAGCCGGCGCGGTGATCAAGCGGCACGCCGTGGGTCGCGTGGCGACCGACTTCGCGGTGTAACTAGTGCCGCCTGCTCCGACCCGCTTCCCCGTCGCCGGAGACGTCGCAGCGCTCACTCTGCGCGACGGTCGGTTGTGCGTGCTGCTCGTCGAGCGAAAGTTCGAGCCGTTTGTGGGGCAACTGGCATTACCCGGCGGATTCGTGGAGCCGGGCGAGATGATCGAGGTTGCCGCGAGACGTGAACTCGCCGAGGAGACCGGCCTCACCGAGGTGCGAGGAATCTTTAAGCAAGTCGGGGCGTATGGTCTCGCACATCGTGATCCGCGTGGTGACACGCTGAGCGTCGTCTATTTGGCGATCTCCGCAGAGTTTGCGCGGCTCACTGCGGGCGACGACGCGGCGACCGCCGACTGGTACCCGGTCACGGAGGCGTTGGCGCCCGGACGTCTGGCGTTCGACCACGAGCAGATCTTGCGCGATGTGCTCGCCCGAGCCGCTGAAGTGCTCGGTGCTGGCGGATCCACTGTCGAACTTGACCCTTCGTTTGTGCGTGACTTGCTCGCCGCACTTGCTGCGTGGGCACCTTCCCCAATTTGAGGTTTTCGGCCGCCAGAACATCAATTTGGGGATACTTGGAGCGTTGAAGCTGAGTGCGGCGGAGCGGATCGCTGCCTGGCGTGCGTGAAGCCGGATACGCTCGGAGGTGTCACACCTCGTGACCGTCACGGCGTGACCGCACCCATGCTGTGACCGCGACGACCAGGGGGTAGCTATGGCGACGACCATCACTGACGGCGGCATCGAGACTTCGCTCACCGACCGTCTCGGGCAGGATTTGCCTGAGTTCGCAGCGTTCGTGCTGCTCGATACTGACGAGGGACGCACCGCGCTGCGCGAGTACTACCGCCCGTTTCTTGAGATTGCGGCGACCACCGGCACCCCGCTCGTGCTTGATACGCCGACCTGGCGAGCGAACCCCGACTGGGGCGCGGCGCTCGGGTATGACGCGGCAGCGCTTGCGCGACTGAACGCAGAGGCGGTCGAGCTCACTCGCGGCAGTGCGCGTGAGTTTGGGTCCGGTGCAACCGTGCAGATCGGCGGGTGCGTCGGGCCGCGCTTCGACGAGTATGCCGGCGAGCAGCGGATGACCGTCGACGAGGCTGAGATCTATCACGCCCCGCAGGTGCGGGCGCTCGCAGCGGCGGGGGTGGATCGAATCACCGCCGTCACCATGCTCGACGCTGCGGAGGCGACTGGAATTGTTCAGGCAGCGCGGGCGCTGGGAGTCCCGGCTGTGGCATCATTCACGGTCGGCGCTGACGGTCACCTTGCTGACGGGAGCACGCTGGACGAAGCGATCCGCGCGGTTGACCTTGCGACCGGGGGGTATGCCGACGGATTCTTCGTGAACTGCGCCCACCCGAGCGAGGCAGCCCGGGCGATCGAGGAATCGGCAGGCAGACACGGCGTGAGTTCCACGGGGGTGAGTGATCGCCAGACGAGAGCCGCGGTGGATCGCCTCATCGGCTTCCGACTCAACGCTGCGGTGCACGGCGACGACGGCCCAGGGGATTCACCCGAGGCGTTCGCGGAAGGGGTGGCGGGTTTGCGCGCACTCGCTCCTGCGGCCGAGATATTCGGTGGCTGTTGCGGCACCGACGCTCCGCACATCGCGGCACTCGCCGCAGCGCTGCGCGACGAGCGAGCCTGAGGGCAGCAGGCGCGGCCCGCGTTCGGCTCTGGTGTTGCGAGCGCACGGGGACGTGGCGCTACAAGCTCGGCGGGGCAGCTGCGAGGCGGCGTTCGAGCTCGTCGAGAATCACCTCGAGTCCGTAGCTGAACTCGTCGGTGAAGACGTAGTCACGCCCTGAGGTGAGTGCCGTCACGAGCTCGGCGAGGTGCGGATATTGCTTGATCAGCGGCATGAATTCGCTGGCGAAGTCGCCGGCTGCCTCACTTGCCGAGGGGTCGAACGGCAGATTCTGCTCGGTGAGGGCAAAACCGTAAACGTACGCGTCGATCACCGAAAATGCGTGCGAGGCGAGCATCACTGGAAAGCCGCCACGGCGCAGGCAGCCGATCACCGCGTCGTGATGGGTGAGTAAGGAGGGGCCGGGGTTTGCGCGCGATTCGATTAAGCCGAGCGCCCAAGGGTGAGCGGTAAGCACAGCTCGAGCGGAGGCGGCCCGCCGCACCATTCCTGCGCGCCAGTCATCATTCGGCGTCGGGAGTTCGATCTGCGCGAAAACCCAATCAACGAGCGCGTCCAGGAGTTCGTCTTTGTTCGCGACATGGTGATAGAGCGACATCGCCTCGACACCCAGCTCGCGACCCACGCGTCGCATGCTGACCCCGGCGAGACCGCCATTGTCTGCGGCTTGGGCCGCGGCCTGCACGATGTTCGCTCGGCTGAGCGGCGTTCGTTGCTGCATAGTGCCTCCTTGTTTTCTTACGCTTGTAAGGCTACTGTAGATTCATTGGCTTACAGGTGTAAGGAGACACTATGCAGGCAGCACTGGTGCGGCGATACGGGGCGCCCGACGTGATAGAAATTGTGGATCAGCCCATACCCGAGCCCAAGCGCGGCGAGGTGGTGGTGCGCGTCGAGGCGGTCGCCGTGACCGCGGCTGACGGACGCCTGCGCGCTGGGCGCTTCCCGCGCGGCTTCGGCGTGGTCGCGAAACTTGGCGTCGGATTCTCTGGCCCCCGCAAGCAGGTGCTCGGTATCGCCTATTCCGGCGTGATCGAGCGCGTAGGCGAGGATGTCAGTGAGTTCGCCCCGGGCGACGAGGTCGCCGGCATGAACGGAAAGACGCTCGGCATGCACGCCCAATACGCGAGAGTGCCCGCGGGTCGCGTCGCTCCGAAGCCTGCCGAACTCAGCCACGCCGACGCGGCTGGGGTGCTCTTTGGCGGCACCGCCGCGCTCTACTTCTTGCGGGATAGAGCGGGGGTGAAACCGGGTCAGGCCGTGCTCGTCAACGGGGCTTCGGGCGCGGTGGGGAGTGCTGCGGTGCAGCTGGCGCGTCATTTTGGAGCCACAGTGACCGCTGTTACGAGCGCTCCGAATGTCGATCTCATGCGCCGAATCGGGGCTGAGTCAGTGATTGATTACGCTGCCACGCCGCTCGCTGACCTTGCCGCGCGCGGTCAGCGTTACGACGTGGTGTTCGATGCTTACGGAAACATCGACCGGGAGCTGGGCCTCAGCCTTCTGCGCCCGGGCGGCACGCTCGTGCTCGCAGTCGCGGACCTCGTTGACACGGTCCGCTCGCGTGGCCAAGTTGTCGCGGGGGTTGCGCCGGAGCGTCCGGCTGACTTCACAGAGCTCATGCGTCTCGTCGTCGAAGGTCAGCTCGATTCACTCACCCGCAGCCTGGGTGCGCTTGACGCACTCGTGGAAGCGCATCGAATTGTCGACTCAGGCCACAAGGTCGGCAACCTCGTGGTGCTGCCGAACGCGGAATAATCTCTCCGCCCCACTTACTCGCCGAAGGGCAAGCGCGAGTTTCCCACGCGCATGGCCCTTAGGGGAGCAACCGTGTTGGTCCCCTAAACAGGTAGGTGACCTCGCGAATCGATGACTGCTCTAGCAACAGCATCAGGACGCGCCCGAGGCCCATGCCAAATCCGCCGTGCGGGGGCACACCGTAGCGGAAGAAGTCGAGGTAGAAGCCAAGCTCGGTCGGATCCATCCCCTTCTCGATCGCCTGGGCCTCCAGCACGTCAATGCGGTGCTCGCGCTGCGCACCCGTTGAGATTTCGACCCCGCGATAGATCAGGTCGTAGCTCTTCGTGAGCTCAGCATTTCCGTCGTGCCGCATGTGGTAAAACGGGCGAATCGACGAGGCGTAGTCGGTGAGGAACACGAAGTCGTGTCCAAACTTTTCCTTCACGTAGGCCGCGATTTGGCGCTCGCCCTCGGGGTCCATATCGGCGTCGGCGCGGGGAACCTCGTAGCCGCGCTCCTTCACGATTTCCTTCGCCTCGGCGAGCGGGATCCGCGGGAACGGGCGCGACGGCACCTCAACCTCGATCCCGAAGAGCTTGTGGATCGCCTCCCCGTGCTTTTTTTTCACGGCGGCGAGGCCTGCGACCATGAGCGCTTCGTGCAGCTCCATCACGTCTTCGTGCGAGTCGATCCAGCTGAACTCGGTGTCGATCGAGGTGAACTCGGTGGCGTGGCGCGAGGTAAACGAGGGGTCGGCGCGGAAGGCCGGGCCGACCTCGAAGATGCCGCCGAAACCCGCGGCCTGCGCCATCTGCTTGAAGAACTGGGGGCTCTGTGCAAGGTAGGCGGTGCGTTCGAAGTAGTCGACCTCGAAGAGTTCTGCGCGAGACTCCGAGGCTGAAGCCATGAGCTTCGGGGTCTGAATCTCGATGAAGTCGCGCTCGATCCACACCTGGCGCAGCGCATTGAGGAAGGTGGTCTGGATACGGAAGATGAGATTCTGCTCGGGGCGACGCAGATCGAGGAAGCGCCAGTCCATACGCACATCTAGACCGGAATCTTCGGCGACCGGGTTGTCGGGAAGCGCGCTCGCGACGACCTCGATCTCTTCGATCTGGATCTCGACCCCGCCGAGCTTCACGCGCTCGTTGTGCTGCAGCTCGCCCGTTACCGAGACGAAGGTGCCGTGAGTGAGATCGCTGATGGTCTGGGTGCGGGGCACCAGGATGTCGGAGCGCGGGTTCTCGGGGTCGGCCTCGCGCAGCACGCCGCCATTCACCAGCTGTACCGCGCCGCTCTCATCGCGCAGCACGACGAACTGCACGTAGCGCTGGTCGCGCACCTTCTCGACCCATCCGGCCACTCGCACGGGGCCGTCGGTACGCGCGGCCAGATCCTTAATCAATACACGCTCAGTCACCCGGCCAGTCTACTCGCGTCGACGGAGCGACATTTGGCGCGCTGCGCTTGGCGGTCTTCGGTGGGCTAGCGGACGAGCGCGCAGGGTTGAGACGCACTGAACCCTGCGCGCTTGTCCACCCGCAGGCTCGGCACCAATCCCCGAAAACCTGCCGGTGCGGGAGGCCTGATGTATTGGTATCCGAAGAAAGCCGCAGAGGTCTATCGCGACTACCCAGACGGACGACTGCGCCAGCGTCTGAGGCTGGGATTGGTTATTGCCGATGCCGTGCCGCCCTCGACACTGTCTGGCGTGGCATCGAGGCAAACGCCGGGAGTTCCCAGGCGGCGCAAACCTAGAATGGACGTGTGAGCGACAAACTCTTGCACTTGGTGCGCCACGGCGAGGTACACAACCCCGATGGCGTGCTGTATGGGCGTCTGCCGGGCTTCGGCCTATCCGAGCTCGGCACCCGCATGGCGGAATCTGCCGCGCTCGAACTCGCGGCTGCCGATCGCAAAATTGCCAGACTCATCGCTTCGCCCCTCATGCGTGCGCAGCAGTCGGCGGACCCGATTGCGCAGACATTTGGCCTGGAGACTGCGACTGACGAGCGCATAATCGAACCGACGAATGCTTTCGAAGGGCAGGTCAATCGCGGCGGAGCCGCCTTTAAGAACCCGCTCTACTGGTATCGCTTCTGGAATCCACTGCGTCCCAGTTGGGGGGAGCCTTACCGCAGCATCGCGAACCGGGTGCGCGAAGCGATGGACGAGGCTTGGGAGTCGACCCGGGAGGGTGACATTGTGATGGTGAGTCACCAGGCCGTGATCTGGGCTGCTCACCTTGACATCACCGGGCAGGCGCTCGCGCACAATCCGGCACGTCGACGGTGCGCGCTCTCGAGCATCACGAGTTTCGAGCAGCGCGGTGGCCGCTGGTTCGAAGTTGACTACCGCACCCCTGCCGCAGACCTCATGGGCGATGCGGTTGACGTTGGGGCGGTGTAGCAACTCATATGATCACAGGTGCATATAGTGGATCGCGTCGCGCACGGGGCCCGAGACGCGCTCGCGCCGCGGCTGCGCTCATGGCACTGCCCATGGCCGCGGTGCTCGGTCTGGGTCTCGTAAGTTGCTCGACCGGGGAGGCCGACACGCTCGCGCAGCAGTGGGAAGAGTCGGGTGAAAAAGGCTTTGTGTCGGGAGATGGTTCGGCGTTAAGCATCGCTGCCGCTGAACGAACCAATCCTGTGGAGTTCTCTGGCATCACCGAGTATGGCGACGAGTTGGGGTCGGAGGACACGATCGGCTCGGTCACAGTGGTGAACTTCTGGTACGCCGGATGCGCCCCCTGCCGCGCTGAAGCCCCAGACCTGGTTGCCGCCTACGACGAATTTTCGCCGCAGGGGGTTCAGTTTGTCGGGGTCAACACCCGCGATCAAAGCGCGCAAGCCATCCAATTTGCTAAGGAATTCGGTGTCGAATACGACTCGATCATGGATTCGGCTGGGGGGCGCGCGGTGCAGCGAGCGTTTGCCGGGCAGGTGCCCCTCAATGCGGTACCGACCACGCTCGTACTTGATACCGAGGGGCGCGTCGCACATCGAGTGCTTGGGCAGCTCGCTGGTGAATCTCAGCTGCGCACCCTGATTACCGAAACTCTCGCCGAGGGTTAGCAAGATCCACTGGGCGGCGCATGCCGTTCGGTACATGTATCGATTCAGAGGAGCACCCACGTGGATGTCACCGATCTCGTGGCCGACGGGCAACTGCTCGTCGCGTCCTTGATCGCACTCGCCGCGGGCCTTGTCTCGTTTGTGTCTCCGTGTGTGTTGCCACTCGTGCCCGGCTACCTCGCCTACGTCAGTGCCTCGGCGAGTACCGCTGGCTCGAGCAACGGCGCTGGTGCCCCCCACGCTGCCGGCGTGGACTCCCACGCCGGGCCGCTCAGCGATGCCCGGCGTACGCGCCGACGCATGGTGCTGGGGGCTCTTCTGTTCGTCACGGGGTTTACAGCGGTGTTCGTCGCGATTCTCTCGCTCGCCGGCAGCGTGGGCTCGTGGCTCATTCAGTGGGAAGAGCCGATCACCAGAATCATGGGCGCGCTGATCATCGTGATGGGACTGGTCTTCATCGGCGCGTTTGGCGGAATGCAGCGAACCACCCGCCTCAAACTCAGGCCTCGCCTCGGCCTCGTCGGCGCCCCACTGTTGGGTGCGGTCTTCGCGATCGGTTGGACGCCGTGTATTGGCCCGACGCTGTCGGTGATCGGCTCGCTCGCCCTGCAAGGCGGCACCGCTGGACGCGGCGCCTGGCTGGCCCTTGTGTATAGCATTGGGCTCGGGTTGCCGTTCGTGCTCGCCGCGTTCGGTTTTGGCTGGATGACCACCGCCACGAACTTTTTCAAGCGCCATATCCGTACCGTAAACCTCATCGGCGGCGTGCTGTTGATCGCCATCGGCGTTCTCATGCTCAGCGGGGTATGGATCCAAATTATGTATGCACTCCAGGCGGTGATGTCGAGCTTTGTCCCGGCCCTCTGATTACGAAGACGGAAGCGGCGGGCGCGGATCCGCTGCTGTTGAATCACCCGAGCTTGGCCTGCGCGGCTGGGGCCGCTGGTTCTGGCGGCAGCTGACCAGCATGCGCGTCGCGCTCATCCTGCTGCTGCTGCTTGCAGTTGCGACGATCCCCGGTTCGCTGGTGCCTCAGCGCGGGGCCGACCCGAACGGTGTGCTGCAGTACGAGGCGGATCATCCCGACCTCTTCCGCGTGCTCGATGCGTTCCCGATCCAGGCGTTCGACGTCTATTCGTCTGTCTGGTTCTCGTCGATCTACTTGCTGCTCTTCATCTCGCTGATCGGTTGCGTGCTTCCTCGTATCGTTCACCATTGGAAGGCGCTCCGTGGCACCCCGCCGCGAACCCCCGCCAGGTTGCAGCGCATGGCCGGGTTCGCCGAACAACGGCTCTCAAACCCGACCGCGACTGACGCGGAGCGAGAAGAGTTCGCCGAGCGTGCGATCGCTGAGGCAGAGGCGATTCTGCGCAAGCAGCGATACCGCACCGAGGTGCAGCGATCCACCAGCAGATCAGGGCAGGCAGAGATCTCAGTGTCGGCCGAGCGTGGGTACCTGCGCGAAACTGGCAACCTCGTCTTTCACATCGCACTCGTGGGCGTGTTGGTGAGCGTGGCTATTGGCGGCGCTTTCACCTTCAACGGTCAGAAGGTGATTATTGAGGGCGAGACGATGGTAAACCAGCTCATCGATTACGACTCTGCAACGTCGGGCACCTCGTTTTCTGACGCGAGCCTCGTGCCCTTTGGCATGCGCATGGATTCCCTCGAAGTGGACTACATCACACCCGATGAGGGCAGCCCGCAGGCGATTGGTTTGGTGCGTGAATATCGCGCGAATGTGACCCTGATCAACCCCGACGAGAGCGAAGAGACGGGGGTCATTCGCGTGAATCACCCGCTTCGCGTGCACGGCTCGCCGATCTATCTCATCGCAAACGGGTACGCGCCGACGCTGACGATTCGCGACGCAGACGGCGAGATTGTCTACAGCGAGTCGATGCCGTTCATCCCGCAAGACACGAACCTGACATCCCTCGGCGTGGTTAAGGTGCCGTTCGGGCTCGACTTCGAGGGGGAGCCGACACAACTCGGCCTGCGCGGGTTCTTCTACCCATCGAAGGTTGATCTGGAGTCAGGTGCGTACACGTCCAATTACCCTGACCTCACAAACCCCGTGCTCACGCTCGACGCATTTGTGGGCGATTTGGGTATCGACGACGGGCTGCCGCAGTCGGTCTACGCCCTCGACACCGCGAACATGGAGCAGCTCACCGGGCGAGCGATTGAGGTTGATTCTCTCGAGCTGACTCTCGGCGACACAGTGGATCTGCCCGGCGGCATGGGTACCATCACGTTTGAGGCCTCACCGCGGTACGCCTCCTTTGACGTCATGCAGAACCCAGCGCAGGAATGGGTACTAATCTTCGCGCTGCTGTCGCTCGCTGGTCTCGGGGCGTCACTGTTTGTTCCGCGCCGACGCATGTGGGTGAAGGCGCTGCCCGTCGCCGACGGAGTGGTGCTGCAGTACGCGGCCCTCGCGCGGGGCGACGACCCGTCGCTCGAGCGGGCGACGGAGCAGCTGCGCGACGAGCACCGCGGACGGCTGTAGGGGTCGATCGCTCGGCGATCCACACCTGATCGACATGTCCTGCTGCAACCGGCACCTCACCAGCAGCGCGACACGTCAACCCGCCGCAACCGGCACAACCCTCACCTCACCCGCCGTAACCTCACCTCAGCTGGCACCGGCACCTCACCCGCCGCTTCGCTCGGAGAAGTGCACAGGATCGGACCCGAATCGGGAAACTGATCCGACCCTGCGAGTTTCTCCGAAGCCCGGCAATGGCAATGGCAACGGCAATGCCAATGCCACCGCCGCGGAGACGTCTACGGGATGGGCGGCGTGGGCACGCGCATCGCGCGGCGACGCTTCTGGCCGCCACCCTCTGCACCCGACTGCGCACGCTGCGAGAAGTACACCGGGATCAGCGACAGCAGGATGATGATCGTTGCAACCACATTCACCTGGTTGGCCTCGTTCGGGCGTGCCATCTGGTTCATGAACCACAGCGGCAGCGTCTCGACGCCGGGAGGTGCGGTGAAGATCGTCACCACGACCTCGTCGAACGACAGCGCGAAGGCGAGCAACCCGCCAGCCATGAAGGCGCTGCGGAACTGCGGGAAGGTCACGAGACGGAAGGTCTGGCCGAGGCCAGCACCCAGGTCAGCCGAGGCCTCCTCGAGGTTCGGGTTCATGCGGCGCAGCCGCGCGATCACATTGTTGAACACCATCACCACGCAGAAGGTGGCGTGCGCAATGATCATTCCCGCGTACCCGACCTTGATGCCAATTGGGTCGAGCACCTGGTAGAAGGTGTTCGAGAGCGCGACACCGGTGACAATACCGGGCAGGGTGATGGGGAGGATGATCAGCAGGTTTACCACGTCGCGACCGAAGAACTTGAAGCGCTGCAACGCAAACGCCGAGAGTGTGCCGAGCACGAGTGCGATTGCGGTGGCCCCGAGAGCAACGACAACAGAATTGATCACAGCGGCGTGAACCGCGGGGTTCGTGAGCGCCTTCTCCCACCAGACCAGTGAAACCCCAGAGATGGGCCAGCCAGCAATACGGCTGGGGTTGAAGGAATTCATGACGATCACGAGCAGCGGCACGTAAGTGCTAATGAGCACGAGAGCAGCGATGACGGTGAGGGTGATCTTGGCGCCTCGGCCGAGTCTCAGCATTGCGATTCCCCTTCGGGCCTAGATGTTCTCGAGCGCGCCGGTGCGGCGAACGGCGAGCAAGTAGATGAGCACGAGCACGATCGGCACGACCGAAAAGGCGGCGGCGACCGGTGGGTTCAGGTTGATGTTCGAGGCGATGATGGTGCCGATCATCTGGGTGGATCCACCAACGAACTTCGCCGCGATGTAATCACCGAGGCTGAGGGAGAAGGTGAAGATCGACCCGGCGATCAGCGCAGGCTTCATGAGCGGCAGCATGACCGACACGATCGTGCGCATGCCGCGCGCCCCGAGGTCGGCCGAAGCATCGAACAGGTTCGCAGGTATCTGCGAGACAGCCACGTATACCGGAATCGCCATGTAGGGAAACCAGAGGTAGACGAGCGCGATGATGGTGACGGTGATGCCGTAGCCGGGGCTCTGGATTCCGAGTGGGCCAAAGAGCCAGTTGAAGAATCCGCCCTCGCTGAACACGATGCGTACCGAGAGGATCTTGACGAGGTACCCGGCCCAGAGTGGCAGGGTGACGGCGACGGCGAGTAGCGCGCGCATCCAGGGGCTCGCGAGCTTCGCCATAAAGATGGCGAGCGGCACGGCGAAGACGGCGCAGATCACGGTCACGGCGGCGGCGATGCCGAGCGTGCGGATCGACGCAGAGACGTAGGCGGGAACAGTGAAGAGATTCACGAAGTTATCGAGGGTGAACCCGGGCTTCACCTTTGAGGTGAACGGATCGGTGACCCAGAACGCGGTGACGAGGAGAAACGCGAGCGAGAGAATGTACACGCCGACGAGCCACACCATGGGCAGCGTCAGCAGCGCGGCCAGGCGCCCCTTCGGGTGGCGTTGCAGCGCCGACGAAAGCGGCTTTGGCTTCGTCGAGAGCGAGAACTGGGTAGTCACGTCGATCCTCATCTGGTGAGCGGAAAACTCGGGTGTGGCGGGCCAGGTGCGCCTGGCGGGTCGTGCAGCCCCGGTACGTTGATGCCGTAGGGGCGGGGGAGTGTGGGGACTGGCCGATCCACCATCAGATCAGCGGATCGGCCAGCCCACTCACGGGGTTAACCCTTGACGGTTGCCCAGGCGTCCGTCCACTGCTGGAAATTTGTGCAGGTGACGTCGGTGCGGCCGTCGATGCACTGCTCGATGGGGGTGGTCCAGAACCAGACCTTCGAGAAGTACTCTTCGTCCTCGGCGTTGAACAGCTCACAGTGAGCTGCTGCCTCGTCGCTGGTGTCGCAGAACGCGGCGTTGGCCGGAGCCATACCGAAGTTCATCGCAATCTTGCCGTTGACCTCGGCGCTGGAGGTGTAATCCATCCAGGCGTAGCCACAGTTGGGGTTGTTGGCCTCGGCTGCGAGCATCCACGCGTCAGACCATCCGGTCGAGCCTTCCTTGGGCAGGGTGCCCTGCAGGTTCGGGTTCTCAGACAGCTTGCGCAGGACCTCCCACGAGGTGCCCACGGATACGTCGCCACCGTTGAACGCGGTGATCTGCTTCACCGGATCAGCCCAGTAGTCGCCGATGATTTCGTTCTGCTGCTTGAGCAAATCGATGGCCGCAGCAAGCTGCGTCTCGTCGAGCGCGTACGGGTTCTCGATGCCGAGATCGGGCTGTGTTGCCATCAGGTAGATCGCGGCGTCAGCTATGTAGATCGGCGCATCGTAGGCGATGATGCTGCCGGCGGCCGGTGAATCAGCTTCCCAGGCAATGTCCCAGCTGGTGGGTGCCTCGGTGATGACCTGGTCGTTCCACTGCAGGATATTGGCGCCACGGCCGATGGGCACGCCGTATGGCACACCATTGAGCGTGTCGTAGATCTGACCCTGCATACCCTCGACGATGTCGTCGCCGAAGTTCGGGATCAGGTCGCGGTTGAGCGGCTGCACGTCGCCGCCCACGATCAGGCGAAGACTTGCGTCACCGGATGCCGAGACGAGATCGTAGTTGCCGGTGCGCATGAGCTGCACCATCTCGTCGCTGGTGCCAGCGATCTTGCGGTTGACCTTGCAGCCGGTTTCCTCGGTGAACTTGTCAGCCCACTCGGGCTCGACGAAGCCCGACCATGCGACGATGTTGACCTCGTTCTCGAATTCGCCCATCTCCTCCATCATGGGGATCTCAGGCACATCGATCTGCAGACCGCCGCTCTCTGTGGCGGTCTCGGCGGTTGCGCAGCCCGTCAGGGCCAGCGCCAGTGCGGCCGCTGCTGCGGCGGGCACTGCCAGCATTCTCTTCATCGGTACTCCTTTGTGTTGATGCGCCCATTCGGGCTTAGGGTGTGGGTCTCAGAGGTTTGTGGGTTTGGGGCCTGAAGGTTCCAGGTGCGGGGGCGGATCGCTCCGCGTGGTGCGTGCCGCTCTAGGCGGAAACGCTGACGGGGCCGGGAACTGCGGTCGCGTGGTCACGTCGGAATCGAACGCTCACCATGTCGCCTCGGTTTACGCCGGGTTCGGTGCGGGGTGTGTGCGAGTTCTGCTTCTCAGCGATGATGCGCGTGCCTTCGACGGTGTCGATGAGGTAGCGCGTATGGGCCCCGGCATATACGGTCTCGGCCACGGTGCCGGCGAGCGCCACGGTGTCGGAATCGGCGGGGGCCGTCGGGTCTGCAAGCTGGACCCGTTCGGGCCTCAGGCTGTGTACTTCGCCGACATTCAATACTCGCTGCGACAGCTCGGCCGGCAGGATGTTGGTGACGCCGAGGAATCGGGCGACGAACTCGGTCTGCGGGAATTCGTAGACCTCACGCGGCGAGCCAACCTGCTCGATCTTGCCGTTGTTGAACACGGCAACTCGGTCAGAAAGCGTGAGCGCCTCCTCCTGGTCGTGCGTCACGAAAATGAAGGTGATGCCTACCTCGCGCTGGATCTGCTTGAGCTCGATCTGCATTTGCTCACGCAGCTGCTTGTCGAGGGCTCCGAGCGGCTCGTCGAGCAGGAGCACCTTGGGGCGCAAGATGAGGGCGCGTGCGAGCGCGATGCGCTGGCGCTGACCGCCCGAGAGCTGCGTGGGCTTGCGGTCGGCAACGTGACCAAGCTGCACCTGTTCGAGCGCCTCGGAGACGAGCTTTGTGCGCGTGGCCTTATCGACCTTGCGCACGGTCAGGCCGTAGGAGACGTTTTCGGCGATGCTCAGGTGCGGGAACAGGGCGTAATCCTGAAAGACCGTGTTGACCTCACGGTCAAAGGGAGCCATGCGGGTGACATCCTGCCCGTGCAGCAGGATCTTGCCCGCGGTCGGCTCTTCAAACCCCGCGATCATGCGAAGCACGGTGGTCTTACCCGAGCCCGAGGGGCCGAGCATCGAGAAGAACTCGCCGCCACGAATATCCATATCGAGGTCTTTTACTGCGGTGAGATCGCCGAATTGCTTCGCGATTCCCTGCAGCGAAACCGCGGCTTCCGTCTGGGGGTTATGCGGCGTGCTGGGCTGAGCCATGATGTCGTGTTTCTCCTCAACAACGATGTCGAACTTTCAGAAGGCTAACATACGGTTTTAGATGTATAGTCATCGAAGTGGGGGATCGCGTATCACGATTCGGTTACATTGCCCGGAGTTCTCGCGGGCCATAGACCGGGTCGGGGGTGTGCAGTGAGCTCGTCTTTCGGATCGCGTAACTCGTGCGTGCCCGAGGCCCAGTCGGTCCACGGTTCTCAGTACGAAATCTGAGCGCAGACTCAGTTTTGTCGCACCCGCACCATGCGAAACTCGACGACGAGGAATGAATGGAGGACGACCTGTGTCGATCGCATCTCAGCCCTCCCCGCATTCAGCCTCCAGTCGTTTGCGCAACGCAGCTTTCGCTCCCATCGGCGACGAAGGCCGAGCCGAACTCGTCGAAACGCGACTCGTGCAGGCTATTTCCTCTGGGGCCTTTGTCGAGGGCGATCGCCTGCCCAGTGAAAACGAGCTCTCGCAACTTTTTGGGGTCGCCGTAGTGACCGTGCGTGAGGCGCTCGGTACGCTGCGCCACCGTGGGCTGATCGAGACGCGTCGCGGTCGCAACGGCGGCAGTTTCGTACGATCGAGCCTCGGCGCGGTGGTAGAGGTGAACGCGCGGAGGCTGATGGAGATGCCTCGTGTGGCGCTCGCAGACTTGGGTTTGCTCTACGAGGTGATCGCGGCTGGGTGCACTGAATATGCCTGCCTGCGCGCCACCCCGGATGAACTCGATGCGGTGCTCCACGTGCTCGCGGAGGCGCGAGAACTTCCCGCGGATGCCTGGCGTCGCCGCATCACTGATGTGCAGCTGGAGCTCGCCGCGCTCAGCCAGTCGGTGCGGCTCACCTCAGAGCACGTGCGAGTGCAGACGGAATTCACCCCCCTGCTTGCCCTGCAAGACACCGACGTCGCCCAACGGCATTTCACCCATGACGCGTTGATTGCCCAGATTGATGCGATCCGCGTCGGGGACGTGCCGCGCGCTCGCGCCGAGGTGCGCCGCAGTATTCGTGGTTCGGTGCGCTGGCTCGGCGCGTTTCGCACTGAGCTGCTCTCGTCGCCAGCCGAAACCTCCCTCCGTGACACACTGGAGGCATACCGCGCGCGCACCGGAGCCGCGGGGAATGCAGGGGAGGTCGCGTGAACCAGCTCGCCACGCAGTCCGCCGATACGGCGGAGATCGTCATCGACCGCGTCGATCAATTCTTTGACGGGGTGTTCGCGCCCCTCGAAGCCTGGTTGCCCCGGTTGCAGGCCCAGCTGGTGGATCGCCTCGCTCAGGGCGGCCTCACTGGAGCGCAGCTCGTCGCGCTCACCGAGGCGGAGGCTCATGGGGTACTCGCAACCTCTGACCGACCCATTTACGGTGCGGGCTACTGTGCGACCGGCGCGATCGTGACCGAGGGTAACCCGCTGGCCTGGTGGCAGGGCGCCGACCGAAGCTTGCTCGCTTCCTCCACATTCGGACCGGGCCAGGCAGCCATCGACCTGCACCGACTCGAGTGGTACCGCGTGCCGGCTGAGACCCTCGAGCGCCACGTCGCCGGACCCTTCGTCGACTACCTGTGCTCAAATGAAATAACGGTGACCGTTGCCCTGCCGGTGATGCTCGATGGCGAGTTCGCAGGAGTGGTGTGCGCCGATGTGTTGATTGCTTCGCTAGAAAAGTTGCTGTTGCCCGCGGTGGAGACGCTCGGAGAGGCCGCACTGGTGAACGCGAGCGGCCGGATCGTGGTGTCGGCGGATACATCCTACGAGACCGGTGATCGATACGCCGGGGTCGGTTTTGAAGCCGATCTCGATGGGCTGGGTGAAGAGGTGCGTGTGGTGCGATCCGCCCGCTACCCCTTTGCTTTGCTCGTGCCGACGTCGTAACGCGGCAATTCATCAGACGGAAGGGATAAACTGCCGATCGTGCTGGAATCGCTGGAACACTACTCCACCCTGTCTCTGTATTCGGCTATGGCCGTGTACGCCATCGCGTTCGTTTTCTTCGCGGTCGATCTCGCCAACCGCAGTGCGGGCGTCGCCCCGGCGCAGACGGCAGCCCCGGCGTCAGCAACGTCGGCAGCGGGCGGATCCACCCTCACGATCGCGCGCGCGAAGGCACCAGCCGCAACGAATGCAGCATCCTCAGCGCCTCGCTCTCGGGCCCTGCGCATTGGTTTTGCGCTCACCGTTGTCGGGTTCGTCTTTCACGCAGCCGCAACGGTTCTGCGCGGTATCGCCGCCGAGCGAGTGCCGTTCGCAAACATGTACGAGTTCTCGCTGACCGCGACGCTCTCGATCGTCGCGATCTACCTCCTGATGCAGTTCTTTGTGGATCTGCGTTTCCTCGGGGTTCTTATTACGGGTCTCGCCGTGCTGTTTCTCGGGGTCACGAAGGTCAACTACTACGTCGACATTGTGCCGCTCCCGCCCGCGCTTGATTCATACTGGCTCGTGCTGCACATCTTGGTGGCGGTGCTCTCTGTCGGGTTCCTGACGATTTCGTTCGGCCTGTCGGTGATGCAGTTGCTGCAGACGCGACGCGAAAACCAGGTAAAGGCCGGGCAGGCGACGGGTCTGCGCTTCATGTCGACGCTGCCCAGCGCGGTGCGACTCGAAGACTCGGCGTACCGGATGGCGATCATCGGATTCGTGTTCTGGAGCTTCACGCTGATCGCTGGTTCGATCTGGGCCGAGCGCGCCTGGAGCCGATACTGGGGTTGGGACACGAAAGAGGTCTGGACCTTCGTGATCTGGGTGCTCTACGCGGGCTTTATTCACGCGCGCGCGACCCGTGGTTGGCGCGGCACGCGCTCGGCGTGGTTGTCGGTCGTGGCTTACTCGGCCGTGATCTTCAATTACACGATCGTGAACGTGTTCTTTAAGGGATTGCACGCCTACTCAGGCCTCTAACCCGCGGATTGTGGGCTGTGGGGGCGCCGCCGATCAGTCGGCGCTGTTGAAGCGGTGCAACATCGAGCGCAGGGTCTCGAGTTCCCCTTCGCTCCATCCCGAAAACCGCTCAGCGTAATCGTTTGCCATGCGCTCGCGCAGCTGACCCACCGCGTCGTCACCGGTGGCGCTCAACCTGAGCAACTGTGAGCGCTTATCGTCAGCGGCCGGTGTGACGTCCACGAGACCCAATTCCCGCAACTTCGTCACCTGACGGCTCACGGTCGCCTTATCCATATCGAGGTACTGGGCAACTTCTGCCTGCGTAATCGGACCACAGCGGGTGATTCGCTGCAGCACCATGAGGCCGACCCCCTTCAGATCGGGGTGCACATTCTGCGCGTGCCCATCCCACCGGCTGCGCGCGTAGGCGAACAAGCCGGTGAACTCGGTTGCGATATCGCGGATCACCTCGGCCACGGGTTCGTCAGTTTCCGTCTGCTCTGCGTTCACCAGTCGACCCTACCGCGCCGCTGCTGTTGGCGGCTGCCGCATGCTCCTGGGCGAGGCGTTCCGAATTCGACAGGGTACCCAGGGGGATATTGGGCAGCAGTGAGATTGCGATGATTGCGATGACTGCGACAGGCGCCGCGGCGAGGAACAGGTTGCCGATCCCGTGTCCGTAAGCAGTTTCGACGACGAGCGCGATCGGTCCGGGGAGTTCAGAGATCTTCGGGATGACCCCACCCGTCACGATATCCGCCCCGACGAGCTGCTCGGGATCGAGCTTCGCAAGCTCTTGACGCATGTAGGTCACCACCTGGCTCGAGAGCATGGCACCGAGCACCGACATGCCGGCCGTGCCGCCGATTGTGCGGAAGAAGGAGACCCCCGAGCTTGCCGCGCCGATCTGAGTGGGATCCACCGTGTTCTGCACCACGAGCACCAGATTCTGCATGCACATGCCCACGCCGGCACCGAGGACGAACATGGCGATACCCACGTACCAGAACGAGGTGTCGTACCTGAGCTGTCCGAGCAACAGGAGGCCAGCTAGGAGCAGCACCGATCCCGTCACCATGAAGGCCTTCCACTTGCCAAAGCGGGTTATCAGTTGCCCGACGAGCGTGGAAGTAATGAGCACCCCGGCCATCATCGGAATCGTGAGAAGGCCTGATTCTGTGGGGGTCTTGCCGCGCGCCAGCTGCATATACTGTCCGAGGAATACAGATGTGCCGAACATGGCCAGTCCCACTGCGAGGCTCGCGATAACCGACATCGTGAAGGTGCGGTTCTTAAACAAGGTGAGCGGGATCAGGGGCTCTTCGACCTTCAGCTCAACAAACACCGCTGCGACCAGAAGCAACAGGCCGCCGCCAGCCATCGTGAATGACTGCCAGGACACCCACGCGAACGTAGAGCCACTGAGCGTCACCCAGATCAGGAGGCTGGAAAAGCCGGTCGAGATGAGCACCGCGCCCCAATAGTCGATCTTGACCTTCCGCTTGAGCGTGTAAAGGTTGAGTGTGCGCTGCAGCATGATGATCGCGGCGATTGCGATGGGCGCGGCGACGTAGAAGTTCCAGCGCCAGCCGATGGAGTCGGTAATGAAGCCGCCGAGCAGTGGGCCACCAACGGTGGAAACTGCCATGACCGCGCCCATGATGCCGGCGTATTTGCCGCGCTCGCGGGGGCTGATGATTTCAGCGAGCACGATCTGCCCCAGGGCCGGAATCCCACCCGCGCCGATGCCCTGCATGACGCGGAACGCGATGAGCCAGCCAGGGTCGGTCGCCATGCCGGCGAACGCGGAGCCGAGAGTGAAGATGACGATCGAGATTTGCAGGAGCAGCTTTTTGCTCGTCAGGTCGGCCAACTTGCCCCAGATGGGGGTGCTGATCGCGGAGGCGAGCATCGCCGCGGTGACCACCCACGTGAATGCCGCTTGATCGCCACCCAGGTCGGCGATGATGATCGGCATTGAGGTGCCGATAACCGTCATCGACAGCATCGAAACACCCATGCTCATGAAAAGCCCGGCGAGTGCGAGGTTTTTCGCTCGGCCCTCGAGTGTGAAGGGTTGATCGGGGTTCGCAGCGGGTGTGCCCCTGCTGGTGCGGGATTTCATCCCGAGCTCTGCGGCGCGTGTCATGGGTGCGTGTGATCCTTCGGACAGTGGCTGGTGGATCCGCGCCGCCGCACGAGAGGTGACCCGGGGGCGCGGAATCTAGTTGAGAAAAGTCAACTATATGTGAATGGTTGATAAAAATCAACTAGTTGCTATCGCTGTCGATCGGGTACGGCAGAATGGGAGCATGGCTCATCACGCAGGCAGCGCAGGCGCATCCGACACCCCAGGCATCATCCGCATCGGTGTGATTGGCGGGGGGCAGCTTGCCCGCATGATGGTGCCGCCTGCGATCCACCTGGGTCTGCGCATCAGTGTGCTCGCCGAAACCCCGGGCTCGAGCGCCGACCGGGCGGCCGACGTCGTGGGCGACTACCGCGACCCTGAGACCGTGTACGCCTTCGCCAACACCGTTGACGTGGTGACGTTCGACCATGAGCACGTGCCGCAGCCGATTCTGCGCGAACTCGAGGCACGCGGCGTGCAGGTGCACCCGCGACCAAGCGCGCTGCAGTACGCGCAAGACAAGATTTTGATGCGCCAGAAGCTTGCCGAACTCGGCGTGCCTGTGCCCGACTGGGCTGCCGTCGAGACCGAGGCGGAGCTGCAGCGCTTCATCGACGCGCACGGCGGCCGCGCCGTGGTGAAGACCGCTCGTGGTGGCTATGACGGCAAGGGCGTGCGCGTGGTCTCGCAGGCTGACGAGGTGCGTGACTGGTTCACGACACTCGCTGAAGATGGTCACGTCGGTCACCTCCTCGTCGAGGAGCTTGTCGAATTCACCCGCGAGCTCTCGCAGCTGGTCGCGCGGCGCCCGAGCGGCGAGATGCGCACCTGGCCCGTGGTCGAGACCGTGCAAGAAGGCGGTGTGTGCGCCGAGGTGCTCGCGCCCGCGCCCGTGGCGAATCCGGCCACGCTCGCAGAAGCGGCCAGAATCGGCCAGGTGGTCGCCGAGGGCACAGGGGTCACCGGTGTGCTCGCGGTCGAGATGTTCGAAACAGTGGATCACCGCGTGCTCGTCAACGAACTCGCCATGCGCCCGCACAACTCGGGGCACTTCTCGATCGAAGGCTCGGTGACGAGTCAGTTCGAGCAGCACCTGCGCGCGGTGGCGGATCTGCCGCTCGGCGACACCTCGATGACCTCGCCCGCAGCGGTAATGGTGAACGTGCTTGGAGGGCCGGCGGAGGGTTCGATGCCGGTGCGGTATGCGGAGGCGCTGGCGGCGCACCCGCGCGCGAAATTCCATAGCTACGACAAGCAGCCGCGGCCAGGCCGCAAGGTCGGCCACGTCACGGTGACGGGGGAGGATCTCGACGCCGTGCGCACCCAGGCGCGCGACGCCGCGGCCGCTTTCGGGTAGGGGAGACATCGATGAGAGCTCTGGTGCTCGGCCTCGGTGAGGCTGGATCAATCTATGCTCGCGGCCTGCGCGACGCCGGATACGAGGTGGTGGGATTCGATCCATTCACCACGCTGTCTGAAACCGGTGTGCGGCAGGAGACGGATCTCGCCGCGGCCACCGCCGGGGTTGATCTCACGCTCAGTATCGTCGGTGCCCGTGCGGCACAGACAGTCGCAGATTCGGCGTTGCCGCTGCTCCACGCCGGCAGTATCTACGCCGATCTCAACACCGGCTCACCTGAGCTGAAGGCCGAGATTGCGGCGCTCGCAGAGAAGACCGGTGTGCTCTTCGCCGATGTTGCGGTGCTCGCGCCGGTGCCCCGTGCGGGGGTGCGCACGCCACTCCTCGCAAGCGGCACGGGCGCTACGCCGCTGGGCGAAGCGCTCGCTGCGGCGAGCGTTCCCATCGAAGTGATCTCTGAGCAGGCCGGCGACGCCGCCGCGCGAAAGCTCCTTCGCAGCGTCTTCATGAAGGGACTCGCCGGGGTGATCCTCGAGGCAGTCGGGGCCGCAGAAAAGGTCGGGGCTGATGGCTGGCTGCGCGACCAGATCGCCGCCGAGTTTTCAGGTGACTCCCCAGCGCTCATTCAGCGGCTTCTCGACGGCTCGCGCGTGCACGCCGCGCGCCGAGCCCACGAGGTGGAGGATGCTCGTGATTTCCTCGAGAGCCTCGAGCAGCCGTCGTTCGTCACGCAGGCTGCCCGGCAGTGGTACGACGTCTTTCTTGCAGACTCTGCTGAGTACGGTGTCTCGAAGGCTGACGTAGCTGAAGCGAGCGTCGTGCCCCTGAACCCTGACGCAGAATAGCGAGCCCAGCCACAGAATGGTCTAGCCACTCGCCGACGGGCCGTACCGTCTGGCCAGTAGCATTGGGAGCATGACTGAAGCGACCCCCCTCGTTGGTGTAATCATGGGATCTGACTCCGACTTTGCGGTCATGAGCGACGCGGTCGAGGTGCTGCGCGAGTTCGGGATCCCGCATGAGGTCGAAGTGGTGAGCGCACACCGCACGCCCGACAAGATGGTCGCCTACGCGCGTGAGGCCGCGGGGCGCGGGCTGAAGACCATCATCGCGGGGGCGGGCGGTGCCGCGCACCTACCCGGCATGGTCGCCTCGATGACCACCCTGCCAGTGATCGGCGTGCCCGTGCCACTCGCGAAGCTCGACGGACTCGACTCGCTTCTGTCGATCGTGCAGATGCCCGGCGGTATTCCGGTGGCGACAGTGTCGATCGGCGGCGCGAAGAACGCGGGCCTGCTCGCCGCCCGCATCCTCGGCGCAACCGACCCGGCACTCGCCGCCAAGCTCGAGGCCTACCAGCGCGGCCTCGCTGAAATGGTCGAGCAGAAGAACGAGGCGCTCAAGGCCCGCATCACGCTCGCCGCGGGCACCGTGAGCTAGTGGATCGCCCATGCTCCTCTTTAGTTGGGCACTAGATGCTGGAATTTTCGATTATTTGAGCAACTACTGCCCACTTGATCCTCAGGTGCCCGGCTCGAGGAGCGAGAGTGAGCGCCCCAGAGGAGAAGTGGTGACGCTTGCGCGCTGATCCACCCCCGGCAGGCGAATCAGGCGAAACGGGCGGATCGGGCGACCCGCGCGTCGACGAACGCAGCCCGGTTTACCGACGGGCTCTGATCGCTCTCTTTTTCGCGGGTGTCGCAACCTTTGCGCAGATGTACTCTCCGCAGGCGCTGCTACCTGAAATCGCGCGCGACTTTGGGGTGTCTGCGGGTGACGCATCCTGGGTGATCGGCGCCACCACTATTGGTGTCGCAATCGGCGTGGTGCCCTGGGCGCGGTGGTCAGACCGAATCGGGCGTGCGGTCGCGATGCGCGTCGCAATCACGCTTGCCGTGGTGGTGGGTGCGTCAGTCGCGGCCGCGCCCGGCTTCGAGGTGCTCGTCGCGGTGCGGTTCGTCGAGGGGCTCGCGCTCGCTGGGCTACCCGCGCTTGCTGTGATGACGCTCGCCGAGACCGTGCGGCCGCGCGCGCTCGCCGCCGCGATCGGCTCGTATGTTGCTGGCACCACGATCGGCGGGCTCTCGGGTCGCCTACTCGCAGGCTCGGCGAGCGAAGTCTGGGGGTGGCGCGGCGGCGTGCTTGCAGTGGCCCTGCTCGCGCTCGTTTCTGCCGTCGTTTTCCTGCTCGTGCTCCCGGCCACACGAGTGCCGCCCGCGGAGCCGATCCCCCTTTGGCGGGGGCTCGCCGACAACCTGCGAAGGCCCGGGGTCCTCGCGGTTGTCGCCCAGGGGTTCCTTCTGATGGGTGCGATGGTCGCAGCCTACAACGCGGTGGCGTTTCGCTTGCAGGAGCCCCCGTTCGAGCTTTCGGTGGCGCAGGTCTCGTGGATCTACCTCGTTTACCTCGCGGGTGCCGTTGCATCGGCACAGGTGTGGCGTGTCACGCGTCGTCTCGGCTCGACGGGTGCGCTCACCATCTGTGTTGCGGCGCTCGCCGCGGGCGCGGCGATCTCGCTCGTGCAGGCGGTGCCCGCGGTGGTGGCTGGCATGGCGCTCATCACCGCTGGGTTCTTCGGCGCACACGCGGTGACGAATGGCCTCCTCAGTTCGCGGGGTGGATCGGGGCGCAGCCTTACCCCGTCGCTCTACAACTGGGGCCTGTACGCAGGCTCGAGCGTGCTCGGGTGGGCAGGTGGCGCGGCGTTTGCTGCGATCGGTTGGCCGGGCACCACGGGTCTCGTTATTTTGGCCGCCGTGCTCGCAGCGGTGGTGGCCTGGTGCTACGAAGCCCGCCACCCGGATGCAAGGTAACACGAACTGCGGGGCGCGGAGCGCGGGGTAACTCGCTCATTTTCCCCAAATTGTGGGTCCGGCTCTGCCTTTTCATCAAGTTGGGGAAGTTGGTCGCAGGAGCGTGCGAGGGCGAGGGCGAGGGGCGAGGGGCGAGGGCGAGGGCGAGCGAGTGTGCGAGTGGACCCGCAGCTTCGAACTACAGCGCGGCGTGCAACTCCCACAGCTGCCATGCGGTGGTGGCCCAACTAAATGACCGGCTACGATCCTCTGCACGCACGCGCAGGATGTCGAGCTCGGCGGCGTCACACGAGGTGAGACGTGCCAGCTCGTGGGCGAAAGATCCGGCCGAGTCGGCGGTGGTGCCGGCGTCGAGCGCGAGTTCGCTCGCTACCGGGCACTCACTATGCAACACGGAGACCCCGGCATCGAGTGCGCCAAGTACCTCGTACCCGGTGCCGATGAACTCCTGCGGAAGGGCGAGGAGGAGGGCGCCCGAGAGCAATGCGCCCATGTCAGCGAGCTCAGTCACCTGTACCTGGTGCACGCGCCCCTGCAGGCCTTCGTCAAGGGCGAGGACTGGGGAGTCTGCTGCAGGCGCGCTTTTGGAGGTGGACCCGGAACCGGAGTCAACCTTCGGCGGCGATGACGACCCTGCTGCGCCTGCCCCGTCCGTACCTGCCGGCGCCGACTTGTGGCTCGCCGCTCCGTGCCCAGAACTGTACGGTGCGCTGTGCAGTATGACGAGGTCGGGAAGGGCGGGATCCGCGGCCATCGCGTCAAGAATCCACGCGAGCCGACCGCGCGGCCCAGGCCCAGCCGTCGTGACAACATAACGCTCCGGCAACCCGAGCTCGGTGCGCCGGGCAGAAGCAGCAGCCTCGTCGAGCGGGCGTGCAAATGCCGTCGGTGCCGCGAGCGGCAACACCTGCACGGGCAGGTCCAGCCCGTAGTGCTCGTGCAACACCGCTGCCACTGCGTGAGTCGGCGTGAGCACCGCGTCGGCGAAGCGCAGCGCGCGCTTCACATATGCCCGGTATTGGCGCGCTTCGGAAGTGCCCATCAACTCGGGCGCAAGCCAGGCGAGTGCGTGCGGCACGGTGACCGAGGTCTGCGTCGCGTCTTCGGCGTGCCGGGCACGCAGAGGTACGAGCGGCGTGACGGCGTGCACGAATTCGTCGTCAAGGGGGCGAGCTGTCGCCCCGGTACGCCAGAGAATCGGCAGCAGGTTGGCCCGCATGGGCAGCGTTTCGACGCGAGCCCTGGCGCTTGAAAACTCAGGCAGCGCGCTGCCGTGTGCGAGCAGCAACCGTGCGCTGCACCCCCGCGGTGCCACCCGTGCAAGCGCCTCGGTGAGGTCGCGCGCGGCAGCGGCATGCACGGCAGATTCGAGGCCCGGTATTGGCTCGCCGATGAGTGTAAGCGTGGCCACTTTCCTCCTCGGCGCGTTCGTGCAATGTTCTGAACTCAGTCTACGGAAGCCATCGATGAACTTCCTGTGCAGTGGCGTTTCGTGACCCGATTGTCGCCAGGTGGATCGCCACTCGCCCGGCAGCTTCACAGCCGGAGCGGTATCAACCTCATACGCTATACCCCATGCGTGTTCTCAGGGCCGGCAGCGCCGGGCAGCCAGACGATTCGGCTGATCCACAAGCGAGCCGAGGCGCCCGCGCATGAGTCTGGATCTCGAACGGCCGTTGCGCAACCCAGACACTAGCTCGCCGCCGCTCATGACGAAGCGCGCCCGTTGGTTGGTGCTGTGGGGGTTCGTGCTGCCGGGCAGCGCGCAGGTGCTGGCGGGCAACCGCAAGCTAGGCCGGTTCGGCCTGGCCGCAACCTTTGTGATGCTCGCGCTGGTACTTGTTGGCGTGGCCGGAATGCTGGTTGCGCAGGAGACGACGCTCTCAGTCCTGACGAATAGCATCTTCCTGCTGGTGCTGCAGGGCGTGATTTTCGCGTATGCGGTGCTCTGGCTGGTGCTCGGTTTCGACACGCTGCGGCTGGCTCGGTTGGTGTCGGTCGCCCCGAAGTGGCGGGTGCCCGTCGCGATGCTCGCGGTGATACTGACGGTGCTGCCGGCGGGTGCTGCGGCGTGGGCTGGGCTGACCGTGGGAGCTGCGCGTGGCGCTATCGGCGACATCTTCGGTGGCGGTGCCCCCGCGGTCGAGGCGATCGACGGACGTTACAACATTCTGCTGCTCGGCGCCGATGCGGGTGAGGATCGCGAGGGTCTGCGCCCTGACAGCATCTCGCTCGTCAGCGTTGACGCCGAGACCGGACAGTCTGTCATCGTCGGTCTGCCGCGCGATCTCACCGAGATGCCCTTCCCGGAGACTTCGCCGCTGTATCCGGTGCACCCGAATGGGTTCTGCGCCGGACCGAACGCCTTCGGCGAGTATGGTGGGTGTCTCACCACTGGGCAGCTGAATGGGTTGTACGCCGAGGTCGAGCTCGTGAACGACCCACAGTATGGCTATCTGTACACCGACCTGTATCCGGATGCAGCCTCACGCGGGTCGTCGCCAGGTATCGAGGCGATGAAAGACGCGGTTTCGGGGGCGACGGGGCTAACCGTGCAGTTCTACGTGCTGGTCGACATGAGCGGGTTCGCTGCGCTGATCGATGCCCTAGGCGGGGTGACCATTGACGTCACGCAGCCCATCCCACTCGGAGGGTATGAAGACCCGGCGACAGGCATGTGGGTTGACGGTGACTCCTACCTTCCGGTGGGGGCGCAGCATATGGATGGCGAGACGGCGCTGCTCTTCGCCCGAGTGCGGCACGGGCTGCAGAACGGCGATTACGACCGTATGCAACACCAAAGACAGCTTCAGGCGGCCATACTCGCGCAGGCGAATCCGTCGAACGTGCTGCTCAGGTTTCAGGAGGTCGCGGCAGCTGGGTCGAACGTGGTGCGGACCGACATCCCTGAGTCGATGCTCGGCAGGTTCGTGGATCTCGCGACCAAAGCGAAAGACCATACTCCGGTGGCCGTCGAGTTGATACCGCCGATGGTGGATCCCATGTATCCCGACTACACGCAGATTCACAGGCTCGTCGCCGATGGGGTCGCGGCGGCCTCCCCGCTGCCCGAGCAATCAGAGTAAGAACCTGTAACTCAGCCACACGCACGTCGCCCGTTTCCGCGCGCCAGGTGGTGTGTGGAAACGGGCGAGTGAGCCTAGCTTGACTGGATCGCGCTGTTAGCTGCTGAGGTAAGCGGTGAGCGCGTCGCGCGCGTCGCGCGGCGTGAATCCGGTGGCCTTGATCTTTTCGAGGGACAGCGTGCTGAAGAGTGGGCGCGGGGCAACCTGCTTGCCAGCGAAGTACTCGGCTGTGGTGGTGCCGCTGACGCGCTCAGGGTCGTGCCCGGTGCCCGAGTAAACGAGCTTCGCGATGTCGGCCCACGACATCACTGGCCCCTCATTCGTGAGGTTATAGGTGCCAAAGGCGGCGCGCGACTGTAGCAGGTGTACGATCCCCTCGGCGATGTCGTCGGTGAAGCTCAGGCGCCCGATCTGGTCGTTCACCACGTTCGGGTCGATTCCCCGCTCGGCGAGCGAAGCCATGGTGCGCACGAAGTTGTTGCCATCGCCAATCACCCAGCTGGTGCGCACGATGTAGTGTCGCGGCACGGTAGATACCAGCGCGTCGCCCGCAGCCTTAGTCTGGCCGTAGACCCCGAGAGGCGCAAAGGCGTCATTCTCGTGGTACATCCGCTTCGTGCCGTCGAACACGTAGTCGCTAGAGACATGCACGAGGGTCAGGCCCTGCTCGGTGGCGATGCGAGCGAGGCGTGCCACACCGGTGACGTTCGCGTCCCACGCATCGCGACGGCCTTCGGGCGTCTCGGCTGCATCCACCGCAGTGTAAGCCGCGGCATTGATCACGGTGTCGTAATCGGCCCAGCGCAGGCGGTCGAGTGTCTCTTCGTTGAAGAGATCGATGCGACTGCGATCAGCAAAATCAGCGTGGGGGAGCGCCTGCTGTAGCGCGCGACCCAGCTGGCCGTTGGCGCCGAGCACGAGTGTCCGCTTCGCTTTCATCGGCACGACATCTGCGAGCAGGGGGTGAGCAAGATCCTTCTCCGAGCGCTCGGCCTGTTCGAGCGGGATCGGCCAGGCGATCGCGGCAGTCGGGTCGGCAAGGTTTAAGAAGGTGTACTCGCTCTGTGCTTCGGCGCTCCAGTGCGCGTTGACCAAGTACACATAGGCTGTGTCGTCTGCGAGAGTCTGATAGGAGTTGCCCACTCCGCGCGGCACGAAGATCGCGGTTGACGGGTCGAGTTCAGCGGTGAAGACCGTTCCAAAGCTGTCGCCCTCACGCAAATCCACCCACGCGCCGAAGATCTTGCCGGTTGCGACGGACACGAACTTGTCCCACGGCTCCGCGTGAATGCCGCGGGTGGCACCCCGCTTGTCGTTGAAAGAGATGTTGTTCTGCACGGGGCCGAAGTCAGGCAGGCCGAGCGCGACCATCTTTTCGCGCTGCCAGTTCTCTTTGAACCAGCCGCGGTTGTCTCCGTGTACAGGCAGGTCGAGGAGTACGAGCCCGGGAATCGTGGTCTCGCGAATGGCGAGCGGTTTTGCCGCCATGCTCACTGCCCCTGTTCCTTGTACTTGGCTTCGGTCGCGGCCTTCTGCGGCTGCCACCATTCGGGGTTGTTGCGGTACCAGTCGATCGTGGCGGCGAGGCCCTTTTCGAAGTCAGGGAACGACGGCTGCCACCCGAGTTCGTCGCGAAGCTTGGTGCTGTCAATCGCGTAGCGGAGGTCGTGACCGGGGCGGTCGACGACGTGTTCGTAGGCGTCTGCGGGCTGCCCCATGGCGGTGAGGATTAGCTCGAGCACCTCCTTGTTGTTCTTCTCTCCGTCTGCGCCGATGAGGTAGGTCTCGCCGATGCGGCCGGCCTCGACAATGCGCAGCACGGCCGAGGAATGGTCGTCGGCATGGATCCAGTCGCGCACGTTGAGGCCTTCACCGTAGAGCTTCGGGCGGTCGCCAACCAGAATGTTGGTGATCTGGCGGGGGATGAACTTCTCGACGTGCTGGCGCGGTCCGTAGTTGTTTGAGCAGTTGGAGATGGTGGCCTGCACCTCGAAGGAGCGGACCCATGCTCGCACCAATAGGTCGCTTCCTGCCTTGGTTGACGAGTACGGGGAGGAGGGATTGTAGGGCGTCTGCTCGGTGAATCGCTCCGGGTCGTCGAGCTCGAGATCGCCATACACTTCGTCGGTGGAGATGTGGTGGTAGCGCTTCTCATGACGGCGCACGGCCTCGAGCAGCGTGTAGGTACCCACGATGTTGGTGTCGAGGAACGGTTTTGGATCGTGCAGCGAGTTGTCGTTGTGCGACTCAGCGGCATAGTGCACCACCACGTCGGTCTCGGCAATGAGCCGGTCTACCAGCGGGGCGTCGCAGATGTCACCGTGCACCACGGTGACGCGGTCTTCGGGGAGCCCCGCGAGCGAGGCCTCGTTACCGGCGTAGGTGAACTTGTCGAGCACGGTCACCACGTCGTCTGTGTTTTCGACGAGGTAGTGCACGAAATTTGAGCCAATGAAGCCGGCTCCGCCGGTCACGAGAATTTTGCGGGCCACTGAGGTCCTCCTGCGTTAGTGCGTGTGTCTGCGCGCAGACATAGTCCTAAAGAGTTTACCTGGACTGATTCCTTGGATTCTGGACGCGGCTTTCTCCTTAACTAACGCCCGAGTCCAAGGTACCTCCAGCCGGCAGCCTGCCAGTTTTCTGGGTCCAGCACGTTGCGTGCGTCGATTATTGTGACCCGATCAGTCTGATTGGAGACCAGCGATCTTGCTAAATGAGGATCCAGGGACTTGTATTGCGCCCATTCCGTCAGAAGGATCACGAGTTCAGAGTTCCGGAGGGCGTCTGGTAGATCCACTTCAAACATCAGTTCGGGGAGCCGGGTCTGAGCGTTGGCGATGCCCTGAGGGTCCGTGGCCACCACTTGTGCACCGCGCGCGTGGAGTCCAGCTGCGACATCGAGAGCGGGTGAGTCGCGGACATCATCACTGTCTGGCTTGAAACTCAAGCCCAGGATAGTGATGCGCTTCCCGTAAACATCACCTTCGAACACACTCTCGGCCAGCTCGATCACGTGAGACCGACGCCGCATATTTATTGCATCAACCTCGTGGAGAAAGGCAACCGACTCGCCGAGGCCGAGTTCTTCAGCACGCGCCGCGAAGGCGCGAATGTCTTTCGGTAGGCAACCTCCACCGAAGCCGACCCCAGCGTTAAGGAAACGGCGACCGATTCGATTGTCGTGCCCAATCGCGTCGGCGAGTTGGGTGACATCCGCGCCAACCACCTCGCTTATTTCGGCCATCGCGTTGATGAAGCTGATCTTCGTCGCAAGAAAGGCATTGGCTGCGACCTTCACGAGTTCGGCGGTCGCGTAATTTGTGACCACCTTTGGGGTGCCCTGAGTGAGAGCCTGTGCGTACACCTGATCGAGAAGCTGTTCGACTCGCTTAGCATCCTCATCACTAGGGACCCCGTATACGATCCGGTCCGGTCGCAGGGTATCTTGCACCGCGAAGCCCTCGCGCAGGAATTCCGGGTTCCACGCGAGGCTCGCATGAGGAGCACGCTGGCCAATCAACAAGGCAAGTTCTTCAGCAGTCCCCACTGGAACTGTCGATTTCCCAACAACTAATGACCCCGGAGCCAGTCGTGGAATGAGCCCTTCAACCGCGGCGTTGACGTAAGTCAAATCGGCAGATTTCCCTTCGAGCGATTGAGGGGTCCCAACTGCGACGAAGTGCACGGACGCTGCTGCGACCTCGTCGATATCGGTCGTGAATCGGAGGTGGCCTGAAGCGATTCCGGCCTTCAGGAGCTCGCCAAGTCCGGGTTCGTAGAAGGGGGCCTCGCCCAACGACAATTGTTCGACGCGTGATGCGTCGACATCGACGCCGACGACATCGTGCCCGAGTGATGCCATTGCTGCGGCGTGCACCGCGCCAAGATACCCGCAGCCAATTACTGAGATCCTCACGATGGCACATTCTCCTTGCTATTTCGTTGGAGGGCCGCCAACTTAAGGAACCCTCGAAACCTTAACGCAGCATGAATGGCCCAGCGCACGGGGAATCTCCAAAACCCGGCGTACCGCTTGTTCATGAAGCGGATCGCACTGTTGGTCATTGCCTGTTCCACCGCGACGGCATGCTTCTTCGTCGAGTGTGCCCCCAAGTGCTCGACCGAGACAGCGGGCTCGTACACGTTGGTGAACCCTATGTTGCCGATCTGCCACCCGAGATCGATGTCTTCGAAGTGCATGAAGTACGCCTCGTCCCAGCCGGAGAGATCTTCAAAGATCGAACGTTTCACCATGACGGCTGCACCAGAGAGGGAACCTGCGGTGCGGCGCTCGCCGTAGTGTGCGGCATCTTGATAGGCGCGAGTCCAGGGGTTCCTCGGCCAGATCTTACTGAACAGCGCATGGCCCACACCAGTGCCAACCGATGGAATATTTCTCGCCGAAGGGTAGACGCTGCCGTCTTCATTCAGGATGCGTGGGCCGATGCTCCCGGCATCCGGATCGTCAAGCAGCGAGGCGGCGAGTTGACCGATAGCGGGTTCAACGAAACGCACGTCGGGATTGCAGAAGAAGTAGGCATCGAGGGGTGTGTGTGCGGCGGTCCCGTGCTTCAGCGCACGCACCCCGGCGTTCATGCCGGCGCCGTAGCCAGGGTTCGCCGGGATTGGCACATACTGGGCACCGTAGCGCTGCGCAATGCCCTGCACACTCTCGTGATCCGGCTTATTGTCGACCACCACGACGGGGAGGTCACCATGGTACTCGCGCAAGCTACGGAGGAATATGGTGAGTGCGTCGCCGGATCCGTAGCTCACCGTCACCACGCCCACATTGGTCATTGGGCTCGAATGTGGGGGAACGGCTTCTGGCATGGCTCCCATCCTATGGACTACAGATTCAGGGCGTGCCCCGCATGCCTTCGGTAAGCTTGCCGTTGATCTGTGGAAAGGACGTGCTTCATGAAGGGCATCATTCTCGCTGGTGGTTCCGGCACCCGGCTGTGGCCTATCACTAAGGGCATCTCGAAGCAGCTTATGCCGATTTACGACAAGCCCATGGTTTATTACCCCCTGTCGACGCTCATGATGGCGGGCATTCGTGAGGTGCTCATCATCACCACCCCCGAGTACAACGACCAGTTCCGTGCGCTTTTTGGTGACGGATCTCAGCTGGGCATGCGGATCGAATACGCGGTACAGCCGTCTCCCGACGGACTCGCGCAGGCATTTATCATCGGTGAGGAGTTCATCGGAAGCGATAGCGTGGCGCTCGTTCTTGGCGACAACATCTTCCACGGCGTCGGGCTGGGTACGAGCCTACGCAAAAACAACGAGGTCGACGGGGCACTGGTGTTCGCATACCACGTGGCCGAGCCGCAGGCCTATGGCGTGGTTGAGTTCGATGAAAACATGCGTGCGGTTTCGATTGAAGAGAAGCCGCAGCACCCAAAGAGCAACTACGCTGTTCCTGGCCTGTACTTCTACGACAACGACGTGGTGCGGATCGCCAAGACAATTCAACCAAGCGCCCGCGGCGAACTCGAGATCTCGAGCGTCAACGAAGAGTACCTGAACGCTGGAAAACTCTCCGTTGAGGTGCTCGACCGCGGCACGGCCTGGCTCGACACGGGCACGTTCGAGTCGATGATGCAGGCTTCAGAGTATGTGCGCGTCATCGAGGATCGACAGGGTTTCAAGATTGGCTGCATCGAGGAAATCGCTTGGCGTAATGGGTGGATTGACGATCAGCAACTTACAGACCTCGCCGTTCCCTTGGTCAAGAGCGGGTATGGCAAGTACCTCACCAACCTCGCGCGCCAAGACTGAGTCTAGGTTTGGACATTGAAGATTAGCGATCAGAGCACGACACCCATGGTGTCGGTGATTATTCCGGTTTTCAACACTGAGCAGTACCTGGATCAGGCCCTCTTGAGCATTCGTTTTCAGACTCTGAAGGAACTCCAGATTATCTGTGTCGATGATGCTTCTACTGACGGGTCGTTGGCTGCGCTAAGGCGGCACGCCGATGAAGATCCGCGCATTAGTGTTATAGCTTGCGAGGCAAACATTGGGCTGGGCGCTGTACGAAATCTTGCTTTACATTACGCGGAAGGACGCTACGTCTATTTTTTTGATAGCGATGACATGCTCGACCCGCAAGCACTTGAAAAAATTGCCATTTTGGCTAACGCAAACGAGCTTGACTCCGTTTTTTTCAACGCCAGGCCGTTAATTGACGAGTCAATGGATTCCGCTCTCCTGAGCCAGTACCAACGTCAGTATATGCGGAGGCAGTCATACACCTCCGGGATATCGGGGCCCGAGATGGTCTTGGAGATGAGCAAGTACGGGGAATGGAAGCCGTCCGCCTGCTTATACTTGACAAGGCGCGAGTTCCTATATGATGCTGGCCTTCGATTTACCGAGGGCGTACTTCACGAAGATAACGGGTTCACTATGAGGCTGATGCTTTCGGCGTCCCGACTCGGCTATGATTCCTCAGAGTTCTTTGTGCGACGGGTCCGTGCCGACTCCATCACTACTACCACAATTTCTGAATGGCATGTCCGAAGTTTAGTAATCGCGGCGGCTGAGTTGGCCGTAGCTGCTCGGAGTCAGAGGATCAGGACGGATTTTAGTGCCGAAGTGTCGATCGCTGTGGCCACTCAGGCGGAGTTGATCTTGCACGACGCCATTCGGAAGTATCTTAGGCTGGAACCCAGAGAACAGGAAAAAATATCCGAATGGCAGCCTTCTTGGCCGGAGCATGTCTTCGTTCGTTGCCGTCTGCTGGAGCGGGTTAACCTTGAGAATCTGGAGGCGGTGCTGCTAGCGCGCGAGGAAGAAGCCCAAACGCTCAGGGCAGAAAATGCGAGCTTGCTCCGGTCACGTGCTGTCCGTCTTGCGAGAAGACTGCGTTCCATTCAGGGTCTTCGTTCGAGGTAAAGCGAGGATGCAGAGACCTGAGAGGTGACGATGCAAGCTACGCAATCCGGTCGAGTGAGTATTTCATTGAAATGGCACCGCGGCTCGTTCGTGGTGAAATCACGTTGAAAGAAGCAGCTTGAACAGCATCCTTAAGGTGCTGACCTCCGCCGTCAAGTACTGAGACGTTAACAAAGTACTTGCCTTCCCCGAAACACGTATTTTCAATTGTGAATCGAAATGACGCTGTGTCAGAGAAAGGCGAAAGAGGGAGATCAATAAGATCGTTCGCGGCGCCGAACACGCGTAGGCCCATGGGGTTGTCGATCTGGATTGACAGCATCCAATCTACATCTCGGACGTTACCCTCCAGCTCGATTTCAACACACAGAGTATCTCCGAGGGTGAGCGGTTCGCGGGCCTCCCGGTGCCTGGCGAAGCAGCGGGCTCGAATCTCGATTGGGGCTTGTGAGTCAGAAGTGTCCGCCCTCAAGCCTGCAACCGCCTGCTCATGCTCTACTCGTCGCTCCTCCAAGAGATCGCGGAACCTGGTCACCGCTTCACGTGGGTCGCCCTGGTACACGAGCTTGCCGTGATGGAGCAGCACTGCGCTATCACTCAGCTCGAGTACTTGCCCGAGGTTATGAGTGACAAGCAGGATGGTTCCGCCTGCCGCTTGGAACCGCCGGATCGCGTCCATGCATTTGCGCTGAAACGCTTCGTCACCGACCGCAAGTACCTCATCGACCAACAGAATGTCGGGGTCAGTGTGGATTGCAACTGCAAATGCCAGACGTACATACATGCCGGATGAATAAAACTTCACCTGGGTGTCGATGAAGTCCTCGAGTTCAGCGAAAGCCACGATATCGTTGAATACGGCATCAGTCTCCGCTCGGCTCATTCCGAGAAGCGAGGCATTGAGAAATACGTTGTCGCGGCCACTCAGATCGGGATGGAAGCCAGCTCCGAGTTCGAGCAGTGCCGCAATGCGACCCCGGCTAGAGATCATGCCAGAAGAAGGGTCAAGGATCCCTCCGATCACTTTCAACATGGTGCTCTTGCCAGAGCCGTTGTGCCCAATCAAAGCAACTGTGTGCCCTGCTTTGACCTCGACACTGACGTCGTCGAGTGCAGTGAATTCTTCACGGTTTTGCCGGCCTGCGCGGAAAGAAAGCAGCCGGTCCTTGAGGGAGTTGTCGCGTCGAAGCATGAAGTGTTTAGTGACGCGATCTGCTTTGATGACGATCGGCGCGTCATCGGACGCTTCGTGAAGTGGTGACATTGTGGTTAGAGCTCCTGCGCGAAGTTGCCTTGCAGCCTGGTGAAGATGCGCTGCGCGCCGATAACGCACAGCAGACCGGCAGCGGCCGCAATGCTGAGTTGAACCATCAGGTGATCGGGAATAGGGAGACCGCGATCGGTGGTTCCCCAGATCGCCTCCTGGAAGCCGAGCACCGATAGGGTCACAGGGTTAGCTGTGTAGATCTCAAGCAACCACGGGATCCCTGCGCTCGTGACTACGTCTCGCACCATGCCCCAGGAATAGAGGATAGGTGAAGCCCACATGAGTACCATCACTGCGATCTCGACGAAGTAGCCAATGTCACGCAAGTAGACGAACCATGCCGAGAAGAGGAGGGCGAGAGCCAGCCCAAAACTCACCAACGTGATGACCGCGGGCAGAAGGTAGATGAGATTCCAGCTCAAGCGGAAGTTTCCAGACAAGAGGACGATCCCGAAGAGAACAAACAACTGTATCATGAAGTTGAACAGAGCCGTACCGGTTGCGGCGAGTGGGAACAATTCGCGGGGAACATACACCTTCTTCACCAACCCCGCGTTGTTCAGGATGGAACCGGTGCCGCCCGAGACAATTTCTGAAAAAAGACCGTAGGCGGTGAGTCCAGTGAAGATATAGATAGCGAAATCAGGAATACCGCGCTCAGCACCGAGGAACTTGCCGACCACAACGAAGTAGATCGCGAGCTGGGTGAGCGGCTTAATCAGCGTCCAGATAAGTCCTAGCGAGCTGTCTTTGTAGCGCGACTTAATATCTCGGCGCACCAACAGGCTGAGCATGCTCCGGTTGGTGACGATCTCACGAGTAGAACTGAAAAATCCTCTGTATCTCGCATGCGACTTCCCAGATTCGACGGAGACGCCGATGGTGGTGAATGATGCGCGAGAGAGTGCCTCAAGTCGTTCAGCGCGATTCATGATCCTCCTCTAGCGGCGCTTCAAACCGCCCTACAGAGACGTACTGGTAGACCGGGAAACTCACTTACCATACCTTATCTAGAGCAACCGGATCTTCGCGGACTCCCCTTTTCTAGTAAGGATTAGTCTCGAGTAGTCGACGAACACGCCTTGGAGCATAAGTCCGAAGGTAATGGCTGCGAAGCCTAAGACCCGTGGCCTTTGCCTCGAGAAACCCAGAGTGCTCGTTTGTTGTTATACTTAGAGCCCGCTGGGTGCGCTCAAGATCGATCAATACCTGGCCGAGCTCGCGAAGCACGCGCCATTCTTCTGGCTTCAGACTTCTGTCAGCGACAGGTGACTCCCGCGTTTCGGCGATCGCGCGATCGAGCGTTGCTCGGGACCTCAATTCTACGTCGCTTTTCATTGCGTCCAGGCTACGAGCAGCGTAGTGCGGCAGTAGTTCGCCTGCCTCGTAACGGCGGAAATCACGCATTCCATGATGATTCGGGCTCGGCTTTAGTTCCGGATTGGCGCGATAGGCGCGGCCTGCGTTTGCGACTTTTCTCGCGAACTGATGCCAAGAGCGCCATGGGAAATGCAGCACTTCGAGAGAGAGCTCAACGGGTGGATTGCCGCGGCTCTCCAGGCTAACGAAGTGATTGCCCTGTGCCACGACAATGTCTGGCGAACCTATGTGGGCTGCGTTGGGAGTGGACGGCGCTAATAAGCCGGCTGCTTCTAACTCATCACTCGTTCGAGGGTCCCGGAGTATTAATCGTTGCAGTCCAGTCCCGCGAAGTGCAGGGGGTCCTGTCATGTCATGCACTGGGACGGCGAATGACTGCAGAGCCTTGTCGATATCAGAAAAGACATCAACTAGCGTTCGATTCCGGTCTAGACACAACCAAAATTCATCGGCGTCAGCGTTAATGACCCAGTCGGCACCATATCTGGTGTGAGCTTCGCGCGCCATCTGAGTGACGACATCACTTTGCTGTTTTCGGTGTACGGGATCCTGCCTGAGGTCCAGAGGGTAACGATGCGAGAGTTTTTCGAGAATCTTCCAGGTGCCGTCTATGGAGCCGTTGTCCGTAACGATTGCCTGAGAAACACCCTGCGCAAAGTGGTGCTCGAGCATCGCGCCGACGATGTCGGCTTCATCGCGCACCATCATGGTCAAAGCTAGCTTCATCAGTACCCAAAATCCTAAGTGAATCGTGTCAGCAAGGCACTGTGGTTATCGCCATCGCCGGCCGCTCAAAATGGCTTCCCTAATGTTCGTCAACTATATCTTTGTCCGCTCGTATACTTGTCAACTATGAGGGCAACTTCGGGTCCTGTCGGATTGAGATAATCTCGTCTCGTGTGACCCAGGCTTCGCCCGCAATTCGAGCACAGAGCCGACCTAGGGAGCTTGATCCGTGACTTCGGTCCGAAACATGATTTTGACAGGGCTTCGCGATTCCTTGCCGGAGGGATCATTCGTCCGCAAGACAGGCTCAAGGACATTGCATCTGACGATGCAAGCTCGGCGACGGGCCCGAGCGGCCTTTTCGCAGGTTGTCACGCGTGTGATGGAAACAGGGACGACCCCGTATTCGAGATGGCTTCGTGATTTTGAGCAGGGTTGCCCACGTTACAGCGGTGCCCGTCCACTCACTCGCTTATTACTTGTGGTTGAAGAGCAGACCGGCGCAGGAGTGGCCTACCCAGAAGTGTTGCCGGAGGAGAGGCTTAATGTCGAGGTGCTGCACCTGATAGCGGGGGCTCGATTGTCTGGCCCGCAGCTGGCTGAATACGATCTGGTCCTCGTACTTCGAGAAGCCACAGTCTTTGCCGATGGCGGGCTTTCCTCAATTGCCCTGAAGCACTTCCAGAACCCCGCAGCTAAGGTCATCAGTTTTGACTCTGATCTGATCGGGACCTCTGGTGAAAGAGAGTCGCCCCTCTTTCGCCCTGAATGGTCGCCAGAGGTGTTGCTCGGAAATAACTACGTCGGGCGCGCCGCAGCATTCTCCGGTGAATGGCTTGCTGGCATAGGAGGGATCACCGTCTCAGAACGTGGATTATGGGAAGCGCTTCTGGAAGCCTCGCTCCGCAACTGCACTGTGGATCATGTCTCCCGTGTGCTCATGAGTGAAACGAGATCGGATCGCTATCGCTCGCCCGACCTCGCTGACGCTGAGATGGTTCGGTCTCGCTTAGCCGCTCACGGGGTCGAGGCAGATGTCACTCCAGAGCGGAAGTCGTTGAGAGTTGTCTTTGGGACTAGTCGGCCGAGGGTGTCGATTGTTATACCGACGAGGCACTCGCGCGGCAATATGAAGCGGTTGGTCGAGAGTTTAAAGAGAACCGCGTATCCTGACTTCGAACTTGTAGTTGTTGATAACGGAGGGTATTCCGAAGATAACGAGAATTGGTATGAAGAGTTATTCGATGGAGCCGACTACCGGGTCGAATGGTGGACAGAGGCCCCGTTTAATTACAACCGTGTTAACAACCATGGTGCAAGCGTTGCAACTGGAGAAGTTCTTGTTTTCCTGAACGATGACACCCAGGTCATGCGCTCCGACTGGCTCGAACTGATGGTGTCTCACGTCCTTCGGCCTGGTATCGGACTCGTGGGTTATCAGCTTCTCGAGGGAAACGGTCGAATTCAGCATGCCGGAGTCGTCATTGGCCCAGGCGGGTTCGCTGACAATCTATTCTCGGGACTCAAACCGGACTCCGAAACCCTGATCGGTCCCACCGCCTGGTATCGAAATTCGCTCGCTGTCACCGGAGCCTGTGCAGCAATCACGCGCGGGAATTTCGACGAGGTCGGCGGTTTTGATGAGCGATTCGAGCTCATGGGCAGTGACGTCGTCCTTGGTCTCGACCAAGTTCTCCGGGGTCGGCGAAATCTGGTTCTTCCATTCGATCGGGTCAGGCACTATGAGTCCTTGACCCGTGGTGGCAGCGTTCCAGAGGCTGATCTTTACGCAAGCTACTGGCGATACAGTCCATGGCTCCGCAACGGGGATCCCTACGTGTCTCCCAACGTGTCGCGTGCTAGCGCCATCCCGAAGCTCGCAATGAGAGGCGAGCCAAACCCCGCGGATGTCGCTCTTGAGGGGCTAGGACGCCCGGTACTTAGACACGTGCAGCGTGCAAACATATCCGAGGAGGCGGTCGGACTTCTTGAGACAGGTTCCGCGAGTCGAAGCCAGGTGAATGCGCTCAGGGCTTCTCATGCAGAACACCAGGGTCCGCGGCAGGTGGAGACGGTAAACTGGTTTATTCCAGAAATCGATATGCCATTTTTCGGAGGTTTGAACACGGCTTTCCGAATCGCGGACAAGCTTCGACGCGAAAAAGGTGTGCGTAATCGGTTCGTGATCCTCGGAAACCCTCATGAGGTCTTCTATCGAAGTGCGCTCGATGCCGCATTCGCCGGGCTCGGAGCAGATTCCGAGTTCGTGTTCTATAACGGGAGTGATGAGAGTATCGCCGCGATTCCCGGCGCTGATGCGGCTGTTTCGACACTCTGGCTCACAGCGACGCACGTGGTCAAAGCGATGTGTGCTCCCCGGAACTTCTATCTCGTGCAAGACTTCGAGCCTGAGTTCTATCCAGCTAGTACCATGTTCGCGCTTGCGGAAGAGTCATACCGCTATGGCCTCTACGGAATATGCAACACCAAGAGCATGTACGAGACTTACGTAAATGCTTACAAGGGGCAGGGGATGTATTTCACCCCATCGGTGGACAGGGACATATATTTCCCCATCGATGGTGCAGAGCACCCAGATAGAGACTTCGTTACAATCTTCGCCTACGCGCGAGATCATTTCCGAAACTGCTGGGAACTTGTTTGCGAGGCTCTCACGCGAGTCAAGTCTCAGCATGGTCGTAAGGTCAGAATTATCACTGCCGGAGCGCGGTATCTCCCGGAGACCGCTGATTTTGTCGATTTGGGACTCATGGACTACAGGGCTACAGGAGCCATATATCGTGAGACTGATATCGGTGTCACCATGCAAATCTCGCGTCACCCGTCTTACCTTCCACTTGAGCTCATGGCGAGTGGGGTGACCATGGTCTCGCCTGACAGCGAGTGGTTCAAATGGTTGTTCCGCGACGATCGCAACAGCGCGACAGTAATGAGATCGATCGATGACCTCACCGAGCAGATTTCTGCTCTGGTAGAAGACGCAGAGAGACGTAACCGCCTCGGGTCTGGTGGATTGCAAACTATTGATGAAGCTCACTCCGATTGGGACGCCGCGCTCAATGAGGTCTACTCGTATCTTTGCGACCCTTCCTGAAACAATCGGTGGACACGCAGCATTTCAATTCTCTGAGCCTGCCTCAAGTGGCCTAGAATCGTCACACGGTCGATCAACATGAGGTCGCCAAGGGCAGGAAACTTTAGCAGTGATTAGTGTGTTTAGCGCAAGGGCGAAGATCGCGGTCCTCCTTGTATTCGCACTCGTTGCAGGAGTAGGCCTCTTTTCAATTGCTCCAGAAGGAGCTGATGCCTCTACCCCGGGTTTCAATCCAGGAAACATTATCAGCGATGGCCTCTTCTATCAGGGCGATGCGATGAACGCCACGGAAGTTCAGAATTTCTTGAATCTCCGGGTACCCCGCTGTACGATCGGCGACCCTGGCCGCACCGCGGGGATGGCTTGGGGAAGCACGAGTATCGCCGACAAGTGCCTGCGGGATTACTCGGTGTCAAACACGCCGTCTAGGCCAGCGAACAGTTTCTGTGGTGCCTACCCCGGCGCTGCGAACGAGACTGCCGCGCAGATTATCGCAAAGGTGGGAGCAGCATGCGGAATAAGCCAGCGAGTGCTCCTCATCACTCTCGAAAAAGAACAAAGCTTGGTCACTGACTCATGGCCCACGGTTCGTCAATTCGACGTGGCAACCGGTTACTACTGCCCAGACAGTGGTCCCGGGGGAAGCGCGAACTGTAATCCCGAGTATTTTGGTTTCCTTGCGCAAGTGTACTTCGCGGCGTGGCAGCTGAAGGTCTATCGGGTACATGGTGATCGATACAATTACAAGCCCTTTGCGACTAACACGATTCAGTGGCATCCGAATACATCATGTGGCACCTCGCAGGTTTACATCGAGAACTGGGCCACGGCAGCACTCTACATTTACACGCCCTATCGTCCCAATCAGGCGGCTCTAGATGCCGGTTGGGGTACCGGCGATGCCTGTTCTTCGTACGGTAATCGAAATTTCTATCGCTTCTATACGAATTGGTTCGGTCCCACCACCGGGCCGGATCTCAGCCCCGTTGGAAGTATCGAGTCTGTATTGCCGGGGCTTAGGCAATCAACAATTTCTGGGTATGCGTTTGATCCTGAGACAACAGCTCCGATTCAGATCCACTATTACATTGGCGGTCAATACGGTAGCGGTGGCGCCTGGGGTGGATCGCAGCTCGCGAATCTAGATAATTCCACTGTCGCGAATAAGTATCCTTCGTACGGGGCCGCTCACGGGTTCAGTATCCGGCTAACTGGGCTCTCCGCTCCAACAGCCGTGTGTATATACGCAATCAACGTGGGTCGTGGCTCAACGCGTTTGCTCGGGTGCCCGCAGGCAGCACCGATAACAGGCAGCCCCACCGGCAACTTTGAAGCGTTCACAGTGGTCGAAGGCAAGCCAAAGGCACGGGGCTGGGTGATTGATCCCGACTACGTGGGTACGGTTGACGTTCATGCTTACTCAGGGGCTCCATACCCTCAAGGTAGGTGGGCCGGCAGCACCACAACAGGTGTTGCTCGGGTTGATGTTCAGCGGGTCTACCCAGAATTCGGATCGCAGAACGGCTTCAATTTTGAGATTCCTGCGGGTCGCGCAGGGGAGCAACTCTGCCTATATGCGATTGATAAGCAAGGCGCGGGGAACACTTTCCTCGGTTGCCGAGTTCTAGCTACTGAGGGCCCACCGTTTGGGAACTTTGAGACAGCGAGGCCGGTTTTCGGTGGCGTTGACATTGCTGGGTGGGCTGTGGATCCGGACACAAAAGACCCGATATCGATTCACGTATACGCAAACGGTCGTTGGGCGGGTGCCTACCTGGCTGATCAGCATCGGCCAGATGTGGGTCGTGTTCATCCCGCTTTTGGGCCGTTGCACGGCTTTAGCCTGCAACTGCGTGGACTACAACCGGGCCAAAACAATATCTGTGTATATGGCATCGATGTATTTGGCAGCTCGAACACGCAGCTCGGTTGTCATCGAGTAGTCACCACATCCGCGAACCCGATCGGAACGTTCGATTCGATTTCCGAGGGACCAGACCAAACTATCGTCGCAAATGGGTGGACCATTGACCCTGACACTACAGGTCCAGTTCAGGTTCACGTGTATCTGAACGACCGTTGGTATGGCTCTTACACTGCTGACCAGGCTCGGCCTGATGTTGGGGCTGCGTATCCGAGTGCCGGACCCAATCATGGCTTCTCCTTCCCGATAGGCGGCCGGGGGAGCTACTGCGCGTACGCTATCAATATCGGTCCGGGAGACACCAACCCACTATTAGGCTGCCGCACCTGGTAGATGGATCGACGCTCGTGAAGTCAGCTCTTGGAGACTGGCGATAATACTCATCGGATGAAGCGAGTAGCCGAAAACCTACAGTTGGTTCAAGTCACTGAGCGTATCGGAGTTGTTGGCGCGGTCTATGAACTCGCCCTCCTCGTAGACTCGCTCGGGCCACCAGTCCACAACACTGGAGACCGATTCAGAGAATTTTTGTGCGAGTGTGCGGGTGAAAGTTCCTGTGAGGTGGCCTTCGTCGAAGTAGGTGACAACACCGCCCAGTGAGGGCCTGCATTCACGGTTGGGACAGATGTGACCGTTCAGATCTACCCAGGTTGCTCCGGTCTGCTCGATTGCTGCGATGTACTCAGGATCCGTGGAAGTCTCATAGCGGAACACACACTTGTCACTATCGTAGCCATGCCGCGTGGCACACTCAAAAAGCGAAAAGGGGATGCGTGGATTGTCTCGCAGCACGACGAAATGCGTCTGCGGTGAGGTAGCCATGACTTCTTGCAACCAGCCAAGTAGCTCAGGTTGAATGAGTTCGTAGTCAAGGTGTGATTGCGTGCCGAACATCACCACTAGGTCAGGTTTTTCTGCCGCAATGTACGCCGTAGCCTGAAGCCATAGTTCAATGCAGTGTTCTCCGGTCTCTATCTGAGTGGAGTAATAGCAGGCGGGTGCGACTTGAGTTCGGAAAAGCCATTCTGGATGTCGATTCACGGCTTCAAGAAGCGCACCGTTGAACTGTGTTGAGTGTGAGCTGCCAATTGCGTAGAGCGAGTGCACCGCTTCGCCCTCGGTAGGAGGAATTTCATAGCATAGTGCCGAACGATATGGGTCATCTTCGTAGCAGTCTTCACCCATTTCCACCCAGTCGCCTTCGACAAGCGGTTCTGCCGGCACCGGATCTACAGTGAGACCGGGTGATGAACCGGCGTTGGCTCCAAGCTGCGAGATGTTGATTTCCTGGAGCGCAACGATTGCTTTCTGAGTTCTTTGATCAAGCATTGTCGTACCTACACTTGTAGCGCTCAGAATAAGGCTGATACTTGCGAGTAAGACCAAAGGGCTCCGCCAACCCACCTGTGGAAGCCACCGCAAGCGAGGTGCCTGATCGCGTTTGAGCCATGTGGCTACGGGCTGTTCGATGCAGCGACTGATCAGGAAGCTCAGCACTCCAGAAACAAGGAGGATAACGAACCCTTGTTGCCAATTCGCTTGCTCGGTTCCGGTTGTCCAGAGAAAAAATACGAGCACGGGCCAATGTGTGAGATAGAGCGCATAGGTGTAGCCGCCCAGTTTGTTGAGGATGCCATGGGCGAGCAGTCGATCGGCGCCGAATCTAGTGGGTGGCCCAGCGGAAATGATTACGAGCGCTGCCGCTGTGATGGGCCACAGCGCAGCCCAGCCCGGGAAGCTTGAATCGACAGGAAGTACAAAACCGCAGGCAAGTATTGCGATGACGCCAAGCCAGGAGGCGACTGTGCGGAAGCCTTGGGAGATGCGCAACCAAGGGTGAATGAGTGCCAAGACCGACCCGACAGCAAGCTCCCAGATCCTTGCACCGGTGTCGAAGTAAGCGAATGCCTGATTCTGGTCTGTAAGCCACACTGAATAGGCGAAAGAGCCAAGCGCGAGTGTCGCGAATAGCCCGAGCAACGTTTTTCGCACTGAGAACCCAAGATACCTGGCCAACACATCACCGATGAAGTGAAGAGCGGCGAACAGTATGAACACCTGTCCTTGCACTGAAAGCGACCAGAAATGTTGAAATGGACTGGCTGAGGAGTGTTCAGCGTTGAAGTAATCGACGGTGGCATCCTGCAGCCTCAGGTTCTCAACATAAAAAAGTGAGCTGAGCGCTGCGTCGAGTGAGAGCCGCCACTCGCTCACAGGCAAGAAAACGAATGCGCCGATCAGTATGAGAGTGATTGCAGCAACTGCAGCAGGGAGGAGTCGTGAAAACTTGCGGATGAGGTATGAGAGGGGGCGAGTGAGTGTTCCTTTCTCACTTCGAGCGACAAGGGAACGGGTCATTAAGTATGCGGAGACAAGAAGGAATACATCTACACCGCCTGAGACCTTGCCGAACCACACATGGAACGTAGCCACCATGAGTAGGGCGATGGTCCGGAGTCCCTGGATCTCAGGGATGTATCCCGGCCGTGGAGTATTCAACAGACTTGCCTCAATTGTTCCCTGAAAAAGACGTAACCACGATTCTAAACGGAGCGAACCTGTAAGAACTCATCGTGGATGGCGTCCACCGGGGGGGTCCACCGGCTTAGGTCGTGGAGCAGCTACGATGGCATGAGCGGCAGCCCCGACCGCAATCGAAGATCTTGCGTGAGGAACTTGGAAAGAATGGAACCGAAGAAACCGCTAGTATCCGTGGTTCTGGTGAATTTTCGCGGGGCCGAGGACACAATCGAAGCGATTCGGTATCTTAACCAGCTCAACTGGCCGACCGAAGAGCTCGAGATCTTGGTTGTCGAAAACGCGTCCGGTGACGAGAGCGCCGCTAAGATCCGGGCTGTAGCCCCGCACGTCGTCCTCGTGGAATCGAAGAAGAACCTCGGCTTCGCCGGGGGCTGCAATCTTGGTGCCAATAAAAGCCAAGGACAGATTATTGCATTCCTCAACAACGACGCGCGGCCAGATCCAGATTGGGTGAGCAACGCTGTCGCTCGTTTCACTGAGTCTCCCCGTATAGGCGCCGTGGCCAGCCGAGTTCTCGATTGGGATGGCAAGAACGTCGATTTCATTGGCGCGGGACTCACTTGGTTCGGCATGGGGTACAAGCCACACACCGGCCTCGAGGTTCCCGACAAGCCCGACGTTCCGCACGACGTGCTATTTGGTACCGGTTCCGCGATGTTCGTGCGCAGAGACGTGTATGAGGAGCTCGGCGGCTTCGATGAACGTTACTTCATGTTCTTCGAGGATGTGGACCTCGGTTGGCGCCTTAATCTCAAGGGCTACCGTTACGCATACGAACCTGCATCCCTGGCATTTCACAAGCACCACGCCAGTATGGGTAAGCTCGGTGCACACAAGGAGACTTACCTCCTCGAACGAAACGCCCTTTACACGCTCTACAAGAACATGGGCAGCGAGACGGTCGATGCGGCACTCGCGGCGACGTTATTGCTCGCCGTTAGACGCGGAGTCGCGCGCGCGGAACTTGACTCGACCGCCTATGACATCCGTAAGACTTCAGATGACGACAATAGAGCAGAGTCGATCTCGAAAGACACCATCGCGACGCTGTTCGCTATCGACCAGTTCGTGCAGAATCTCCCATCGCTCTCGGAGTCTCGCCGAGAGATTCAGACGACTCGCGTTACGGGCGAGCACGTGGTGCGCCGTCTTTTCGCCGAGACCAATGCGCCGTCGTTCACAGGGGCACATTTTCTCCACGGTTACCAAAACATCATTGACAACTTTGATGTTCTTGACGGACCAGAGCGCACCAATGTCCTCATCATCACTGGTGATCCTATTGGCGTGAAAATGGCGGGTCCCGCGATCCGTGCCTGGCACATGGCTGAGGCGCTTTCGGTCGGCAATGACGTCCGTCTCGTCACCCTTGAAGGGCATGAGCCGATTGCAGCAGATTTTGTCCTCGACACCGTGAAGCCGGGCGACAATCGCGCCATGAGCGCCCATGAGCAATGGGCAGACGTGATTATCTTTCAGGGCCTCGCGATGGCGCTGTTCCCGGCGATCCGCAAGACACAGAAAATTCTTGTGGTCGACATTTACGACCCCATGCATCTGGAGCAGCTCGAGCAGGGCCGCCCTCAGGGCGAGGAAGCGTGGACTCGCGCCACAGCTGACGCAACGACGGTTCTCAACGAGCAACTGGCCCGCGGTGATTTCTTTCTCTGCGCTTCGGAACGACAGAGGCATTTCTATCTAGGACAGTTAGCGGCGCTCGGCCGGGTGAATCCTGCAAATTACGCGGACGATCCCGACCTCACAGGCCTCATTAGCGTGGTTCCGTTCGGGCTTGAACGCGAGGCTCCTGTGCATGAGAAAAGAGTACTGAAAGGCGTGCACCCGGGTATCGGAACCGACGACAAGCTACTGCTGTGGAGCGGCGGTCTCTACAACTGGTTTGATCCGCTCACTCTCATTCGTGCGGTCGCGAAGGTCGCGCAGAGCCACCCTGAGGTTAAGCTCTACTTTCTGGGAACCAAGCACCCGCACCCCGGTGTGCCGGAGATGAAGATCGTCGCTGATTCTCGTGCGCTTGCCGTCGAGTTGGGTGTCGCTGACACTAACGTCTTTTTTAACAGTTCCTGGGTTGATTATGCGGATCGCGAAAACTACCTAGTCGAAGCCGACCTCGGCGTGAGCACGCATCATTCGCACATTGAGACTACATTCAGCTTCCGCACTCGAATCCTCGACTATCTCTGGGCGAGCCTGCCAATGGTGGTCACGGAGGGCGATCACTTCGCCGAGCTCGTTGAGGATCATGGCCTCGGAAGAGTGGTGCCCGCGGAGGACACGGACGCTCTTGCTGCGGCCATTGAGGAGATGCTGTTCGTCGAGGGTGAGATCGAGCGCGCTGAACGCGCCATTGCTCAGGTTCGCACCGGATATGAGTGGGGATCGGTCTTCGCTCCGCTGGTTAGCTTCGTCAACGACGCGCACTTTGCGGCCGACCGGATTCAACGGGGCGAGGTGCGGCTCGACGCCCGCGCGACAGCGAAGGGCGCGAAGCGTCGGCGTCCCGCTGGGCAGAACGGAATCATTGAAGATGTCCGTCGCGCCTCACTTCTGCTGGTTCGTCAGGGGCCAGGCGCCGTGATGGGCAAGGTCAAACAACGGCTCGGGAAGTAGACAGGCACCTATTTTTCTCTCCGGCTCGGGCGGACACAGGCATCGATTGCCAAGTCCCTACGGCAAATATCGCCATCAGGACCACAAAGGCCAGGGACCCGATTGCAAGTACCGTGAACGGGGACGGCCCAGCGAGCCACCACCATTCGGCAGCTGCATCCAAATTGTAAGATCCTGAGGTCACGTATCGATGCAGATTCGAAAACAGCGAGATGGACTGTGCGCACGCCAATCCGAATGCAATGAGGGCCAGTTGCACTCGACTCACCACAAGACCGGAATGCGCCTCCGCATGTGTGTCACTGCTCGGAGCAATAGCCGCTGCGATAAACATGGTGATCAGCGGAAGAACGTAGCGGGGTTGGACCTCTGATCCAACAAGCGATCCAGCCTGCACGAGTACATAAACCGGCACAACTACCAGGGCGGTACCGATTCCGAGTAACGCGAGCACTCGGCGCCAAGAAATCCACTTAAGGCTTGCGAACATGATGCCAGCGAAGAGAAAGATACCCGTAGCCGGGACAATCGCATAAATCGGCGTATCGAGCCAACCCAACCCCCAGCTCTGTCCAAAGATGCCGGCCCACAGATTAGGCAAGAGCAGGATATTGAGAACGGTGAGTACGGACTTTGGGGGGAGTGCCGAGTTCTCCGGCACGTCATAAGTCGTCATATCGCCATTGATAGCGAGGCCGGTTTGGCCTGCGCTCAGGAAGGCAATGACGGCGGCGAGCAGTAGCGCAGCAGGTAGAACTGCACGAAGCCAGAATCCCTTGACCGGGCGGAAGGCAAGCACACTGGCAGCGAGAACAGCAATCACAACATAGGCAGAGCTATCACCGCGAGAGTTGAAAGCAAGCAGAGCAGAAACTGCCGCGAGCCCCCCGAGCGCTGCCCGTCTCCAACCGGTGGCGTGATAATAGCCAAGGAGTGAAGGAAGTATGAGGGCCCCAGACATCAGAGCCCAGCTGCTCGGGTTGATGGAACCGATCAGAAAGAGACCAAGCGGCACAAACGTGAGCGCAACGCTTCCCGCAAGAGTAAATCGAAACCGTGCTGGCAATAGGCACCAGGCTGCGACCAGAAGCGCGGAGAAGAGCGCTGAATTAACTAGACGGATAGTAACGGTGGAAACGGCAATGTTGTCTCCAGAAAAAAAGGATGTGACGAAGTAGTATCCTGGCGGGTACTGATCACCGGCATTGAGTCGCGCTGTCTCAGTTAGGGCGAACCCACTTTCCAGGTATTCAGGTCCTTGGCAGCTCGCATTGACTTCAGGATTATGTGCGTAGCAGGCGGAGGTGACAGCCTTAATCGGCACCATTCGCTTAGTGTCGGTCGATCCCGCCTCGCAAAGCCCCGCTCGTTCTCCTTGGCCACACCAGATACTTGCCAAATGGAAGTCATCATCAGGTGATGCGCCAACGGGGGAAGCCAGAGACCATGCCCCGAGCGATAGGAAAAGTGCAAGTCCAGCAATGATCGGACCGAGCGCACGTCGGAATCGGGGCTTCATAGGAGTCCTTTCATGGAAGCCAACTCGGATGCTGGACCCGACTCGCTTAGTTCTGGCGTGGGTCTTGCCAAAGTCTAATGTTGGCATGACAATGTTGGCCATGTCCTGACAGCCACGCCACGTGGGAGCTGAGTCTGTAAGTAGGTGCGGGCTTTTCTACGGCAGGACAGTTGTTTTCCATCTGTCTTGCCATGCCTCGAAACTGTAATGTTCAGCTACCCCCAGTCGAGCTGCCCTCCCTCGATCCGCCTGATCTACACTGCTGCTTCGTGCAAGGTCGATCAAAACATCTCGCCACTCGTGGTCATTGGTAGCGGAGAAGCCACCGAGCCGCTGGAGCGCAGTCTTATTAGCTCCGACCGGGCTCCCCACGACTGGAATTCCCGCCGCGCCGTATTGCAGCAATTTGTATGCGCACTTCCCCTGCGACCATTCATCATTCGGCAGCGGCATGATTCCGAAGTCTGCATCCGCAAGACTGCTTGAATAAGTTGAAGGGTGCCAAGGAACGCGCTCGACGATTTTGTCGAGGGGGCCAAGAGAAGCTGACCCAGCACTAATCACCTTGAGCCGCAGTCCCGTAGCTGCGTGTGCGAGCATGAGGCCTTCTTGGGCAATACGTAGGTAAGGCTCGGTAGCCGGTGAACCAATCCAAACCGCAAGTGGCTGCGTTCTTTGCTCAAAATCTGACTTGACCTGGTATTGCGTGTGATCAACACAACTTGGAATCATAATCACATTTGGATTGTGCAACTGGGCCCGCTCTGCGAGTATTTCGCTGCCCGCAATAACAACATCTGCCGCAGATACAGATCGTTTCCAGACTCTGCTTCGCGAGTAGAAGCGACCGATAGTTCCAGGGAACCTCGCATACAGTGCATCATCGAAATCGTAAACACCGCGCTGCGCACTCCTCAACAGCTTTTCTTCATTTCGACCCTGGCTTAGGGGCGAAAGCTCACGAGACAGAATCGTGGTTGAGTTCTTTGCCCGTTGCACGAGACGCCAGCGTTCGCGTTCTGCGCGAATGCTGCCCGGCAGATCTTTCAAGAGACTCTGGGGTGAATTCGAGGAGACACCGCGATACTCGAAGCGTTCAACGTGGCTGATTCCCAAGTATTCGAGCCAATCGTAGACCCTTACCCGGGTACTGCTCCCACCTCTTCCATACTGAGACGCCACGAGCAGGGGGTGTTCGGCAACCCCGTCGGCAACTTTTTTCACAAGGCTCACCTTTTGTTCACAGATTCAGTACGCCTCAAATGCAATCGAGGTATCACCAGCCCGGCGACAATGACGGCAAGCGATCCACCGATAGTCCCAACTAGGAAGCCAGCGAGCACTCCCCATTGACCAAATGCTGGCCCCAGGAACACCATGATGGCGACCGACACGATGAGCGTAATCGCCCAGATCGCAGCATTGAGACGTTGCCGACCCGACGCCATGAGGAATGCTAATGGGCTGGCGATAATTGACATGAAAAAGATGCCCACCATAATGACTTGCATCGCTGCTGTGCCATCCTCGTATCCCACTCCATAGAACACGGTGAGGATCCACCTTGCGAAGATTATCAGGACTCCAAACACGGCTCCAAAGCCAAGAACTGAGAGCAGAAAAATGCGCATTTGGAACGCTTGAACTTGCGAAGAGTTTTGGCCGTTGAGGCTCGCGAACTTGGGCACGAGTACTTGACTTAGCGCTTGTGAAAGTTGGTTAGCTGGGGTAGCAAGAGTGAGCCCAGCAGCCACAAAGCCTGCAACCAGTGGTGTTTCAAAGACCAGAATTAGCATCGAGACGGCGGGGAGGAGGCCGCCAGTGGCCACCATTGCGATTGTCGAATCTCTGGTGAAGCCGAGCACCACATGCTTTGTTTCCCTCGAAACTGGCACAGAGCCTCTCGGCCAGCTCAGTGCGGCGAACAGCGTATATGCGACTGCAAGCGGCAACAGCAGAGCCCAATGCAGATCCCCCAGAAGCACAAGAATCAACACTGTGAGAGCAACAAGAGACGTAACCGTGTCAATTATTGTTGCTCGGAGAATGCGGTCTTCGCCTATCAGCACTCCTCGTACGAAGACGTAACCAGAGTAGCCAACTGCAAGCGCTGCGCACCCGAGAATCTGGGCTATCGATGATCCGAGAAGCCAAGCTGCTACCGATGCGGCGCCACTTAAGATGACTACAGATATAAGAAAACTGCGTTTGAGCACAGTGAGCGAAGACCTGGCAATTGCACGGACTGGAATGAAGCGAGATGCTGCGGTACCCGCGGGAGCGGGCCAAAACAATGATGCGAAAACAGCCACGGAGAGCAACGCGTTTACTTCCGCGAGCGTTTCTGGGCCTGCCAACCTGCCAACCGCCAACGTGTAGATAAACCGAGCGCCACCCTGTACAGCCATTCCGGCGGTGGAAATGGCGGCCCTTGATAGAACTCCGCTTACGCCTATTGAATCACTCAAAGGTTCCAGGACCTCCGGACCTTGAGTGGTTCATTCGGAGCTCCCAAGACATTTAGTTTCAATGGGTTCCGTTCACATGTAGGTTGATCCATTCCCCAGCGGCTCTACTGTAGTTCAAGGACGCTGGATGGTGAGTCAACTTATGCCCATTCGCTCAGCCTTGCGGCTGCCGCAAGGCTGGCTCGGGGCTCAGTGCTCCCTAGAATCAAGGGGCAAGTTCACCCCCCCCCAGGAAGGGACGCCATGCGAATTGCATTTGTCGTGAATAACTACGCACCCCGTGTTGGTGGGCTTGAGGCCCATGTGGAAGCTCTAGCTAGTGAACTCGCGTCGCGAGGACACTACGTCCTGGTGGTGAACCTGGGAGAAAAGGTCGGCTGGAGACGCGATGGTGCAGTAGAGGTACTCACGCTCGGCGAACGATTCAAGATCGGCGGGCTCTTAGGCTTTCCTCTCCTCGGGACGCGGACACGGATAACGAAGGTGCTGCGCGAGCGGAACATCGATCTGGTCTCAACACACACGCGGTTCTTCCCGATGAGCTTCGTTGGGTGGAGAGCTGCTAAAGCGGTTCAGCTTCCGTTGATTCACACAGAGCATGGAAGCAACTACGTCGCCAGCAGCTCACTCGCTATACGACTCGGCAGCAGACTTGTCGATCACACCTTTGGGCGCTGGACCCTTCGAGGCGCGACACGGGTACTTGCGGTGTCAGAAGAAGCCGTCAACTTTGTGCGACGGTTAACGCAGGTAGAAGCTCAAGTGTTCTACAACGCGATCACGCCTCCTGCAGTCTTGGTCGAAGCCATCCAAGACCGTCCTGCCGAGTTTGTCTTCGTTGGACGCGTTGTGGAGGGGAAAGGCTGGAATGAATTTGTGTGCCTTATTAACCAACTTCGAGCTGCAGGTTACCCAGTGAGTGGAAAGATTCTGGGCGACGGTCCGAGAATGGATGAACTCAAGGAGCTAGTGAGCAGGCTGGAACTGAACGATGCCGTCTTGGTATGCGGTCGAGTCTCACCAGGAGAGGTTCGGTCCGCCCTCCGTGGAGCGACACTGATCAACCCAACAGTGCTTTCAGAAGGATTCCAGACCACCCTGCTGGAAGCAATTGCAGAGCAGGGTCGGGTGCTGACCTACCCCGTTCCCGGAGCAAGGAATCTTCTAGAAGTTGGTGCACCTATCTGGATTACACAACGTCGTGACCTGGAGTCACTCGTATCCTCGGCAAAGCAGTTTCTTGCGAGCCCTCCGCCACTTGCGACTCCTGAGTCCATAGGAGATTGGACCTGGCCGAAGCGCTCAGAGCAGTACATAGAGATTTGTGAGGAACTGCTCGCTGAATGACGCTCAAGATTGTCGCGATCAGTTCTCGTGCGTCACGACGGACACTCATAGAGAGTCAGAGTCACGACCTTCGAGGTTCCTGACTCGAATCTCGAGGAGCGCGTGTGACTCGGCGACTGAGCGATTGCGCTCTTCAAGCAAGGTGAGTTCTGCACTCTGCTGAATATGTACCAAGAATAGGAGCCCAATACTGACAAAGAACACGAGATTGGTCGGTACCTCAATGCCAAGGAGGTTCGCTGCCCACTCAAGTACGACCGGAAAGACACCGATGATCAGGCCCAAAACGCCGCCGAACAACCACCAGATTGCGTGTCGCTCCCGCAACTTGCCCCTTCGAAGCATGTCACCGACAACGAGCAGCACGACGAGTGCAGAAATAATTCCGAAGATATAGGTAATGGCGCTCATGCTGTGCCTCTTGAAATACTGGGCCTCAGATAGGCGATCAGGAGTGCCATAAAGGCTCGGGCCAGGTAGACCGCTGCTTTGAGAGGATTGTGCGAGGGGGTACCGCCAGCTCGTTCTCGCATTTCGACCGGCACCTGCCTCACCACAAGTCCGGCTCGACTGCCAATCACCAGAGCCTCGATAGTATCCCCCAAGTACTCCGCCGGATAATCGTTCGCGAAGACCTCGAGCGCAAAGGGGCCATGGGCCTTGAACCCGGAGGTCGTGTCGCTCAATCTTGTTCCCACAGTGCGGCTCAGGATCGACGAGAGCAAACGCATGGCCCACTTGCGCGGTCCGCGAACCTCATAGGTACCAACACCCGCGAATCGTGCCCCAATAACAATGTCGGCTTCACCAGTCGAAGGGTTAGTGGTTGCGCCATCACCGCGCAAAAGAGCTACTAACTCTGGCACGCTGCGAGGGTCGTGCTGGCCATCAGAATCCAGCTGAACAGCGACAGGGAAACCGTTCCTGACTGCATACTGAAAACCACAGCGCACCGCTCCGCCCACCCCAAGATTGTGAGGAAGATCCGCAACAATTGCGCCAGCGCGGCGCGCTACTGTAGCGGTGTCATCAGAGGAGCCATCGTTAACAACCAAAATCGTGACATCAGGCAGGCAACTCCTCACCTCGGCAATCACTTCCGCGATCACTTCAGACTCATTGAAAGCAGGCATAACAATGAGGACTTGATCGAGGGGATAGACCATGGCGTCCATCCTAGTTGAGGGCGCGTCCCAGGAAATCAGCGAGAATGGAGCGGTGATGAGGCCGCTAACACACCCCCTGAGAGTATCCGTCGCGCTCGCAACCCACAACGGCGAGCGATTCGTCGGCGATCAGATCACCTCGATTCTCGCGCAGACGCTCCCTGTCAGCGAGATCGTGCTCTCTGACGACGCTTCGACGGATCGTACCGTCGAGATCGTCGAGCGGGCGGTCGCCGAGCATCGGATCGCGCACGGCTCGGCTCCCGAGCTGATTGTGCTGCGGAATGATCCGCCGCTGAAGGTGACGCAGAACTTTGCCCAGGCGATTGCGCACTGCACCGGTGGCCTGATCGCCCTGTGTGACCAAGACGATGTCTGGCACCCGAGCCGCATCGAACGGCTCGCCGCCCGGTTCGGCGACCCTGCGGTGCAACTCGTCTTCAGTAATGCCCGTCAGGTCGACGCGAGCGGTGCATACCTGGGGCACGACCTCTTCGAAGCCATGGGCATGAGTAAGGCCGAGCGTGCGCTCGTGGAGCAGGGACGGGCATTTGAGCAGTTCATGCGGCGCAACCTCGCCACAGGGGCGACCGTCATGTTCCGGCGCTCGCTCGCGGGGATCGCCGCACCATTTCCCGATGCTTGGTTGCATGACGAGTGGCTCGCCGTGATCGCTGCCGCATACGACGGGGTGCGGATCCACGATGAAGCGCTCACCGATTACCGGCAGCATGACAAGAACGAAGTCGGGATGAGCAAGATGAGCTTCAGCCGCAAGTTCGGAATGTTTCGCCAGCCCCGAACTGAGCGCAATCGCCGACTCTTTCTGCGCGCCGAGGCGCTCGCCCCGCGCATCGCCGCGCTCGATAATGTCTCAGCCGAGTACCGATCGATGGTTGATGAGAAGCTCGCATTTGAGCGCGCCCGCCAGGCTTTCCCCGAGGCGAGACTGTTGCGGCTGGTGCCGATCCTGCGTCAGATACGCCTGGGTCGCTACAGGGTGTACGGCACCGGGCTCAAGGATGCCGTGCGCAACCTGCTGCAGCCGGTGTAGACGGTGAAGCCGGCGCATTTCACGCCCTCTGTAGTCGCCATCAGACCGGTTATGCGAGCGCCCCGATAGCATGAAGACCATGCGCGTCTTGCTCACCGGTGGTGCCGGGTACATCGGCAGCCACACCGCTCTCGTTCTGCTTGAGCAGGGGCACCAGGTGGTCGTGCTCGACGACCTCTCCAACAGCAGTCGCGAATCGGTGCGTCGCGTCGAAGAGCTCACCGGGCAGCAGATCACCTTCGTGCGGGCCGACCTCACCGACCCGCACGCCACCCGTGCCGGGCTCGACGGCATCGCGTTCGATGCCGTGATCCACTTCGCTGGTCTGAAAGCCGTGGGGGAGTCGGTCGAGCAGCCCACCCGCTACTACCGCGTCAACCTCGATTCGACACTCGTGCTGCTCGACCTGATGCGCGAGCGCGACGTCACCCGACTCGTATTCAGCTCGTCGGCGACCGTGTACGGTGACCCGCAGACCCCGCTGATCGCGGAGACGCACCCCGTCGGCGTCGAGCTTACGAACCCCTATGGCTGGACGAAGGCGATGAACGAGCAGATCATCCGCGATGCGGCCACGGCCTGGCCCGCGCTTGCCGCCGTGAACCTGCGCTACTTCAACCCGGTTGGCTCGCACCCCTCGGGGCGCATCGGCGAGGACCCGAGCGGGATCCCCAATAACCTCATGCCCTACGTCGCGCAGGTTGCGGTCGGTCTGCGCGAGCGCCTCGCCGTCTTCGGTGACGATTACCCGACGGCCGACGGTACCGGGGTGCGCGATTACATTCACGTGATGGATCTTGCCGAGGGGCACGTCGCCGCGCTCACGCATGCCGAGCCCGGGGTGCAGGCGTTCAACCTGGGGTCTGGGGTTGGCACGAGCGTGCTTGAAGCCGTGCGGGGCTTTGAGGAGGCCTCGGGGCGTGCGGTGCCGTACGCGATCCATCCGCGGCGAGCCGGTGACCTGGCGACGGTGGTCGCGGATCCAGCACTCGCCCTCGATCGTCTTGGCTGGCGCACGACGCGCTCGTTCGCTGAGGCGTGCCGCGACGCGTGGGCCTGGCAGTCGGCAAACCCGCGAGGGTACGCGGACTAAACAATATTCGAGTCTATGATTCGACGGGTTGCGACACCTGCACCCAAATCATCGTCTCGTTCTTCGAGGCATCACCGCCCGGTGCGGGCTCGGTGAGGTACTCCTCCCAGGCGAGGCCGGTGGGCACGAGACCCTGCTCCTCGATCCACGAGTAGAGCTTGCCGTAGGCCGCTCCGAGGCCGTCATAGTCGCCGAGTGCGAGCAGGCGCGCCGCGCGACCCTCCGGGATGGTCTCGCCACGCACCTCGCCCTCGCCGCCGAAAGGCTCGGCCACCGGCACGGCCACCGAAATGTCGAAGGTCGCGCCGGGTTCACCGTGCATGACACCCAGCGGCACCGCCGCCGGGGCGATACCCGCACGCCCCAACGCTCCGAAGATCTTGGGAAAGGCGCCGTCGTAGAGACTGCGGATCTCATCGCCCGTGACCTGTGCCCGCACTGTGGCGAGATGCAACTCCGGGTTGGTGACGAGCTCGGGGGTGGGGTGCTCTGACATGACGGTCTCGATCCACTGGGCGGCTGCGTATGTCCAGGGTAGGCCGCGTGCTGGTAGGCGGCAAGTGAGAAAAGTGAACCTGCGTGAAGTATGGCTGAAACTCTGTCTCCCAGGCGAGGAGAAGTTTTCCAAAGTGACGAGTAGAATTCTTATAAATTGACGAGTCGGATCCTTTCAATTTGACGAATCAAAGAGCGTGGATTTCAGATCGGGGCCTGCTGTGAACGACGGGTACGTTGCAAGAATTGTGGATGCGGAACTCGGAGATGCGTTGCGTCGTGCCGGGGCGGTGCTTATCGAGGGTCCTCGCGCCTGTGGCAAGACCGAAACAGCTCTCCAACGCGCGGCAAGCTCGGTCCACTTTGACAGGGAACCGGGAATCACTGAACTGCTGAACCTTGACCCCTCGATTGTGCTTTCCGGCGAGACCCCGAGGCTCTTTGATGAATGGCAGCTTGCTCCGCAGCTGTGGAACCTGGTGCGAGGCGAGGTTGACGCGCGGCGACAGCAGGGCCAGTTCATCCTCACTGGGTCGACCGCGCCTGTTTCTGACGCGGTGCGTCACACCGGCGCGGGTCGATTCGCCAGGCTACGGATGCGAGGAATGACGCTCGATGAGACCGGTCATTCGACTGCCACGGTGTCATTTTCCAGCCTCATTGCAGAAGAAAAGCCAAGTGCACAAGATCCCGGCCTCAACTACCGTGATCTGATCGACCGAATGGTGAGCGGGGGATGGCCTGGTTTCCTTCGGCTCGACCCCTCGGCAGCTGGCAAGAACCTCGCGGACTACCTCTCTACAGTTGCTGAGCTCGATCTCCGAGAGGTCGACGGGGTCTCGCGTGATCCTATTCGCGTACGTCGACTGTTCGCTGCACTCGCGCGATCCACCGCGAGTGAAGTCACCCTGAGCACCCTGGCGAAAGACGAAACTTCGCTTTCTCGCGACACTGTGAGGGACTATCTCAATGCGCTTGTGCGCATATTCATCGTTGAAGACCAGCCTGCATGGTCAGCTCATCTCCGGTCATCCGCCACGCTGAGAAAGGAACCGAAGCGGCATTTCGTCGACCCCTCACTTGCCGCAGCCGCCCTCGGTATTGGCCCGGAACAACTTCGCAAAGAACCCAAATTCGCTGGCCAGCTCTTTGAATCTCTCGTGGTTCATCACTTGCGGGTGTATTCGCAGTCGCTCCAAGGTGCTGTGGCACACGCGCGGGACTCAGCAGGCAATGAAGTTGACGCGATTGTTCAATTTCCTGATGGGACCTGGCATGGGTTCGAGGTGAAACTCGGAAACCAGCCCGAAGTGATCGACAATGCGGCCGCCGGACTCCTACGTTTCTCTGCCAACGTGGACAGCAATCCTCCACGTTCCCTCTCAGTGATCACTTCGATGGGGGCCTCATACCGGCGCCGCGATGGGGTGAATGTGATCGCGATTGGTGCGCTGGGGGCCTAGTGAGTCGCAACCTGCTTTCAGTGTTGGCGAGTCTTTGGCTAGTCCATTGCGATTGAACTAATCCGGCGCACTACCCTGCAGGCGCCCCACGACTTGCCACACCGCGATCGTGAGGTCGGGGCAGGTCTCGGCGATCTCGCGCAGCAGCGTGAACTCAAGCTCATCGGCGTTGGCGCGGTGCGCCGGTGCGTCGTCGGCGGTGCCGCGCCCGGCGAGTCGCGCCATCGCAAACTCCGCCAGCAGTCCGCGTTCTTCCAGCATCTCGTTCTCGAGCTCGCGCACCACGAACTCATCGACGCTCGGAATGTCAATCAGGGTGAGCAGCGGATCCTCGCCGTTGCGCCCCTCGCGTTCGAGGATCGCGTCGCGTTCGATGCGCGCGAATGCGCGTAACTGTTCGATGTGTTCGGTGGTGACGTTCATATTCAATCGTTCCCCTGGCGATCTTCGCGGAGCAGCTCAGCTGAACTGACATCCAGGGTAACCCGTTTGATATCGCGCAGAGACGCCACAGGCGCTTGCGCGGGGCGAGTCTGGCCATTCTCGCGAGCAATTTCGAGCGGGGTTTTCAACTCAGTGCTCGCAGCCATCGCGCGCGACAAAGGCGCCCCGGTCGCTGCGCGCGGGATCGGCACCCGCCGCCACGGTAAACGCTTCTCCTCCGACTCCTGCGAGGGCAGCTCGAAGTCATAGCGAGACTTCACCGCGAAGATGATGAGCAGCAACCAGCCGCTCTCGATGAGGAGGCGGCTCTCAGTGATCGACTGCACCACGAGTGCCACCATCACGAGCCACGGCCACAGCGCGCTGGTCGCATAGGGGAGAGCGGGCCCCGGCCCGCGCCGGGGCTGATCCACCGCGCGAAACCATACCCGCATCAGCGTGAGTGCGACGATCGGGGCAAACACCAGCACACCCACCAGGCCGAGCTGTAGCCAGACATCGATCCACGCGTTATGTGCGCTCATCACCGGAATGCCGGCTTTCGTGTCGAGCCCGTCGAACGGCTCCACCCAGGTGGGCCAGTAGCTGACCCAACCCCAACCAAACCACGGGTGTTGCTCGATGAGCTCCCACACCTTGGCCCACGTGTCGGCTCGGCCAGTCAGGTCCCCGCTCTTGCCGAGCAAGCCGAAAAGTGCGTCCCGGGCAAAGATCGTGGCGAGTGCCGCTGCCATCACGAGACCGGCCCCGGCGTAGTACACGTGCATGCGGTGCTCGGGGCCCAGGCGCCTTGCCCACAGCGCAAACGCGAGCGCCACCAGCACGGCTACAAGAGCCACCCATACCGTCGCGCTTCGAGTGAGCAGCAGAGTGAGCACTGCCATCGCCACCCAGAACCAGCCGAAGCCCGCACGCACGAGGCCTGCGCGCAGTTGAATACCGAACACGATGAGACCGATCAGCCCGACAAACCCGAACAAGACCGAGTTCGCGACGAGCCCCTGAATGGGGCCGCCCGCAAAGAGGAGGTCGCGGCTCCAGTAGAGAATGTTCAGATCTTTGCCCTCGGGCTGCTCAACCCACCAGGAGAGTATGGGTTCGCGCACGACCCAGGCGACCCACAACTCGAACGCGAAGGATAACCCGATCACGTAGCGCAGCGCCGTTGCGAGGGTTCGCAGGAGTTCCTGCCAGCTCAGCACGAAGGCGAGTATCACCGCCACCGCAGTGGTGACAAGCTGCGCGATCACACCGAGCATCGACTCGAACCGATATGCCGACCAGAAGATCGACAGTGTCGCGAGCGTCAGAAACCAATAGATCGGCGAGGGGAGTCGGTACCACCGAAATCGTTCGGGCTTCAGCTTCACAAACAGCACGATGCTGACCGCGAAAATCACCCCGCTGAGTATGAAAAAGGCGGGCATCCCGACGATGTACCGCACCCCGTTACTGCCGAGGGTAAAGGCGAAGACCACGATCGCGAACGCGCTCACACCCAACCGGGTCTTGCTTCTGGCCATAGTGGGTATGGTAGTTCATGGTGGCGCTCCGCTAGTTTTGCTTGTGGATCGCTGCGCCTTCCGGCGCAGCCGCACCGCCCCTACTGCCCATGCTGATCTTCATCGAAAATGCCCCGCGTGCCTACGCCTGGGGATCCCGTGACGCGCTGCCCGAATTGCTTGGCACCGCGCCCACCGGCGAGCCACAAGCCGAACTCTGGCTCGGCGCCCACCCGGGCGCGCCCGCGACGCTCGCGAAGGCGACCCCGGTGCAGCACACACTCATCGACCTCATTGAGGCGGACCCCGAGAGATATGGCGTAGATGGCGGCCAGTTGCCGTTCCTGCTGAAGATTCTTGCGATCGGTGGGCCACTGTCACTGCAGGTCCACCCGAACCGCGCGCAGGCCGAAGCGGGGTACGCGCGAGAAGAAGCGGCTGGCGTGCCCCGCGACGCCCGTGAGCGCAACTATGGCGATCGCAATCACAAGCCCGAGTTGCTGGTCGCGCTCAGCGAGGTGTCGGCGCTGAGCGGCTTCCGCGACCTCTCCGACGCCCGCGCCGACCTGCGGGCGCTCGCCGCGGCCGCGCCGACAGGCGCGGGGCGTGACGCGCTCGCCGCCGCCGCCGCTCGCTGCACCGGGCGTCCCGAGAGTGCACGAACTGAGTTTCTCTCGTGGGCGCTGCGCGGCGGGGATGAGGCGGGGGCTGCGGTACGAGCGATCCACACCGCTGTTCGCGCCGGCGACGGAGCGTGGATCGAGGCGCATCGCCTGGCGGCGCTGCGCGACCTCACCGTCTCCTACCCCGGTGACCCGGGAGTGCTGGTATCGCTGCTGCTCCACCTTGTGCGTCTCGCGCCGGGTGAGGCCATCTACCTGGGTGCCCGGCAGCTGCATGCCTACCTCGGCGGGCTCGCTGTTGAGGTGATGGCCGCGTCCGACAACGTGTTGCGGGCAGGCCTCACGCCGAAGCACATCGACGCCGACGAGCTGCTGCGGGTGACCGACACAGCGGAGCTTATTGAACCGCGCCAGACCGCACGCAAGGTGAGACGGGGTCTCGTCGCGTGGGAACCACCGGTGCCCGACTTCAAGCTACTGCGTGCGAAGCTGTGTATACCCGGAGACCAGGAGAATGGGGCGGGGGAGATTCTCGTTGATGATGCGGATCGCGCCGAATCCGTGGTGCTCGAGGTGCCGCACCCCTTGGTGCTCGTGGTGACCGCGGGGCGAGTCCGAGTTGAGCGGCCGTCGGACGGAGAGGTGGCGAGCGTGCGACGCGGGCAGTCCCTGTACATCTCCTCAGGGGAACCCATTGAGCTCAGCGGTGCGGGCGATGCGTTTGTGGCCACGGTCGGAGATGGCTGGGACTGATCCGCCTCAGTGCGTGCTGTAGCGCATAGTATCGGCGTGTCGCAAAGCCTCAAGTAACACTTGAGGCTTTAAGATTCCCGGCTTGACTTGAGCGAACCACACCGATGTAATTATGGGAGCACGGCGAACCGGAACACAGATGAGAGAGGAGCGCACAGTATGACGCAGCATTCTCTGAACTCGCAGGTACCCAGCAATTGGTTCGTCGATCCCGTTCACCTCGGCCTCCCCGGGCTCCGTCGCTACGATGACGATGAGCAACTGTCGTGGCAAACCGACGCCCTGTGCGCGCAGACTGATCCTGAGGCCTTCTTTCCCGAAAAAGGTGGAAGCACCCGCGAGGCAAAACGCATCTGCGATGGTTGTGAAGTTCGCAGCGAATGCCTCGACTACGCCTTGGCCAACGACGAGCGTTTCGGCATCTGGGGCGGCCTCTCTGAGCGCGAACGACGTAAGCTGCGCCGCGACGCGGTCTGAAGGCTCGCCGCACCGAAAACCAGTCTTCGCGCGTCACACGCCTAGTCTTGGCTTGATATGCGCAGCACAGTGACCGCCGTTCTCGTCGCCCGTTCCGGCGGCGACTGGCTCGACCAAACCATCGCGAGCCTTGGCGCGCAGACTCGAGCACCCGACCGCATCATCGCGGTCGTCACCGGAGGCAGCGAGAAAGTTGCCACGCAGCTCGCACAAGCGGGCATTGAGCGCATCGTCACCGCGAGTGGGCAGCTACCGTTCGGCGAGGCGGTGCGCCGGGGCGTCTTGGCGGTACCCGCCGATCACGCCGCGACCTCGCGCAGCGGCGGCGCGACAGAGAACACAGGCGCGACCGGCACCTCCGGTGCAGCCCTGGGCGAGTGGCTGTGGTTGCTCAGCGAGGACTCTGCGCCCGAACCGCGCGCCCTCGAGCTGATTCTCTCCACCGTGCAACGCTCGCCATCGGTTGCGGTGGCCGGTCCGAAGCTTGTCGACTGGGATCACCCCGAGCGCATCATCGAACTCGGCCAGAGCCTCACCCATGGCGGCGAGCGTTGGCTGCTGCGCCGGCAGGAACTCGACCAGCAGCAGTACGACCACCTCCAAGACGTGCTGGGCGTCGGCCCGGTCGGGATGCTGGTGCGCCGTGACGTGTGGTCGCAGCTTGATGGCTTCGATCCCGCACTGCCGGTGTACGACGACGGTCTCGACTTCAGTGTGCGCGCCCGACTCGCCGGGTACCGCGTGATCGTCGCGCCTGCCTCACGCGTGCGGTTTGCGCAGCTAGGAATCGCAGGCCCTCGTGTCGACAGGTCACGCCGGGTCATGCGCGTTGCCCATCGGCAAGCGCGCACCTCGCATCTGCATCGACTCATCTCCTACGCCCCCGCATTTGCCGCGTTCTTCATGTGGCTTGGCCTGCCCATCGTGGCAGTGGTGCGGGTCGCGTGGGCGCTGATCCGCGAACAACCTGGCTACATGCTGGGTGAGTTCACCGCAGCGTTGCGGGTGTTCTTCAGGCCGGGCGCGCTGCTTGCATCTCGGCGGCGGATCAGAGCGAATCAGCAGTCGGGCTGGGCAGCCGTGCGCCCGCTGCGTGTCGATCCCAAATCGGTGCGTACCGCACGCATGATCGATCGCGAGGCGATTCTGGCCTCGCAGGGAAGACTCACCCGCGAGTTGCAATTCATTTCGACCGGCGGCCTCGCTGTCTTTGGCGCATCGCTCGTCGCGACGCTCGTGCTGTGCTGGTGGGCGGTCACGCAGACCAGTCTCGTGGGGGGCGGGCTGGCTCCGCTGAGCCCGATCGGTGAGCTGTGGCAGAACACGCGCACGATCGAGGGTGTTCCTGCGGATCCCTTTGCCTGGGTGCTCGCGGTGCTTGGCAGCTTCACCTTCTGGAATCCCTCGCACGCGGTCGTGCTTTTCACCGTCGCGGCAATTCCGCTCGCAGCGCTCGGCGGTTGGATCTGGGGTGCGCAACTCACCGAGTCGCCTGCGGGTCGCGCACTGGTGGGTCTCGGCTGGGCGCTCAGCCCGGTGCTGCTCGGATCGCTCGACGCGGGACGTTTTCCCACGCTCGTCCTCGCCGTGGTCCTGCCGTGGCTGCTGCTCGCCGCAACTCGATGCCGAGAATCATGGAGCTGGGCGGGTGTCACATCGCTGCTTGCCGCAGTCGCCCTGGCGTGTGCGCCGGTACTCATTCCGGCGGCGCTCGTACTTCTCGTGGTTGGGCTGTTCAGCTCGCTACGAGGGATCACTCGCGTGCTCGCCACCGCCATCGCGCCCCTCGTGCTCTTCGCCCCGAAGCTCGTCGCGACCCTCACTGCCGACCCCCTGAACTTGCTGCTTGATCCAGGCATCACCACAGCCTTCACCCCTTCAAGCCCTTGGCAACTCATGCTCGGTTTCCCGGAATTTGGGCTCGAGGGCTGGACCGAAATCCTCGACGCCCTGGGTCTTGGCGGCGCGCCCGCAACGCTGCTCGTCGGGTTGCTTTTCCTTCCCATCGTGGTACTAGCCGTGCTTGGCCTCCTCACCGGCAAGGTGCACTTCACAATCCTGCACGCGGTGCTCGGCGGACTCGGGCTGCTGACCGCGCTCGCCTCGTCAAAGCTGCTCTTGCTCAGCGATGGCGCAGCGCCGGTGGCCCTGTGGACCGGCTCGGGTCTTGCGCTCTACTGGATCGCCGTGCTCGGGCTCGCCGGCGTCGGCACCACGGTGCTCCGCCGAGCTGCCCCGCCCATCGTCGCGATCGGCCTCGTGCTCGCGCTTGTTGCGGTAGGTCCCGTCGCGACCCGCCTCGCTACCGCCCAAACTGGTCTTGCTTCGGGCGAGACCCAGATGCCAGCACTCGTGCAGGCGGCTGGAGCCGTCAACCCCGGGCAGCGCACGCTCGTACTCACTGCCACGGGCGACCAGGCCGTGCGTGCCCAACTCGTCACCGGCACGGGGTTGCGGCTTGATCAGGTGCGCACGGCAGACCGGGTATCGCAGTCCACCGATGAGGACCAGTGGATCGCCGAACTCGTGGGTGATCTCGCCAGCACCGGCAACGATGACGCCTTGCAGGCGAGTCTCACCGAGAATGGCGTCGGTTTTGTGTTGCTGAATCTCGACGGTGACACTGCCGAGCGCGCGCTGCTGCAAGCCGCATTCGATCAGAGCGTGGCGCTTGCGAGCGCCGGGCAGACCACCCACGGTTTACTGTGGCGGGTGGCTGGCGCCGAGATCGAGACCGTGGACACGCAGCCGGCAGATACCCGTGCGTGGCTCAGTGGCACGAATTTCAGCGGACAGGCCGTGTGGTGGGTGCAAGTTGTCGTGCTTCTCGCGATGCTGCTGCTCGCCCTCCCCACTGGGGAGGTCACGGAGCGCCCGGAGCGTCGGCGTAAACCCGGGAGGCTTGCCGTCGGGGCTCCCGGAGCTCCGACCGAGGCCGAGGTCGCGGCGGAAGAATCAGCGTCTCAAGCAGCGGATTCTGCTGTCTCCGAATCCGAACCTGAATCTGCAACAACAGCCGGGTCGGTGTCAGACCCCGAGCCCGAGCTCGAACCTGCTCCTGATCCCCTTCCCGGTTCCGACCCCGATCCACGCCCCGAGGAACAAGCTGACGGGAGCACTCGATGAGCGAGAAATCAAGCGTCGTGCTGCGGGGCAGCCTCAGGGCCACCACTGGCCTGGTGATTCTGGGCATCGCAGCCGCGGCGGTGGCGGTGCTCGGCACTGCGCCGCTGCCCGAGATCGAGCGTTCACCCGTTGCTCTCACCGTCGATACGATGCAGGGGGCTGAACGAGACGTCGTGTGCGCTGGCGCGTTTGCGGTACTCGGGGCAGACCCCGCGAGACCCTCGCTCTCGTTGCCAGTGGGCGAGGCATCGGTTACCGTGGCGGGCGAAGCAGCGACGCAAAGTGAGTTGCTGCGCGAGGAGGCTGGGGGCTCTGCCCCGCAGGTCATGAGCGTGCCAGCAGGCGACCGCTTTGCCGCCGCCCAGGTTCAAACAGTCACGACTGACACGCTGCGCGGTCTGAGCGCGAGCGCCTGCGCGGAACCCGCGAACGAGCAGTGGCTCGTCGGCGGTGCCACCACATTGGGCGTGACGACCACGGTAAACCTGGGCAACCCGTCAGAGGTTCCGGCAACCGTGCAGCTCACCGTATTCGACGAAAACGGTGAGGTCGACTCAAAGCAAACCAGTGGGGTACTCATTCCCGGGGGCAGCGACCGCGTAGTGTCGCTCAACGGCTATGCCCCAGGACGCGAACAGCTCGCGGTGCGCATCGTGAGTACCGGAGCCGCCGTAACGGCGACACTCGGAGTGGCCCACGTTACTGAGCTCTCCCCGTTTGCCGTAGACACAGTGACCAGGCAGCTCGCCCCGAACCCGACTCTGGTGATTCCGGGTCTCACCAACCTCAGTGAGCACGATCACGGCCCCGGTGATGCGGGAGAGCTCGATCCATTTTCCGTGCGCTTCCGCGTGCTTGCGCCAGGCGGCGAGTCTGGCAGTGCGAGCATACGAGCACTCTTCCCAGACGGTTCAAGCGAAGACCTCGGGTCGCTCGAATACGGCGAAAATATCGTGACTGAGATGCCCATTGCGCACTGGCCAGAGGAGGCCAACGCGGCCATCATCACGGCCGCCGATCCACTCGTGGGTGCCGCATTCGGGTCTGCGGATCAGGGCGCAGAGCACGACTACGCGTGGTTCACGCCAGCCCCCCTGCTTCAGGCCGAGACCGATGTGGCCGCGGCGGTAGTGTCTGGTGGGCAACTCGTGCTCGTGAATCCCGGTAGCGAGGACGCAGAGGTGCGTATCGCTGGCTCGGGCGCCGACAGTGACCGCGAGAGCAAGAGGATTATCGTGCCAGGCGGCGGTGCGGTGGTGGCTGCTGCGCCCGCTGCAGCCATCCTTCGAAGCGATGCCCCGATTGTGGCCGGCGTGAGGGTTGCGGCGGGCGGCAACATCTCTGGTTACCCGGTGATCGAGCTCAACGACCGCGCAAGCACCATCACTGTGTTCACCCGTTAAGCGACGCGGTGAACAATGAGTTCCCACCCGTCAGGCGGAGAGAGTGCGTCGCGGTGCCGGGGGCAGAGATCGAGGGCCGGGGGCGTGCGTAACGGGCTGAGCGGACCCACGGCCATCATTCGGTCGGCGTAGTCGGCGGTGAGGGTCGCCACCGCGGGTGCCCCGCAGCTCACTCGCGCGCACAAGCGCGCGGAAGCTTCAGTGGAGTCACAGTCCGCAGTCGCGCGATCCCCCGGTGCCTGATCCACCCCAGAAACGCGCTCGCGTGCGATGCTCGCCGCCTCATAGGCGTCGGGCTCGAGAAGGCGGTGCGGATCTTCAGCGGTCACCCTTCCAGCGTAGACTGGCGGAATGTTTGGGAGGTCGAAGCGGCGCGGTGAGCCGGCGGGCACGGCAGGAGTGCCGCCGGTATTCGGGACACCTTCGACGCCGGCGAAGAGGCACGGGCGCAGGCCAATACGCTCATCGCCGACCGGGTCGCAGCTGCCCAACCCCGACAGTCGCATCTCGCGCTTCGAACTTGACGCGCGAGGCGCGTTGCATCTGCTGCAGCACCACCTCGGAGACGAATTGCAGGGCGTGCACATCGGGTTCGCGACCGCACCTAGGGGTATGGGCGAGAGCGAGCAGCCCCTGTATTACGCGGTGGATCGCGCCGCCCGCACGATCATTCTCTTTCGCATGCCCATTCAGCGGGCCCGGGGCCTCCACGTCGATGATGCGGAGCATCGCCGCCTCTTCGTCGAGCACTGCGTGCACCGTGCCGTGTGCGAATACCTGGGTCTCAGCCCGTGGGATGTGTTGCCCGGGCGCTTCGACCACTATTAGGCATCATCGAGACACCGATACGCTAAATGGTGACCCCTGTGGTGTCGTCGGTTCGAAAGGAAGCTCGATGCTGTTACACGATCAAGACGCGGTAGCCCGGGGCCTGGATGCGATGGATGTGCGGCTTATTAAGCTGCTCGAGCAGGACGGTCGGATGAGCTATGCCGACCTCGCACAGGCGGTGGGCCTCACCTCGGGTGGTGCCAGAGCACGGGTCATGCGGCTGCAGGAGCGCGGCATTATTCACGTCACCGCGATCGTCTCGGCAAGCGCCATCGGGCTGACCTGCATCGCGAGCCTGCAAATCGAGGTCGATGGCTCTCGAGACATTGATGAGGTCGCAGCCGAAATCTCGAAGTTTCCTGAGGTGCGGTACCTCGTGATGGGCTCTGGCCGCTTTAACCTGCTCGCTGAGGTGTACGCCGATACTCCGGCTGCGCTCTTCTCGATCATCAATCGAGGCATCAAACGGGTGGCGGGTGTGACCCGGGTCGAGACTTTCACCTACGACCAGGTGCACACCCACCGTCCGGTATTCCCGCTGATTGCGAGCTAGCGCTTAGCGGCCGCTATCGGTGATGATCAGGCCGAGCGCTTCGGCAAGCTCGGCCGACTCGGAGATGAGGTCAGTTTGCCAGGCGGTCAGCTCTCGGGTGGGGGAGTCATCGAAACTGACGTTGAAGGGGTCGGTGACCTCGGTGCGGATCCCCGTCAGCGTCTCGAGCACCGCAAGCCCGCAGTATGGGGTGTGCACGGGTGAGTAGCCGCCCTCGTGCGAGAACACAATCCGTCCCTCGCAGACTTCGTCTGCGAGTCCGAGCAGCCGCTCGGCCATTCCGCGGAACCCCTCAGATGTGACGCTCATGCGACCGAGGGGGTCGACAGCTGATGGGTCGAAGCCGCTCGAGACCACGATGAGATCTGGCTTGAATGTGCGGAGAGCCGACGCTACGACACGATCGATGACGCTCAGGTATGCGCCGTCACCGGAGCCCGCGGGCAGAGGCACATTGATGTTGGTGCCAAATCCGTCTCCGGCACCCCGTTCATTAAGCATCCCGCTATCGACCGGGAAGAGGCGATCTTGATGGATCGAAATCGTGAGGGTGTTGGGGTCTTCCCAGTAGATCTTCTGGGCGCCGTTGCCATGGTGTACGTCGTAGTCGACGATCGCCACTCGCGTTACGAGTCCTTCGGCGCGCAGACGCTCAATCGCAACGGGAACGTTCGCGAAGAGACAGTATCCGCGGCCCATCTCGGGCTCGGCGTGGTGGCCAGGGGGTCTCACGAGAGCATACGCATTGTCGACGTCACCTTGCATGACCGCTCTCGCGGCCACATAGGTGCCTCCGGCAGCTAGGCGGGCAATGTCGTAACCGCCCGGACCGAACGGCGTGAATCCGTCTCCGCCGTCTCCGCCATCCTTCTCGGAAAGGGCCTTGATATTCGCGATGTGCTCGGCAGTGTGGACCCTCAGTAGATCGGTTTCGCTGACTTCTTCTGGCGCGATCCGCGTCAGGCTTTCGATCAATCCTGATACCTCCACGAGACTCGCAAAGCGAGCCTTGGTTTCGGGGCTCTCAAAATTCCGATACGGCTGCACGTAACCGCCAGCGCGATAGATTCCGGCATGTGTGCCCGTATCGTGCCATGCGTAGCGCTCGTGCCAGACGTAACCTGTGGTGCGCGTCATCGCGTGTCCTTCCCAGTCGTTCAAGTGACGGGGCGCGTGAGGCGCGCCACATACTTCGTCACCGGCTCATAGGTCATCACGAATCAACACAAATTGTCAAGAAGTGTTTACGAAACCTAATTGTAACAACTCAATGCTTGACCAATAGTGAATATTGTGGTGCATTAGAGGCACCGATGAGGATCGCACCTAAATCGGCGCGCGGCCCGCCAGACCGTGCGAACTATGCAAAGGAGCACTAAATGAACGTGTACCGACGGCTCGGAAAGATGGCCGTGATCGGGGCTGTAGCTGCGCTCGCCCTGACGGCTTGCTCGAACGGCGCAGATGCGCCGGCGGACGGAAACGGCGGAGGTGACGAGGCGAAGGGCGCAGTAGCCATGAGTTTCGCCGGCCTTGATATCCAGATCTGGAACGACATGCTTCCGTTCATGGACGAGGTCGTCACAGACGCGGGCTACGAATTCGTCACCGACGATCCCAAGTGGAACGCTCAGACCCAGGTGGCCAACTGGGAATCTTGGATTGTTCGCGGCGATATCAAGGCGATCATGGGTTACCCCGTGCAATCTGACTCGGTCGTTGCTGTCACCCAGCAGGCTAGCGACATGGGCATTCCAGTGCTCGGCTATGGCAGCACCTGGGAGGGCGTGCAGGCAGCCGTCTACTTCGATCACGTCGCTGACGGCCGCTCAGCCGGCGAAATGGCCGCCGACTGGATCCGTGAGAACTACGGAGACGAGGAAGTCGACGTGGCTTTCCTGGGCTACCCGGACACCGACTTGGGACGCTTACGCGGCGAAGGGATCCTTGAAGCGCTTGACGCGTCGGGTCTGAACCTCAACATCAATGAGCAGAGCGTGTTGAGTCTGGACGACGGGTACGCTGCGGCCCAGAATCAGCTCAATGCGTTCCCGAACACCAAGGTGTGGCTAGCCATCTCGAACGATCCGGCGCTTGGCGCCTACCAGGCACTGATTGACTCCGGCGTTTCGCCGACCGATGAGTCAATGCTGTTGGCCAACCTCGATGCGACGGATGCTGAGCTTGAAAACATTGCGGTAGAGGGTTCCTTCTGGCGCTTCGCTTACATGCCTCCGGCGCGCATGATTGCAGAGGCCAATGCCAAGCTGCTGATCGATGCTGCGGAAGGCAACCCGGTAGAGGATACGGTTCTCGACCTGGTGCTAGTAACCAGCGAGAACGCAGAAGAGTACCTTCTCGCCAACCAGTAATTCCGAATCCGTCCGGAGCCAAAGGGGAAATTGTGAACCGAGCAGCCCAACGATTGGTCTTTGACCGCATCACCGTGGACTTTGGGGCAACCCGTGCACTGCATGAGGTGAGTTTTGCGGCGGAGCCCGGTGAGATCATTGGGTTGCTCGGCCACAACGGTGCGGGAAAGAGCACTCTGGTCAATGTCACCACGGGTGTCATTCGTGCCTCTGGAGGCCGGTTCTCTGTCGACGGGCACGAGATCGTGGAGGGGTTGACTCCCCGAGCCTCTGCGGCACTCGGCATCACGGTGATCCATCAAGAGCCAGCCCTCGCCCCCAACATGTCGGTACTCGACAACCTGTACCTCGGACGCCCGGCACCATCGCGCTCTCAGCAAAGGCAGGCAGCAACCGAGGCGCTGCGCGACGTGGGGGCTTCACTGTCACTCGATATGCCGGTGGAAACCCTGAGTCTGGGTGAGCGACAGATGGTTGATCTCGCTCGGGGCATGCTGGGTGGGGAAATGAAGGTACTGCTGCTCGACGAACCCACTGCGGCTCTCGGCAAGGCAGAGACAGATGCACTCCACGCCCTGATTCGGCGGTTCGCGGATTCTGGCACCACCGTCTTGTATGTCTCTCACCGACTGCCAGACATTCTCGATGTCTGCAGTCGAATCGTAGTGTTGCGTGGCGGCGAGCTCGCCGTAGACGGGCCCACTTCGGAGTTCACTCCAGAAAAATTGGCCGAAGCCCTGGTGCCCGACCTGCGAACCCTCGCGTTTCAGGAGTCCAACCCCGGGGACGTGCGTATCCAGATCGATCACGAAAGCGATCAGCTTTCCGTGCGTGCCGGGGAGGTTGTCGGACTCTTCGGAATGGCCGGAGGTGAGCAGTTCAAGCTCGCGGCAGAACTCGGGGGAGCAGCAGCCGGGCGGCCCCGCCGTTTCCGTCTCGACGGAAACGAAGTATCGTTCGCGTCGACGGGTGCTGCAATCCGAAAGGGCGTGTTTTATGTGCCGCCCGATCGCGAGACGGAGGGACTCATCGCCACCGAATCGGCGCGGGACAACGTACTGATGCCATGGCTCGTGGAATATGGGCACCGCGGGTGGTGGGTGTCGTCGCGCACCGGGGCAGACGTCTACGCTGAATCGCGCGCCAAGCTCGACATCAGGGGCCCAGATGGAGATGCGGAGATCGCGCAATTCTCCGGGGGAAATCGGCAGAAGCATCTCCTCGCGCGATGGTTGTACCCGCGCACGCCGCAGGCGCTCGTACTCTCTCAGCCCACGCAGGGAGTTGATGTTGGGGCCAAACTCGACATCGTGGAGAGCGTACGCGACGCGTCCGCAGCCGGTGCCGCCGTGTTCGTGGCATCGAGCGAATCCGACGAGATCTCAAGCATGTGTGACCGCGCCTACGTACTCCTCAACGGCCAGGCCATCGAAGTACCTCGGAGTGAACGATTTAACGAGGATCTCCTCGATGCTCTTTTGACGCTCGCTGAGCGCGACGCCACTCTTCTGTCAGCCTAGATTCGAGAAAGAAACCCGTCTCATGAACACTGAACGCCTGAAGATCCTCGCGGCGAAAAACGGCATCTTCCTCGCCCTAATCGCCCTGATCGTCGTGTTTTCGATCCTCCGTCCCAACTTCCTCTCGTTCGCGAATGGACAGACGATCCTCCTGCAGGCCGCCGAGCTCGGACTCATCGCTATACCGGTCGCGTTCTTGATCATGTCGGGAACCATCGACCTGTCGGTGGGATCCATCGCGTCAGCTGCTGCAGTTACCGGCGGAGCCACAATGAGTGCCACCGGGTCAATGTGGGCAGGGTTCCTAACGGCTCTGATTACGGGTCTCGTAGCCGGAGCTTTGAACGGCTTCCTTATTTCTTACATGAAACTGAATTCTTTTGTGGTGACGCTGGGTGCACTCAGCGTGTGGGGAGGGTTCGCTCTGATGGTCTCGGAGGGGCGCACCATCCCCCGCTCCGAGCTCCCTGAAATGTTCCGCGCAATGGGCACCGCAAAGCTCGGCCCTGTACCCATTCAGATCGTTGCACTGGTGCTCGTAGTATTGCTGGGCTGGTACGTGCTGAACCACACGAAGTTCGGCAAAGAGATCAAAGCGATCGGTGGAAACGAACGAGCTGCTCTGCTGATGGGTATCAAAGTGCAGCGCAACCGCTTCCTACTGTTCGTTGCGAGCGGGGTATTTGCTGCTATCGCAGGTCTTTTTCTGTCGGCAAAGGTGCAGTCAGCTAACCCCACCATCGGTGTCGGAATGGAGCTTGAAGCTCTCACAGTTGTGCTCCTCGGCGGAATCGCCTTTCAAGGCGGGATCGGGCGGATCAGTGGTGTGGTTGCGGGTCTGCTCTTCTTCCGTGTGCTGCGCTCCGGACTGGTCTTCATGCAGGCATCTCCGTTCCTGCAGACGATTCTCGTCGGCGCGACTCTCATCATCGCGGTAGCGCTTGACAACTCGATCCAGAAGGTGATTCGAAGTTCGTGGGCAAAACTCGGGAAGAAAGCCGTACGTGACCCAGAGGCTGAAAAGATCGGGGCTGCTCCATCTCCCTGACCCGCGTCGATGCAATAACCCCTCAGGTTGAAGGACCACCTATGACCGATATGCAACGAGCGTTTCCCGGGTCAATCGTGGAGCTCACGATCAGCGAAGCCCGTGACCTGCTTGCGTCGGGAAGCGTCTCAGCAACCGAAATGACGGCAGCTCATCTGCGACGCGTTGCCGCCTATGACCGCGGAGGTATGGCTCTCAACTCGGTGGTGGTGCTTAACCCCGACCTCTTCAAGGAAGCGGCGGAGTCTGACCGGCGACTCGCGATGGGTGGGCAGCATGTGCGTCCACTTGAGGGGATCCCGTTCACCGTAAAGGACAGCTTTAAGGTGCGCGGGCTCCCAGTTGCAAATGGGTCTCCGGCCTTCCGCGATCTTATTGCGGCCGAAGACGCGTTCGCCGTTGACGCCTTGCGTCGGGCAGGCGCGATCCTCATCGGCAAGACCAACATGCCCCCGATGGCTGCTGGAGGCATGCAGCGTGGATTGTACGGGCGCAGCGAGAGCCCGTACAACCCCGATTACCTGCCAGCCGCCTATGCCTCGGGCTCATCGCACGGTTCGGGCGTATCAACGGCCGCAAGTTTTGCGGTCTTTGGGATGGCCGAAGAGACCGTTTCTTCCGGCCGCAGCCCAGCCTCGAACAATGGGCTGTGCGCATACACGCCTTCCCGCGGAATGATTTCGATTCGCGGCAATTGGCCGCTCTTCGCCACCTGCGATGTCGTGGTGCCACAGTGTCGCACTATGTCAGACCTGCTCCAAGTTGCTGACGTCCTGCTCGCGGAGGATCCACGAACCGACGGGGATTTTTGGCGTGAGCAGGAGGTCGTGAAGCTCCCTCGAGTGAGTGAGGTGCGTGTGCCAGATCTTCGAGAGATCGCCTCGGGAGAGTGCCCGCGACCGTTGGAAGGTGTGCGGCTGGGAGTGCCCGCGGCTTATCTGGGCACTGACCCTCACTACCCGGTGGTGATCCGCCCAAGTGTGCGAGAACTTTGGGAGCAGGCGCGAGCTCGGCTAGTCAAGCTCGGCGCACAAGTGGTGGAGTGCGAGTTTCCGGTGATCACCGATTACGAGGGCAAATACCAGACAGCGGAACAGCTGGATCGCCTCGGCGTGCTCCCCAACGGGTGGATGCGCTGGGAATTTGGCGATCTCATGCGCTGGGGATGGGATCAGTTCCTCAGGAAAAACGCGGATGTAAGCCTCGCCCGTACCGGCGAGCCTAGCTACCCGGCAGAACTCGCACAGACTAATGGTGCGGAAATTTTCCCACTTCCCAAAGGTGCTCTTCCTGATCGATACGATCCAGTCGCTGCGGGAAGTCTCACGGATTCCGGTATGGTCAACGGTGACCGACACACTGATGCGCCTGCTCGGGCGGCGGCTGGTCTCGTGGGCCCGGCTGAGATGATCGGGTTCGCTGAAGGCCTCCTTGCGCTTGAAGAAATGCGATCCGCGCGATTCGAAGCATGGTTAGAAGAGCAGTCACTCGACGGCTTGGTATTTCCAGCAAACGGCGATGTGGCCAGGTCTGATTCCGATGTCGTTCCCTCCGACGCGGCTCACGCATGGTCAAACGGGGTGCTCTATTCCAACGGGAACTATGTGCTGCGCCACCTCGGCATTCCCACGGTCACAGTGCCTATGGGACTCATGGGCGACACCGGAATGCCCGTAGGACTCACCTTTGCGGGCCCAGCCTATTCCGATATGCGACTGCTGGGCTGGGGATGCGCAGCCGAGGCTAGCTCGCTCAGAATCTCACCGAAATTCACGCCGCCCCTCCCCACTGACCGATTCGCAGCGTCAGGTGAAAGACCGGTGTCACGCGCGGCACGTCAACTCGAATTCACTCTGACAGTCGAACCGTTTGCTCCGGCCAATAGTCCCGAGCTTCGTCTCGTGCACCTTACGGGCTATAGCCCCACGGGCACAGCACTCACCGAACTGCTCGTTACTGTGAACGGCCAGACCGTCGCTACTGAAGTGACTGATGACGGGTGGTGCGGGAGTGCGCTGGTCCAGGCTAAAACTCCGCATGGCACCTGGGCTGGCGTCCCGCAGATTCTCGCTGTTGTGACCGCGAGGTCGAAAGACGGCGACCCGTATGTTGGGTATCGGGAGGAACGGGGGTAGACAAATTCGAAACCCCCACGCCGCACGGGCCGTTCAAAGCTGAGATACAGCCCGGTATTGGCGATTCAGGGCAAGGAAACAGACATAATGGGAGCATGAGCGCACGGATACTGGTGGTCGACGACGATAGGCAGTTGTCAGAGATGCTCGGCATGGTGCTGCAGGGCGAGGGGTTCCTCACGGAACACGCTGCGGACGGCACCGAGGCGGTCGACCTCTTCCAGAAGGTGCGTCCCGACCTCGTATTGCTCGATTTGATGCTGCCAGGTATCGACGGCATCGAGGTGTGCAGTCAAATTCGGGCCGAGTCCGGTGTGCCAATCATCATGCTCACCGCGCGCAGCGATACGACCGATGTGGTGCGTGGGCTCGAAGCCGGCGCCGACGACTACGTGGTGAAGCCCTTCAACCCGGTTGAACTCATCGCTCGCATTCGTGCACGGCTGCGCGAGCCGCAGCAAGAGAATGGCGAAAACCTGCGCATCGGTGACCTTGATATTGATGTGGCAGCACACGAGGTGCGGCGTGGGGGGCAACCGATTTCGCTCACGCCACTCGAGTTTGATCTGCTCGTGATTCTTGCGCGCAAGCCGCAGCAGGTCTTCACTCGCGAAGTCTTGCTTGAAAAGGTTTGGGGCTATCACTACAAGGCAGACACGCGTTTGGTCAACGTGCACGTGCAGCGTCTGCGCGCAAAGATCGAGCAAGATCCCGACCACCCGACCATCGTGACCACCGTGCGCGGGGTGGGTTACCGCGCCGGTGGCACCGGCGAATAGCGTATGACGGGCGGCAGCGGAAGGTCGCAGTTCGGGCTCTGGCTGCGCCGCCTGAAGATCAAGTGGATCCGCAGGACCGATCCCGTGCTCGGACCCCTGCGGCGTCGCTGGTCGCGGTCGCTCAAACTGCGCACCATGACCATCACGGGCATGATTACCGGGGTGATGATCCTGATCTCGGGAACCTTCATTCTCACGAGCATCGGCGACGATCTCTACAACTCCCGACGCGACCAAGTGCTGCAGGACTCGGCGCGCGCAACCCTCGCCGCGCAGCGACTCGTCGATGCCTCCGATGCGAGCGACCGGGGTGCACTCTCTGCGCTTGTCACATCGGTGCGGCGCACGGTGCAAGACACCTCGTCGTCTGGGCTCATCTACGTGCGCCGTCAGCCCGGACAAGAATCCTCTCCGCAGGCTCCCGCTGATTTCTACACCTCGACCCAGGTGGTCGATGCCGTAAGCCCGCAACTTTCGAAGGCCCTGCTCGAGGCGCGAGCGCCGCAGTTTTGGCAGGCCGTGACTCTCGCCGACGAAGCGGGAAACCCGGTACCGGGGGTGCTAGTGGCGTCGAGCCTCGTGTTCCCCGCGGGGGCCGGAACCTACGACCTCTTCATCGGGTACAGCATGTCTGAAACAGAACAGACCCTCGGATTTGTCTCCCGGACCCTGTCGTTCACCGCGCTTATTCTCATGCTGCTGATTGGGGCGCTCGTCTGGAGCATCTCCCGCATCGTGTTTCGGCCCATTCGCGCCGCAGCCGATACCAGCAGGCGGCTCTCCGCTGGCGAAAACGAAGCACGCATGCCGCTACAGAACGACGAGCACTTCGACGTGCTTTCGAAGAATTTCAACGACATGGCAGACACCCTCCAAGCGCGCATCGACGAACTTGATGAGCTGTCTGAGATGCAGCAGCGCTTCGTGTCTGATGTGTCTCATGAACTGCGCACCCCCCTCACCACGATCCGCCTCGCAGCCGAAGTGCTCAAGGGCAGCGCCGCCGCCGATGGCCCCCAGTCGCGAGCCATTGAGGTGCTCGGCACCCAGGTCGTCCGCTTCGAGACGCTGCTCGCCGACCTCCTGGAGATATCCCGCTACGACGCCGGTCGCGTCACTCTTGAGACTGAACCCACGAACCTCGTTACGCTCACAGAGACGGTAGTTGAAGGCCTTCAGCCGCTGTCAGCGAGCCTGATCGAGGTGCGGCCTCTGGGCGGCTACAGCGCGGTTGATGTCGACGCGCGGCGCATCCGCCGCATCGTGTCGAACCTTGTCGGTAACGCGATCGAACACGGGGAGGGAAGGCCGATTGTGGTGACCATCGACTCCAACGCCTCGGCCATTGCCATCGCAGTCCGCGATTGGGGTGTCGGGCTACGCTCCGAGGACGTGGATCGGGTGTTCGACCGTTTCTGGCGCGCTGACCCGTCTCGCAAGCGCACTCTCGGCGGCACCGGGCTCGGCCTCGCGATCGCCCGTGAAGACGCGGCCGTGCACGGTGGCCTGCTCGAGGCCTGGTCGAGGCTGGGAGAGGGGTCGCAGTTTCGACTCACCCTGCCGCGCGGTGATCAGATCGCTGCGTTTGTCTCACCCATCCCGCTTGTGCCCGACGACATCACGCCGGACGACGGCGATCCGCAGGCCACGGGGGGCTGGCTTCGTCGCCCCTGGCGCAATGTCACCAAGGGGAGGAAGTAGTGTCGCGGCGGCAGATCCACCAGGGAATGCGCCTGCGTGCGCTCGCGACGACGCTGCTGGTGTGTGTCGGTCTCGTGGGATGTCAGGGAATACCCAGCTCAGGGCCGGTGCACGAAGGGCTCGAGAGGCTGAGTCAGGCGGACCAACCCGTGCAGTTCAACCCGGGCGGTCCCGCGCAAGGAGCCAGCCAAGAAGACATCGTGCGCGGCTTTGTGAGCGCCGCGGCTTCAAGCGCCGACGACTACGCGACCGCGCGAGAGTTCCTGGCACCCGAATATTCCGACGATTGGGATCCCTCGCTCGGGGTGCTCGTTGACGAGGGCACACAGCAGTATCGCGAGGCCGAGGAGAATGTGGGGGTGCTGTCGCTCTCGGCAATTGCGAGTGTCGACGGGCGGGGTTCCCTGCAACCCGTGGGGCCTGGAGCGGCAACCGAGGTGCGGTTCGAATTCGCCGAGATTGGTGGCGAGTGGCGGATCACGTCCGCCCCCGCCGGAATCATCCTCGACAAGAGCACTTTCACGGCAGTATGGACGCCGCTGCAATTGTATTTTCTGAGTCCAGATAACCGGCTGGTGTCGGACACGAGATGGTTCCTAAACCGCGCCACTATCAGCACGCAGGTCGTCGGCGAACTGCTCGAGGGGCCCACCGAGCAGATGATCGAGGTGGTGCGCAGCGCAATTCCCGCGGGCACCGTGCTCGCCGCAGGTGCCGTGCCCGTGGTCGACGGCACCGCGCGGATCGATCTATCTGCCGAACTGCTCGACGCCGATGCCGCCACCATGGAACTCGTGAAGCGGCAACTCGGGGCGAGCTTGCAGTCGGTGCCAAATGTGGCGCGGTTCGAGCTTCTCGTCAATAGTTCGCTGATCGAGTCGGGCACGGTGATAGCCGCTGATACGACTTCTCCCACCGCAGAGAATCTCTACGTTGCCGGGCTCAAAGACGGGGAGTTTGGCCCGATCAGTGCGGGAGACGTGACGGTTCTGCCGGGCATAGGAGCGCGTATCGCGCAGTTGGAGCCCAGCGCCGTTACACTTGCACCCGATCGTGGCAGCGCGGCGGTGCTGCATCAGGGCGCCGTGAGCTGGGTGTCCCCTGACGATCAGGTGGTGGTTGACGTGCGCGGAGACTTGATCGCCCCCAGCCTTGATCGCTTTGGGCACGTATGGACGTATTCCTCCACTGCCCCGGGCGAGATGCTGGTAACGAAACCCGGGGAGCGATCTGCCCTGCTGCAAATGCCGTGGCTCGGCGGGCGGGTACCCGTTGCGGTGCGTGTAGCACAGGGGGGAAATCGTATCGCCGTGCTGGTCGTCGATGCGGCATCGCCGGACCAAAGCAAGGTGCTCGTTGCGGGCATCTCGCGCGACCAATCCGGGGTGCCGGTTGCCCTGACCGACATTGCAAACACCGAGCTCTGGGTGCCGGGCACTCCCGTCGATCTCGACTGGATCGATGATGAGCGATTCGCGGCGGTCACTCGAGCCGGAGCGTCTGGGAAGGTCACGCAGGGGGTGCTGGGGCAGTTCGCTGTGGAGTCGGGTGTGGTACCCGGGGCCGTGAGCCTGAGCGGGGGCGGGAACCGATCGCTGCTGCGCGTGCTGGACGACGACGGACGATTGTATGCCCCGCAAGGCAGTGGTTGGCAGAGGCAACTCGACGGCATCGCGCTGGTCGCCAAGGTCGGGTAGGGCTCTGGCCGCCCTCTGCCACCTGCCTTTGCTTTCTCCGCCTCAGTTGTGCCTTCCTCCGCTCGCTTTCCCCGCCCTGGCTGGCTGTGTTTCGAAGCTCCGGTGGGCTCAACTGCTCGCGCACAGTGTGGTGTCCGCTCCGTCTCGAGCGAAACTATCCACAGATCTTCTAGGCGCTGCCATGGCCTGGCCTTTCATCCACAAGATTGAGTCATGTTCGCGAGCTCTCATGTACATCGCCTTGGCGGCGTGGCTCAAGTTGCCCGGCTCATTGATCTTGGCGAGAGTGGCAGGGGGCTCAAGGGTGGCTGAGTCAGGAGTAGGGACCGGTACCTGGAAGGGCGCCGTGATCCACTGGTTCAGAGAACTCGGGCTTGACGCGCTGGCGCTTCTCTGGCCGACACAGTGTGTGACCTGCGGAGCTCCCGATCGAGACTGCTGCGACGCATGCCGCTTCGCCGTGCGCGACGGCAGGGGAACGGCAATTTGGGTCCGCACGCCGGCGGGATTGGCCGCATGTGTGGCTGGCCCCTACGAAGGCTCACTGCGTGACCTACTCATCGCGTTCAAAAACGCCGGACAGACGGGCTTCGCGCGCGAGCTGGGCCCGAGACTTGCCGCCCCACTTGATGCGGCACTCAGCCTTGCGGGAGGCCCGACGCTGCCTCTTCTGGTGACTGTGCCCTCGCGTTCCGCGCGGGTGCGTGAGCGCGGCTATCGGCACGTCGACATGCTGGTGCGCGCAGCATTGAGGTCGCCTTGTTTCGCCCCGCGACGTCCTTGGCTGGTGACGCGGGCACTCCGTGCTCGACGGGGCCGCACCTCGCAGGTTGGCCTGGGCGCGACCGAGCGACAATACAATGCGGCACTGGTTGAAGTTTCGCCTGTTGCGAGAAACCTCCTGCGTGGCCGCGAAGTGGTGCTCGTTGACGATGTGGTCACCACCGGTGCCACGATTGCAGCGGCGCATCTCGCGCTCACCCTGGCGGGGGCGCGCGTTGTCGCGACCGTTGCGCTCTGCGCGGTTGAACGCCGCAGCGATCGGCTGGGGGCGCGCCGAAGCGGCTCCAACAGCGAGACCGGTAGTGGTCGACGCGAGGCGGGTCCCAATGATCCGTAAGGTGCGCATCGACAACGAATCCTGAGACACGCCTACCGAAACCCAATCCGAACCGCAACCGGGTGGAAACCGAGTGATGAACCAGAGTAGTGTTCGAGAAAGGCGTAATGGTGCGCTGTTAGAAGCCACCCGCCTGAACCCTAGGGAGGTCACCATGGATGTAAGCATTCGCGGACGCAGTCTCGGAATCACTGAACGATTCGAGAACTATGTGGGTTCAAAGACGGACAAGATAGAGACGTTGCTGCCGAAGGTGCAAACTTTTGAGGTTATGGTCTCGCGACTGAGCGACCGCAGCCCGCAGAACGGTGATCGTGTCGAGATTACGGTGATTGGCCCCGGCCCCGTGATCCGCGCCGAGAGCACCGGCTCTGATAAGTACACGGCGTTCGACATCGCCTACGGCCGCATTCTGGAGCGGATCCGCCGTATGAAGGATCGCCGCAAAGTGCATCGCGGTCGCGGCCGCACGTCACTCGGCGAGGCCACTGCGAACGATTTCGAAAGCGTGGCACTCACCCCTGCGTCCTTGGAGACGATTGAGGCGGTGGCAACCGGCAGCATTCCTGTCATGAACGATGAGCAGCAAGACGACGCCGAGTACACGCCGGTCGTGATTCGCTCGAAAGAATTCCCTGCCGAGCGTGTCTCGGTGGAGGAAGCCGTCGATCAGATGGAGCTCGTCGGGCACGACTTCTTCCTCTTTGTGGAGAGCGAGTCGGGTAAGCCCAGCGTGGTCTACCGCCGAAAGGGCTGGAACTACGGTGTGATTAGCCTGAGTGAAATGGGCTGAGAGTCCCCAATGTTCAGCAGGAGCGCGGCGCATAACGAGTAGCGCGAAGCGCCCAAGAGACGCCCAGCACCGATTAGGAGCTGGGCGTCTCTTCTGCCCTCGCAGGCCCCACGGCCCGCGGAAGCCTCCCGGGCGCAAAGCGCAGCTGCCACCCCCAGGCGAGCACGCGGCCAAGCGCCTCGAACACGATCCCGATGCTCATCTTTGAGCGCCCGGTGCGCCGTTCAACGAAGGTGATCGGCACCTCTGTGATCGGGCAGCCGAGTCGCTCCAAGGTCCACGCGAGTTCGACCTGAAAGCCGTACCCGTGCGAGGTGATTTGACCGAGGTTGAGTTGTGCCAACCAGCTGGTGTCGATTACACGGTAACCGCTGGTGATATCGCGCAACCGGGACCTCAGGGCGACTCGAGCGACCCGAGTGCCGGTGCGTGAGATCCACCGCCTGTATCTGGGCCATCCGCTAATCTGCCCGCCTTTGATCCAGCGAGTGCCGACGACGAGACCTGCTCCCGCACGCGCGGCGATCAGTAGGTCAGGCAATTGTTCGGGCAGATGGGATCCATCGGCGTCCATCTCGACGACGTATCGGTACCTATCTCCTCGCGCGTGTCGAAATCCGAGCACGTATGCCGTGCCCAGCCCGAGCTTGCCCGGTCGGTGCGCCACGCAGACGTGCGGATCCGCCGCCGCCAGCGCGTCGGCAATTTTGCCCGTGCCATCGGGGCTCGCATCGTCGACGATGAGGAGGTCTGCTGCGGGTACGGCAGCGCGCAGACGAGCCACGATCTCGGCGAGCGAACCCGATTCGTTATAGGTCGGCAGGATCACGAGGGTTGCCTCGCCTGATCCGCTCACTCTCACCCGCATTCCGTGCCGCGTTGTGAGTTCGATCATACGGCTCGGTGGATCGCCAGCACTGTGCACCCGGCACGACCTGGGCCCGCACCGGCAAATTGGTCTCGGGATCCTGGGCCTCGGGGGAGCGGTCAGTCTCGGAGAGATACCCAGGCGGTCGAGAACTCAAGTTGCTAGGCTGGGGCGTTGTCACAATTTGGCAACGGTGGCCCGGTGCGCACCCCGCACCACCACCGCCCCACCACACAGGAGACACGACGTGGCGACAGTCCTCGAACGAGTCCTTCGCGTAGGCGAAGGGCGCACCCTGAAGAAGCTGCAGCGGCTGGCAAATACAGTCAGCGATCTCGAAGAGTCGTTTGCGGCGCTCAGCGACGAGGAACTGCGCGGCGAGACCGCCGAGTTCCGCGCGCGCCTTGAGAAAGGCGAGTCGCTCGACGACTTGCTGCCCGAGGCCTTTGCCGCCGTGCGCGAGGCAGCCAAACGCACGATCGGGCTGCGACCCTTCGACGTGCAGGTGATGGGTGGTGCGAACCTCCACCTGGGCAACATCTCCGAGATGAAAACTGGTGAAGGCAAGACCCTGGTGGCAACGATGCCCGCCTACCTCAACGCGCTCACCGGCAACGGGGTGCACATCGTCACGGTCAACGACTACCTGGCGAGCTACCAGAGCGACCTCATGGGTCGCATCTTCCGCGCACTCGGCATGACCACCGGTTGCATCGTGGCGGGTCAGAACCCGACTGAACGACGCAAGCAGTACGACGCCGACATCACGTATGGCACGAACAACGAGTTCGGTTTCGACTATCTGCGCGACAACATGGCCTCGACCTCGGTCGACCGGGTGCAGCGCGGGCACGGCTTCGCAATTATTGACGAGGTCGACTCGATCCTTATCGACGAAGCACGTACTCCGCTCATTATTTCGGGCCCCTCCTCGGGCGAAGCGAATCGATGGTTCACCGAATTTGCGCGGCTCTCCAAGAAACTCGTAGAAGGCGTCGACTATGAAGTCGACGAAAAGAAGCGCACGATCGGTGTGCTCGAACCCGGCATCGAAAAAGTCGAAGACTATCTCGGCATCACGAACCTGTACGAGTCAGTCAACACACCGCTGATCTCATTCCTCAACAACTCAATCAAGGCGCGCGCACTGTTCACTCGCGACAAGGATTACGTGGTGTTGAACGGCGAGGTCATGATCGTCGATGAGCACACCGGGCGCATTCTCGCCGGGCGCCGCTACAACGAAGGCATGCATCAGGCTATCGAGGCTAAAGAAGGGGTGCAGGTCAAAGCTGAAAATCAGATGCTGGCGACCGTCACCCTTCAGAACTACTTCCGCCTGTACGAGAAGCTCTCAGGTATGACCGGCACCGCCGAGACCGAGGCCGGCGAGTTTATGTCGACCTACAAGCTTGGCGTCGTGCCGATTCCTACGAACAAGCCGATGAAGCGCATCGACCAGTCTGACCTCGTCTATAAGAACGAAGAGACGAAGTTCGCCGAGGTCGTCAAAGATATCGCCCAGCGTCACGAGTTGGGGCAGCCCGTGCTTGTGGGCACCACAAGCGTCGAGAAGAGCGAGTACCTGTCGAGACTGCTTGCGAAGGCAGGTGTGCGTCACGAGGTGCTCAATGCGAAGAACCACGCACGCGAGGCCGCGATTATCGCGCAGGCTGGTCGCCTCGGCGCAGTTACGGTCGCCACGAACATGGCTGGCCGTGGCACCGACATCATGCTCGGTGGCAATGTCGAGTTTCTCGCGGTGCAAGAGATGACCGCGCGTGGGCTGTCGACCACCGAGACGCCTGACGAGTACGAGGCTGAGTGGGACGCGGTGTTCGCGGCCGTGAAATCAACGGTCGATGTTGAGGCTGAGAAGGTTATTGCTGCCGGTGGCCTATACGTGCTGGGTACCGAGCGCCACGAGTCGCGACGCATCGATAATCAGTTGCGCGGTCGTTCTGGTCGTCAGGGAGATCCGGGCGAGAGTCGCTTCTACCTGTCGCTCACCGACGACCTGATGCGCCTGTTCAACTCGGGTGCGGCTGCCTCGCTCATGAACCGCGGCGGGTTCCCCGATGACATGGCTATCGAGTCGAAGCTCGTCAGCCGCGCGATTCAGAGCGCGCAGAGCCAGGTCGAGCAGCGCAACAGCGAGATCCGCAAGAACGTGCTGAAATACGACGATGTGCTCAACCGTCAGCGCAAGGCAATCTACGCCGACCGCGCCCAGATTCTCGACGGCGAAGACATCAAGTCTCGTGTCGACGTGTTCCGCGAGCAGGTTATCTCCGCCATTATCGACTCGCACTCCGCTGCAAACGAGTGGGATTTCGACGCTCTTTGGAACGATCTGAAGCAGATCTACCCCGTCGGCCTGTCGGTTGACGAGGTGGTGGCTGAGAGCGGCAGCAAGGGTGTGGATCGCGACTTCCTCTTCCGCGAGATTCTCTCTGATGCAGAGGTTGCTTACGCCAAGCGTGAACAGGCCCTCGGTGAAGAAGGCATGCGCGAGTTGGAACGACGCGTCGTCCTCTCCACAATCGACCGCCGCTGGCGAGATCATCTGTATGAGATGGATTACCTCAAGGAGGGAATCGGGCTGCGCGCGATGGCGCAGCGCGATCCACTCATCGAATACCAGCGCGAGGGCTATACCCTCTTTCAGAGCACGATGGGGCAGATCAAGGAGGAGGCCATGGGCCTGCTCTACAACCTCGAGGTGCAGGTGCGACCCGCTGAGGGCCCACAGGATCACGTACACATCGAGGGCGGAGGGCTCGAGGAGGAAAAACCGCTTGACACCTCCAAGCTCAGCTACATCGCCCCCGACGAGGACGGGAGCACGGAGATCAGCGGGCCGGGTGCTCAGCGGGCAGCGGCTTCAGGTGCTGCGGCTCGGGCTCGTACGGGTGGCGGAGCAACTCCTGCGCAGCCCCAGCAGCGCGGTGCATTCGGACAGCAGGTGGAGGGTGGCGACAGCCCCCAGAACCGCGCACAGCGTCGAGCCGCTAAGAATAAGTAACGCGCGATCCAGACGCGATTCGTCGCTTGAAACGAACGTCCGCCATGCGCGGGCAAACCACGGAGACAGCAATGGCAAACGAAAAACTCACGAAGAACGAGCGCCGCGAGCAGGCGCGCGAGCAGGCGCGTCTTGCCCGCGAGACCGAGAAGAAGCGAGAGAAGCGCAACCGGCTGTTCTTGCAGGGCGGTGTTGTGCTGGGTGTGCTGGTCATCCTCGCAATCGTGGGGCTCGTTTTGGCGCAGACCCTGAAGCCCGCTGGCCCTGGCCCCGAGAACATGGCATCGGGGGCGGTGACCTTCGGTGCCGACTTGAAAGTTGTCGAGACGCCAGCGCTGCAGCCCGATGAGTCACGTGAGGCACCCAATTTGAGCTGGGACGAGCTGCCGATCGACGTCACTGTGTACGTCGATTACATGTGCCCCGCGTGTGGTGCGTTCGAGCAGACCTACGGCACGATGCTCGAAAACTACATCGGCTCAGGCGACATTACCCTGTCGGTGTTTCCCTTGAACTTTCTCGACGCGACGTCGATGGGCACCAAGTACTCAACGCGGGCGGCCAATCTCGTGAGCTGTGTCGTTGAGCAGCAGCCCGACTCTGCATTTGCTTTGCACAACCGTTTGCTCAGCGCGAACGTGCAGCCATCGGAGGGCACCTCAGCGCTCACTGACGATCAGCTTGTCGAGCAGGCAGAACTCGCGGGGGCGACCGCCGACACCGAGTTGCGCCAGTGCGTGAAGGATCAGCGCTTTGGTGATTTCATCTCCGGAAACACGAAGAAGGCCACTGAAACGGGCCTGTGGGGCCTGGTCGAGGGTGCGCGCCTGCTTGACGCGAGCGGACAGAACCTGCAGCCGGAGGGTGAACCACAGCGACTCATCAGCACTCCGACCGTGATCGTCAACGGCGAGCAGTGGTCTTCGGGTCGCGATGGCGACCTGGAGTCGTACATTCTCAAGGTGAAGGCCGCGTTGGAGGGGAACGGCGCGGACACCGCTCCTCCGGCCGGGGCAGACGCTCCCGCCGAAACAGAGTAAACTCATGGAGTGGCCGGCAAGTCCGGCCGCTCTTTGCCGCCTTAGCTCATCTGGTAGAGCAGCGCCCTTGTAAAGCGCAGGTGGTCGGTTCGAGTCCGACAGGCGGCTCCACTTGAGAGGCCCACATTCGTGGGCCTCTTTCGTTTTGCCGCCAGTCGGACTCTGAACCGACCCGGGTGAAGCGCAGCTTCACCCGCTTCCGGCGAGCAACGCGTTGCGTTGCTCTGATCGCCGAAAGCAAGTCCGACAGGCGGTTCTGAAGCAGGAACGCGAAGCGTTGCTGCGAGGAGTCGGCCCCGCCACAGCGGGGCCCCACGGAGCGTTGTGCGGGGTGGGCTCCACTCAAGAGGCCCACATTCGTGGGCCTCTTTCGTTTCGCCGCCTGTCGGACTCTGAACCGACCCGGGTGAAGCAGGCTTTTCGGGAAGCGCGACTTCACCCGCATTCTCCCCAGTGCCTCGGAACACTACATATCTTCGGGTCCGCAACCCGGCGTCGCGCTCCGAAGTTGTGCAAATCTCCGGGATTGAGCAGATCACAGGCATTCGTCGATCACTGAGCGAGTGTGAGAGAGCCAGCAGAGGCTAGGGTAAACGAGTGACCCCAGGCAGGCAGAGCGTACCCGTGTGGGCTGCTCTTGTCGGTTCGGGGCTTGCGGGCACACTGGTGGCCCTCCAGTCGCGGGTCAACGGAGGTCTCAGCCAGCAACTCGGCAATGGATTCGTCACGGCTGCTGTCTCATTCGGTTCTGGCCTCATCATCATGGTGCTCGCCGTGGTGTTCTCGCCACGCGGGCGACGGGGGATCCACAAGCTTCGTGTCGAACTCGCATCGAAGCACCTGCCCCTGTGGGCACTTACGGGTGGTCTCTGCGGCGCGTTCTTTGTGCTCGGGCAGGGGCTCGTCGCCTCCGTAATCGGCTTGGCTTTGTTCACCGTAGGAATCGTCGGCGGTCAGGTGCTCGGCGGGCTGTTGATCGATCGGGTTGGTCTTGGGCCAGGTGGGAAGGTTCGGCCAAGCCCGCAACGGATCGTTGGCACCGTGCTCGCGGTCGTGGCAGTTGGGCTCTCAGTGCTCACTGACCTGGCTGCAACTGGGAGCGAGGGTCCGCGATTGTGGTTGGTGTTGATTCCTGTGGCAGCGGGACTCGCTATTGCGTGGCAATCTGCGGTAAATGGCCTGGTGCGCTCCGCGGCGCAGAGTGCTAGCGCGGCGACATTCGTAAATTTCTTGGTCGGTACCGCAGTGCTCTTACTTGCGGCGGCGGTCTCGGTGGGGGTGCAGGGTTGGCCTGAGACTTGGCCGAGTGAACCCTGGTACTACGTCGGAGGGTTCATCGGCACGATATTCATCGGCGTCGCCGCCATGCTCGTGCGTGCTGCGGGTGTGCTGTTGCTCAGCATGTCGAACGTTGCGGGCCAGCTCGTGGCCTCGGTCGCTCTCGACGCCGGCATACCGCTCGCAGGTGGAGTCACGCCGGGGCTTCTCGCGGGGGCTGCGGTCGCGCTCCTCGCGGTGACTATCGCTGCGCTGCCTCGGCGTTCTTCGCGGGGGTAACCGCGCGATCCGCAGTGGATCGCGCTCGCTGCGACTGCTGCCAGGTCGAACGGGAGAGCACGGCCAACATGGCACTGCGGCGCGCTTGTGAGTAGTTTCCGGGATCGACTCAGCGAGGTAATTTGACGAATGTTCCCCCTCGACTTGCAACATCAGACGATATTCGTCAGACTAAGTTCTGGCGACGAGGTTAGGGTTGCCTCAGTAAAGTCCGATGAGGGGCCCCATGGGTCCCTTTTCTTCGGTCTGCGGTCATTTTCATGGGTTCGAACAAGGAGCGTTTCCGCATGTCACTAGGGAAGAAAATCCGCGGCGGTTTCGCTGCGTTGCTTTCCGCATCACTCATCGTGAGTGGCGCGCTGCTTGTCGCGCCAGCGGCTTCAGCTGTCGAAGCCACTCCAGTGGTTACCCCAGCCGTAGTCGCAGCCTCGGAGGCCGGGCTCGAAGTCAAAATCGACTTTACGAACGTCACCATTCCCGAAGATCGCGCGGGAGTGTATGTGGCTTTGGTTGAGACGGGCACCACCGCAGCAGTCGGGCGCGGTGCATTTGTTGATGCCGCTCTCATTGCTGACGGCGCGGGTTCGGGCACATATGTGGCCGCCAAAACTGGTCTCGACCGTTCGAAAACCTATCAAGCCTTGGTTTGGTACGCGCACGGTGCAATCACGACTGAATCGATAGTGGCACGTGCCGACATTGCTGTGAGCCCCGAGAGCTGGGATCTCGTTTTTCCGCCGGCGCTCCCTCCCGTATCCGATCCTGCTGACCCGGAGACCCTCCCCGGTGGGCCGCTTGAAGAAGAAGTGGGTTCGGAAGGAGAAGGAGACCCTTTGCCTCCTGTCGACGTACCTGGAGTTCCAGCGGTTGAGGTTTTCCTTGCTGACGGGGTGACTCCGGCGGGGGAGTCTGAACTCTTCGCTGGTGATGAGATCGTAGTGAAGGGGTCTGGGTTTGATGTTGAATCGAACCTGTCGACACGAGCTCCGATCACGGTAGGTGACCCTGCGGGCAACTACATCGTTTTTGGCAACTTCGCTGAAACCTGGCGTCCTTCGGTTGCGGGCACTTCTTCCGCTGATCGCCGCGTCGCGGTCCAGAGGTGGGCGTTGTCTGATGCGTCCTACGCGAACATCAATTCGCGGTATCTCTCTGCGGTGAGTGCGCAGCGTGTGGTGATGAACACTGATGGCACGTTTGAATTCGCGATCGAGTTGGCAGATATTCCATCGAATGTTGCTGCGCCTACGGGTGGCTCGTACGGAGTTTTCACATACGTTGCCGGTGGTGGGGCAAATGATCCTGCTCAGGAGCTTGAGGTTCGACTCAACTACCAAGGTGAACGCCCAGCCGAGGTCGTTGAAGAAGAGGATGAAGAAAATCCGTCAACCGGTGGTCTGACGTGGGCGCTGAAAGACTCTTGGAACAGCTACCTCAAGTTCGGTGCTCGCGCGACCACGACCGTCTCGAACGGGGCTACGCTCGGGGCAGATGGACAGATCGGATATGTCCAGGTTGAGGGCGGAGATTACGATCCCGAGACAGGACTTGGCACGATCCGCTACCAAGGTGCGGTGCGCTATATAAGTGAATCGCACGGGTTCAACATCCTCATGCAAGATCCGTGGGTCACATTCAGCGCCAACGGGGCGACGCTGAGCGCAGAAACCTCGAAGAGCGAAACGTCGGGTACTGCATCGGCTTCTCGAATTGCGCTAGCGACACTGACGAGCCCGAACTCGATCCTAGAAGAAGATGGCAGCCTGCGCTGGACTGCAGTCCAGGGCGTGTTTGGCTCGATCTCGCAACCAGTGAGCTGGGCTGAGTACGCGGGCCAGGCGATCGCTCCCGTGAGCTTTAGCTTTGGGGCAGCAGAGAGCCCTACTGAGGGAGAGACTCCTGGCGGAGTGGAAAATCCTGGCGCAACACCCATCAAACCAACTCCGATTCCACAGCCCGCTCCGGCACCTGCGCCCTCGGCAACCTCGCAGAGCGCCGGGTCGCTTACGTGGGGCATCTCGACGAGTTTCGCTGACTACGTCACGGGTAACGTGGCGAAGGGGACCATCACCACGAGCGGTGTCGGCGGCGGCCGTGGAGGGTACGTCTTCCCACAGGCGAGCGGAAGCTCGTGGAACTCGCAGACGCAGACGGGATCCATCGCGTTCTCGGGCGTGGTCACCTTCACGGGCCATAACGGCGCACTCAGTCGCACCGTGAGCAATCCGGTGATCACTGTGACGAGCACATCCAGCGCGACACTCTCCGTCGCAGGCCAGCCATTCGGCAGCCTGAACCTCGCTGCTGCGTCTAAGAGCGTCGGCGCGAATGGTGAGGTCACTTGGAGTGGAGTCCCCGTCAGCGGCGGCTTTGGCTACGGCAGTTATGATCTCGCGGCGGATCCACTGACCTTCACCGCTGGTGCCGCAAGCAGTGCGAGCTTCGGTTCAACCCGTGTCACCGCTCCAGCGAATATTCAGCGCACCGCGGCAACGGCACCACCCGCCACTACGGGCGTGCGGGTGATCACCCCGGCGAACGAGCTTGTCGCTGGCGGCGAGATCGAGTTCGAAGCCTCCGGTTTCCAGCCCAACGAGCGAGGGATCCTCGTGGTCATGTATTCGGAGCCCACGGTACTCGACACAAACGCCGGCGCAGATGCGAACGGCGTGGTGCGGTGGATCGGCACCCTGCCCGATGACCTGACGGGGGAGCACACTATCACCCTGCAGGGCAGCATCAATGTCGGACAGGTGATCTCGATCGCTGCTGCAGAGCAGGTAAAGAAGGTGGCGCTCAGCAACGGTGAGGTCGAGGAAACTCAGATCGCTGAGGTTCGGGCCGCCGGTCTCGCTGACAGCGATGACGCCGGATGGGTAGTCTGGGTGGGCGCGCTCGCGCTGCTCGTTGTGGCAGGTGGCCTAGCCGCGCTGGTTGTAGCGCAGCGTCGCCGCGCAGAAGGAGCTTCCCAATGAGGATCATGAGACACGGATTTTCAGCCATCGTCGGCACCGCCGCAGTGATCGGCGCGGCGTTGCTCGTTCCCACGAGTGCGAGCGCAGCCCCAGCATTCACCGAGAGCGAGACTGAGGTCGCGACCGCGTGTCAGGTCGAGAGCGCGAGTGTGAGCTGGGGTGTGAAGCAGAGCTTCCGTCAGTACATAACCGGAGCGATTGCCGGTGGTTCGTGGGAAACCTACGGTGAAGCTGCATACGTTGCCCCCTCGCTGACTGAGACCGGCGCGGTCGAAGCAGGCACCGACCTCTTTCAGTGGGTTGGTGGAACAGGAGAGATCGCAAATACCCTCGAGAGTGGCGCCATCGCCTTTGTCGGCGGGGTGCACTTCACCGGGCACGATGGTGAGCTGGAGCTGAACATCGCCAACCCTGCAGTCGAGTTCGAGGGGGCCGACACAGGGTACCTCCTGCTCGAGGTGAGCGAAGCGCCTGTGGGTGAAGCCGGAACCCAGGTTCGCGCCGCGAAGCTGGACCTCTCGACGACGGTTTCGGCAAGCGGCCAAGACCTGAGTATCGTGGGTGCCAGCGTTCGCCTTACCGCCGAGGGCGCCGCCGCATTCAACGGAGACACAGACCGAGGCACGTACGTGGCAGGCGAGGAGATGGATCCGCTCTACCTGCAGGCGACGGTCGCCGGGTGCGAGCTCGGCGAGGTTGTCGCGGTGGATCAGCCTTCAGGCTCTGCTGAAGAGGCCACGGCGGCCCCCATTTCCGCGGCACCGGAAGCGGAGTCAGCGGTTCCGTGGGTTCCCATCGTTATCGGTGGGGTCGCTTTGATCGTCATCGGCGTAGCCGCAGGCATGCTGATCGCGGGACGTAAGAAGCCAGAAGCCGAAGGCCCAGCATCCTCGACCGAGCTCTAGACCAGGGTCACAGTCCGCTCACGAGCAAGCTCCACTCGCGAGCGACCCTGGCCTAGGATCAGGCCCCACGCAGCGGAAGAACGATTCCCTTGCCTGTGAGCGGGTGCGGAATAATCTCGACCGGGGTCTCGTAGACGTCAGAGATGATCCCGGCGGTGAGCACACGCTCGGGTGCGTCACAGGCGACAATGCGCCCACCGCGCAACAGTGCGATGCGGTCTGCGTATGCCGCCGCAAGGTTCAGATCGTGCAATACCACCAGCACCGCGTCGCCAGCTGCGGCGCGAGCGCGTGCGAGCGACAGGACCGCCTCCTGATGGCCGAGGTCGAGTGCCGCTGTTGGTTCATCGAGCATGAGCACACCCGTGCGCCCGGCCATCACCCGAGCAAACGACACGCGGGCGCGCTCACCGCCGGAGAGCGACGGCACGCGGCGATTGCCGAGATGGCCGATATCGGCTGCAGCAATGGACTCTGAGATTGCTGAGTTGTCGTCGTCTTCGAGCGGTGTACGGCGCCAGGGTGCGCGGCCCATTTCCACGACTTGGTGCACGGTGAAGGGGAAGAGCACCTGGTTGTCTTGCAGAAGCACGCTGCGGCGGCGAGCGAGATCACTCAGCGACCATTCGGTGATGTCGCGTCCCGCAAACTCAACCCGACCCCCGTCAGGAGCCACATCGCCAGACATCAGGCTCAGCAACGTTGATTTGCCAGCACCGTTTGGACCCAGAAGCGCCAACACCTCGCCAGCCCGCAGTTCGAGCGATACGCCGTCGAGCAGCTTGCGCGATCCGCGTATGAGTTCGACTCCGTGCGCGGCGCAAACGACCGCACCCGGCGCGGTGCGCTCGGGAAGAAGGAACTGCCTCGCGTTCACTAGCCCCACCCTCCGCTGCGCTTCCGCGTGCGCCTCAGCAGCCAGAAGAAGAACGGCCCGCCGACGAGCGAGGTGAGCATTCCGATGGGCAGATCCGCCATCGGAACAATGGTGCGTGCCCCCAGATCGGCGAGGGTCAGGAGCAGGGCGCCGCCGAGCGCACTCGCCGTGACCAGCGGGAGATGGGCGGGGCCGAGCACCATGCGCATGAGGTGGGGAATTACGAGCCCGACGAACGCGATAATGCCCGCAAATGCGACCGCAGCGCCTACGAGGAGTGACACCAACACGATCACCCCGATCCGCAAAACCTCGACGTTGACACCCAGGTGACGTGCATTGCGCTCGCCGAGCGAAAGGAGATCGAGTTTGCGGGCGACCAAATATGAGATGAGAAGGCCGAGCGCGATCACGGGCGCAACGATGACTACCTGCGACCAACGGCTACCGGCCAGGCTGCCCAGTTGCCAGAACACGATCTGCTCGCGAGATTGGGTGTCGCCAAGGAAGGTCAGGAGGGCGATGGCCGCGCCCGCAATCGCGTTCACAGCGATGCCGGTAAGCACGAGTGTCACGACCTCGGTCTTGCCGTCTGCTCGGCTCATGAAGTACACGAGCAGCGTCGCCCCAAGACCCGCAATGAAGGCGAACACCGCGGTTGTCCACTCCCCGAAGAAGGTCAGCCCGAAAACGATACTCAGGCCTGCGCCCACCGCAGCGCCCGAAGAGACACCGATGACGCCAGGCTCAGCGAGCGGGTTTCCGAAGATCGCCTGCATGAGCAGACCTGCCACGGCGAGCCCCGCACCCACCAGTGCGGCCATCACGACGCGAGGAAAGCGGATGGCCCAGAGCGTTTGATCACCGGCGGGGTGTGTGGGGAGGGGGAACCAGTCGATGCCAATGGGCCGCAGGAGTGACCCGAGCACCTCGCTCGGAGGAATCGCGAGTTGGCCGGTGCCCGCCGATGCAAGTAGCGCAAAAACGAGCGCAACCCACAATGCAGTAAAGAGGATCGCTGTCGACGCCGCGTGACGCGAGGCAGGAGCGGCAAAGCGCGTGGGCGTCATGCGAAACAGTATCTTTCTGAACTGGTGGATCTCGGTCAAGCGATCAGTAACGGGCCTGCCAAGCTGCGGAGAAGCCGGGCTTTCAACTTCATCATATGTATCTTAGCTAAGCTGACTTGGTCGTTCGCAGTGAGGCCGCAAGTAACTCACTCGCGGGTTCGGAAGAGACCGAAAGAGGTTCACATGACACCGCAGGGCACCTCCCGTCGCACCCGCACATCACTCATCGCCGCGGCCCTGGTGATGGGCCTCGGGCTCACCGCGTGCCAGACGGGATCGATCTCAGCCAACGAGGTCGCGTCGGTGGCGGTGGACCTCCCGCCGCTCTCAGAACTCACTCCGATTGCAGAGCCCGCGGCCTGGGAAGGGCCGAGCACCGTGCTCATCGGCGAGCCCACACTGCTTCCGGTGGCAGAGAATCCCGAGCAAGTCATGCCTGCCACAGTGACGTCACATGACCACATCGGCGACACCGAGATTGTGGTCGAGGATGCCTCCCGCGTACTGGCGATCTCTATGACAGGCACGCTCGCGGAACTGACCTATGCCTACGGACTGGGTGACACGCTTATCGGTCGCGATGTGTCAACGAACCTGCCCGGCCTCGAAGATCTTCCGGTGGTCACAGGATCCGGTCACACACTTGATACGGAGGGGATCGTTGCCCTCCAACCCACCCTGGTACTTACCGACAATTCAGTGGGGTCAGCCGACGTAATGTTGCAGCTGCGCGACGTGGGCATCGACGTCGTCGTGATCGAGCGAGCCAATAGCCCAGAGACCACCTATGAGACTGCCCGCCAGGTCGCAGCCGCGCTCGGTGTCGCTCCACTAGCCGAGACTCTCATTGCGGAGCTCGACCAATCGATCACCGAAAAGGTGGCCGAGATTGCAGAGCTTGCCCCGGCAGATGCATCTCTCCACCCGCGTGTCGCGTTCCTCTATATCCGCGGCCAGTCGGGAATTTACTACCTCTTCGGTGACGGCAGCAGTGCCACGAGCCTGCTCGATGGGCTCGGCGTGGTCGATGTCGCACAGGAGATCGGTTGGGTCGGGGAGAAGCCCATGACCGACGAAGCCCTTGTTGCCGCCAACCCCGACATTATCGTCGTCATGACAAAGGGTCTCAAGAGTGCCGGCGGTGTCGACGGATTGATTGCAGCGCAGCCCAGTATCGCCCTCACGAACGCCGGCAAGAATCGTCGCATTATTGATGCTGACGACACGCTGATCTTCGCTGGTGGTACCCGCATCCCAGACATCTTGGACGGCCTGGCGCGCGCCATCTACGCACCCGACTCGCTTCCTGAGTCATCGACTTCCTAGCGAATCCCTGCCCTGCGGGCCGCTCGTAGGCTTGGGGGGTGCTGTCAGACTCGCGAGTGTAGTCTGGGGTGGTTCTGTCTGCGGATCCACTGTGGATAGGTGTTTGGGGTTGAGCGAGACAGGGGAGGGCGAGTGGCGCCGCATCACGGTGACGTCGATAGGCCACGTCAGGCGCGGCAAACACTTCCCGAGGATCGCTTTGATCGGCTGCCGAAGGGCCGTCGCGTCGGGGCTCATCGAATCGCCGCGCGACCGCACAGGTTCTGGCTCTATCTTGTGGCGGTTGTCGCAGGAGTGGTGGTCCTGAGCGGGCTCGGGATCTTGGCGCTGCAGGTATTTGGTGGCAACGTCGGCACCTTTACGAGTGAGCAGGAGGCGCCCGTTGCTGCGCCGGAGCAGGTGCAGGGAGCGCTTGACCCTAACGCTACGGTCGCCATTCTCAACGGTACGGAGACCCCGAACCTGCAGGAGGGTTTGGAAGCGGTCATTACGGAGAATGCCTGGGGGCAGATCGCGTTCGTCGAGTACGCAGCGTCTCGAGACGTGCAGATTTCTGCGGTGTTCTACGGTGCTCCAGAAGACGAGGCGGCGGCGGCCGGACTCGCCCGCGAGCTTGGCGGAGTTTCTTACTATGAGAGCCCGAACTACGAGGAATACGGCGTGAGGCTAGTCGTGCTGCTGGGGGCGGATTACGCCGGGCCAGGCTTCGATCAGGCTGCGGAAATCACAGCCAGGCTTGAGGGATCGGCCGAACCCTCCGACGACGTGTTGGAGTGAAGTCGCGAGGCCTCGAATGTTCGCCCGTAGCGTGCATCCCCGCTTGCACTCTCGGTGCGTGAGTGCCAAGATTGACTTAGCAGTCGGTTCACCTGAGTGCTAAGAACTCATGCTTCGGCGCATCCATCTGGGCGCGCCACCGAAAGACTCCCTGGAGGGACAAACACATGGCAAAGATCATTGCGTTTGACGAGGAAGCTCGACGCGGACTTGAGCGTGGACTCAACATCCTCGCTGATGCCGTCAAGGTGACGCTCGGCCCGCGCGGCCGCAACGTCGTTCTCGAAAAGAAGTGGGGCGCTCCCACGATCACCAACGACGGCGTCTCGATCGCCAAGGAGATCGAGCTCGACGATCCGTTCGAGAAGATCGGTGCTGAGCTCGTCAAGGAGGTCGCCAAGAAGACTGACGACGTCGCTGGCGACGGCACCACCACAGCCACCGTGCTCGCCCAGGCGCTTGTGCGCGAGGGCCTGCGTAACGTTGCCGCTGGCAGCGACCCCATCGCGATTAAGAAGGGCATCGAGAAGGCTGTTTCTGCCGTTATCGAGCAGCTTCTCGCGAACGCCAAGGAGATCGAGACCACCGACGAGATTGCGGCCACCGCTTCCATCTCGGCTGCCGACGAGCAGATCGGTAAGCTCATCGCCGAGGCCATCGACAAGGTCGGCAAGGAAGGCGTCGTCACCGTCGAGGAGTCGAACACCTTTGGCACCGAGCTTGAGCTGACCGAGGGCATGCGCTTCGACAAGGGCTACCTGTCGGCATACTTCGTCACCGACGCTGATCGCCAGGAAGCTGTGTTCGAGGATCCCTACATCCTCCTCGTCAACAGCAAGGTTTCGAGCATCAAGGATCTCCTCCCCGTTGTGGATCCGGTGATCCAGTCGGGCAAGCAGCTCCTGATCATCGCCGAGGACGTCGAGGGTGAAGCCCTCGCGACTCTTGTGCTGAACAAGATCCGTGGCATCTTCAAGTCGGTTGCCGTGAAGGCTCCTGGCTTTGGCGATCGCCGCAAGGCAATGCTCCAGGACATCGCGATCCTCACCGGCGCAACCGTCATCTCGGAGGAGGTCGGTCTCAAGCTCGAGAACGCCACCCTCGACATGCTCGGCACCGCACGCAAGGTCATCATCACCAAGGACGAGACCACCATCGTTCAGGGTGGCGGCGACGAGGAGCAGATCGCGGGTCGCGTGACCCAGATCCGTCGCGAAATCGAGAGCACCGACAGTGATTACGATCGTGAGAAGCTCCAGGAGCGTCTCGCGAAGCTCGCCGGCGGCGTGGCAGTCATCAAGGCTGGCGCTGCTACCGAGGTCGAGCTCAAGGAGCGCAAGCACCGCATCGAAGATGCTGTGCGTAACGCGAAGGCTGCAGTCGAAGAGGGCGTTCTGCCCGGCGGCGGTGTCGCGCTCATCCAGGCTGGCAAGGTCGCTTTCGCAGCGCTTACCCTGACGGGTGACGAGGCCGTGGGTGCGCGGATCGTCCAGGTCGCTATCGAGGCCCCGCTGCGTCAGATCGCACTCAACGCGGGTCACGAGCCAGGCGTTGTCGTGGACCGTGTCGCGGGCCTCCCGAACGGCCACGGCCTGAACGCCGCGACCGGCGAGTACGGTGACCTGATCGCTCAGGGCATCCTCGACCCGGCGAAGGTCACCCGCTCGGCTCTGCAGAACGCAGCGTCAATCGCTGGCCTCTTCCTCACCACCGAGGTTGTTGTCGCTGACAAGCCCGAGCCCGCGGCCGCCCCGATGGGCGACCCGAGCGGTGGCATGGACTTCTAAGTCTGAGCCAGCTCAACTCGAGTAACAAAGACCGGGGTCGCGCCGAAAGGCGCGGCCCCGGTCTGTGTTTGGCTCCGGTGGTTCTGATTCACGGCAACGCGTCAGAGGATGCGATGAGGTGTGAGTCCTGACCCTCATCACGTTACATTACTCTTGGGTTAGGCAGGCACGCGGAGGGTTCCCGTGGCGTCTGCCCGTGTGGCCCCATCGAGCGGCAGCGCGACCCGGAAGGTCGCCCCGCCACCGGGCGTCTCGTGTGCGCTCACCCTGCCACCGTGCGCAGCGACGATTGACTGCACGATCGACAGCCCGAGCCCCGAGCCCCCAGTCTCTCGGTTACGGGAGTTATCGGCGCGCCAGAAACGGTCGAAGATCTTCGAGCGAAACTGCTCCGGGATCCCTTCGCCGTGGTCGATGATCTCGAAGACACCGAGGCCCAGATCGGGCTCGGAGCGAACCGAAATTTCCAAGGGGCTTCCCTCAGGGCTGTAGCGCAGAGCGTTTCCGATGAGGTTGGTCATCACCTGACGCACCTTGTACTCGTCGCCGGTCACGACAGGTTCACTCGGATCTCTGAGCACGGTGACCTCGCGATCGGGCGCCTGCGCCCGGGTATCAAGTGCGGTGTCGGCAGCGAGCTGATTGAGTGGAAGCGGTGCGAGTTTCAGCGGGCGTCGCTCGTCGAGCCGCGCCAGAGCGAGCAGATCCTCAACGAGCGAAGTCATGCGAATGGCTTCCTTCTCGATCCGCTCCATGGCCTGCCCCACGTGCTCTTCGTCTTGCAGGGCACCCATTCGGTAGAGCTCGGCGTACCCGCGCACCGAGACAAGCGGGGTACGCAGCTCATGGCCCGCATCGCCGATGAACCGTCGCATTTGCTCGATTGTGCGTGCGCGTTCGGAAAAGGAGTTGTCGATGTGGTCGAGCATCACGTTCAGCGACTGGCCCAAGTGGCCGACTTCGGTGTGTGGACTCGACACCATGATGCGTTTGGAGAAGTTACCCCGGGAGATCTCGAGTGCTGTGCGCTCCACCTCGGCAAGCGGCGCAAACGTCGTGGTAACCAGAATTCGGGTAAGTGCTGCACCGAGGAGCAATACCGCCAAGCTAAAGCCGGTGAACACTGCGGCGAATCGTGCCATCACCTGGTTCGCGTTTGAGGTCGACGAGGAGATAACGAGGATACCTCCCGGCACCCCATCGCTCGACATGATCGGGATTGCGACTGTACGCCATTCGAGGCCATCCTCGCTTGTCAACGTAAACACACCGTCACCAGTTGCCTGAGCCCACTCGGGTGTGAGGCTGGGAAGAACGGGTAGGGTGCGAGCGTCTTCGCCCTGCTCGTTGTCGTGCAGAAGCTGTCCGCTCGCATCGAGCACCGCAACGTAGTACCGGTTGCTCGCGTTCCTGACGTCGTAGCTCGTCAACGAGCTCGTGTCAGCACCGGGTGCAAGAATTTCGGTGGGGTCTGTGCGAATCTGTCGCAACTCGGCATCTAGCACATTGATGAGTTGCGGTCGCAGGAACGACTGCGTGCCGATGCCTGCAACGATCAGGCCTAGCGACAGGATGAAAACCGTCACTCCGGTGATCTTTGTGCGGAGCGAGACATCTGCCCAGCGCTGGGCGAGGGTGCGATCGGATTCTGGGTCGTCGTGGATGCCGATTGGGCCCGTAAATCCCTGCGTTCCCGCAGCTCCTACCGAGTCGGAACGGGGAGTGGAATTCGCGAATCGCCCGGGCTCCGCCTGCTGCCCCACGACGCCCTACTTGGCGTCGGTCTTCAGCATGTATCCGAAGCCGCGCTTGGTCTGAATGAGTGATTCCTCCGTGAGCGGATCGAGCTTCCGACGCAGGTAGGAGATGTATGACTCGACGATACCGGCGTCGCCGTTGAAGTCGTATTCCCACACATGATCGAGAATCTGCGCCTTCGAGAGCACCCGGTTCGCGTTCTGCATCAGGTATCGCAGCAGCTTGAACTCGGTCGGGCTGAGCTCGACCGGCGTGCCGCCAACGTTCACCTCGTGGGTGTCTTGGTCGAGCACGATGGGCCCGGTCTCGAGTACCGCATCCTCGTCTTCTTGGATCGTGCGGCGAAGAATGGCCTTGATGCGCGCGATGATCTCGTCAAGGCTGAAGGGCTTAGTGACGTAGTCGTCGCCGCCGACGGTGAGACCCTGCACCTTGTCTTCCACATCATCTTTCGCCGTGAGGAAAAGAATCGGCGCCGTGTACCCCGCCGAGCGCAACCGCTTGGTCACGCTGAACCCGTTCATGTCGGGAAGCATGACGTCGAGAATAATCAGGTCGGGTTCTTCCTCAAGTACCGCAGAGATGGTCTGCGCGCCGTTCCCCACGGAACGCACCCCAAAACCCGCGAAGCGCAAGCTCGTGCTGAGAAGCTCGCGGATATTTGGCTCGTCGTCAACGATCAGAATCCTGGGACCCTTTGGCTGAGTATTCATGCTTCCAGTATCTGACAGTTCGCTATGCTTCCGCTGAAAAATTTTCCAGCAGTGGATCGCATCGCCTACAGCTCATCGGCGTTCATGATCGTGTAGGCGTATCCCTGCTCTGCTAAAAAGCGCTGCCGATTCTGAGCGAAATCCTGGTCGACGGTGTCGCGAGTGACCAAGGTGTAGAACGAGGCGGATGCCCCGTTCGGCTTCGGGCGGAGGAGACGGCCTAGGCGCTGCGCCTCTTCTTGCCGCGACCCGAATGAGCCCGAGATTTGAATTGCCACGGAGGCGTCGGGGAGATCCACCGAGAAATTTGCCACTTTCGAGACGACGAGCAGCCGCTCGTGGCCCTCGCGGAATTCGTTAAACAAGCGCTCGCGCTCGTCGACCGGTGTTTGTCCGGTGATCAGCGGGCACCCGAGCGACTCTGCCATTGACTCGAGCTGGTCGATGTACTGTCCGATCACAAGAACGCTTTCGCCTGCGTGACGTTCAACGATTCGCCGCGCGATCGTCTCTTTCACCGAGGCGCTCGAAGCAATGCGGTAACGATCCTGATCCTCAGCGACGGAGTAGTCAAAGCGTTCGCTCTCGGGCAGCTCAACGCGCACTTCGAAACACTCTGCCGGGGCGATAAACCCCTGGGCCTCGATGTCTTTCCAAGCAGCGTCGTAGCGCTTGGGGCCGATGAGACTGAAGACGTCGCCTTCGCGCCCATCCTCGCGCACCAGCGTCGCAGTGAGTCCGATACGGCGGCGGGCCTGGAGCTCTGCGGTGAGTTTAAACACGGGTGCAGGCAGCAGGTGCACTTCGTCGTAGACGATGAGGCCCCAGTCGTGGGCGTTGAGGAGAGAGAGGTGGGCATACTCGCCCCGGCGTTTAGCGGTGAGGATCTGGTACGTCGCAATGGTGACCGCCCGCACCTCTTTCACTTGGCCCGAGTACTCGCCGATCTCCTCCTCGGTGAGGCTGGTGCGGCGGAGCAACTCGTCGCGCCACTGCCGCGCCGACACTGCGTTAGTGACAAGAATGAGGGTCTTCGCACCCACGGCCGCCATCGCTCCTGCGCCCACGATCGTTTTCCCTGCACCACAAGGCAGCACCACGACGCCAGATCCGCCGATAGTGAATGCGTCTACCGCCTTTTGCTGGTAGTCGCGCAGGTGCCAGCCGTCTTGCACCAGATCGATGCTGTGTGGCTCGCCGGGGGTGTAGCCAGCGAGATCTTCGGCCGGCCAGCCACGAGCCACGAGCTCCTGCTTGAGCTGACCGCGCGCCCAAGCGGCAACAGGAAAGGTGCGCTCATCAATGCGGTTGCCGAGCAACGGCGCAATCTTCTTGGCGCTCGCGACCTCACGCAGGACTGCCGGTTCGTCGCTGCGCAAGACGAGCTCACTGTTTGCATTTGCCGCGTCAAGCCGCTCGATCGTTAGGCGACCATATCGGCGCATGGTGTCGGCGATCTCGCCCGATACGGAGGTGGGCACAGGGAACTTGGCGTAGCGGTCGAGGGTCGCGACGATCTCTTCGGCGGTGTGGCCAGCGGCCCGGGCATTCCAAAGGCCAAGTCGCGTTACGCGGTACGTATGGATGTGTTCGGGGGCACGCTCAAGTTCAGCGAATACCGCAAGCTCGTGCCGTGCGTCCTCAGCATCAGGATGTGCCACTTCGAGCAGAACGGTGTGGTCGCTCTGAACGATCAGGGGGCCAAGAGTCATAACGAATCAGTTTACGCAGGTACCGGTGCTACCGCGACGATCGCAGACAGCGGCAATGTTCGCTCGACGCCCGCAACCTGATCGGTCGCACGCAGCCGCCCACCGGTCAGGGCAACGGGCAGCAGGGTGAAGGTGCGCTCATCACTGCCCGCAGCAGCCGTGACCTGCACGGGACTCTTGTCACGAATCGCGAGCTCAAGCTTGCGACTGAGATCGCCCGCCCCGGAGGCGGCCTGCGTTGCCTCAAACACCCGATCCGCGAGCGCGTCGAGTTCTGCAGCTACGTCGCGTGTGGTCTCAAAGGTGGGGGCCGAAGTGACTCTTCGCGGATTTGCGGCCGCCGCATCGCGAGCCGCAGTGGCTCGGGCTCGCCCGTCAGAAATCCATGCATCGCCAGGACGCATATGGGCATCTGCGGGCCACCTCGCTCGGTTGAGGTCGGTCAGCATGAAGTCAAGCGGTTGAGGAATGCCAGTCAGTGAGACTCGGGTCAGGAACGCGCGGATAGCTGCGGTGCTCTGCCCCTGCTGCAGCGCCCGGGTCAGTGACAACAGGGTTAACCGCATCACGGCGGCGGTGCCGAGCTGCTCGGTTTCTGCGATCTCCGACAGGGCTTGCTCGTCGGCGGGGACGAGCGGACCGGGCACCACGACCGTGAGGTCAGGTTGCACGTATACTCCGGCCACGGGCTCGGGCAGGTCTCGAGTAGCGACCTCAAGCGCGGCGGCCCGGTCACCCGCAAAGAGGCATACGGCCGCAGGGGAGAGCTGCCCGTGGGTGGTCAGGCCGAGCACCTCGGCGGTCGCGGCGTAGTCGCTCGCCGCATCGCGCGCGGTCGCGGGCAGAAGTGGGTACTCGTGCGCGAGCAGTGCTCCGGCTGCGAGTTCTAGGTCGCCTGACGCAAGGTCGAGGGTGCGACGCACCTGCGGATCGAGTTTTTGTGTGAATGCCCAAGCGAGATCGAGCCACCGTTCGGGGTACGGCTGACCCAACCATTCGGTGGCGCGCTCCGAAGTGACGAGCACAACGGTGGAACTCCCGGGGCGGCCCGCAGCCATCGGCTCAACCAGGTTGGCAAGCTGCAAGACTGAGAGCAAGTGCCCGGTGCTCGCCGCGTCACCGTGCGTGCTCTCGGCGAGGCTCCGCACCGCAGTTGCAGTGACGGCGCCCTTGCGGCTCAGGCGCGGCGGCTGCGACGCAAGCACCCGAAGTAACGCGGCAGCACGCCGAACAGCTGTTAGAGCCTCGCCAAACCACCGGGAGGTGTCGGCAGGGTGATGAGAAGCCGTGGGATCGGAGGAAGAGAGCGCCTCGGCTCCCAACGCGCGCTCAATTGCCTCGGTAACCTCGGGCAAAGGCACCGTCGCGCCGGTGTGTTCGTCACGGCCAACGAGGCCCTGCAAGCGCAGCGCGTCGAGCGCCGCGGGATCGGTACGTGAGTCTTCGCCTTGGGTGAGGGCCTGCAGCGTTTGGAGGCCAACGCGATCGACCGTCGCGATTGCGCGCGACACTGATTCGGGGCGCAGGAGCTCGATAGCTAGCCCCAGAGGGTCGTGCAGCGACCCGGGGGTCTGGACCCGTCGTGCGTCGAGCAAGCCGCGCACCTCGATGCGACTGAGCTGTGCGATAGACGCGGCCAGAGCAAGTGTGCCACCCATGATTACAGTGCCCCGCTACTTCTCGCCCCGGCGTGAGCCTCGGCGACTGAAATTGAGAACCAGCAAGACAATAAGAAGGATGAACCCGATGGGAAGGCCCACGTAGGAGATCCACACCACCACCGGCCACATGCTCGCGGCGAGCGCGTCTCGGCCACCGACCATGGCCACCACGAGCGTGGTGAGGTACGCGGCGACGGCGACTGCGATAATCGTGAGTGAAGAATAGGCAAGCAGCCGCTCAACGACGGGAAACTTGCTGGAGTCTGTAGACATCCTTCGTATTCTACCGCCCGGCATCTGACCGTGACCGGCGGGCACAGAGCCTGGGTGGGTAGACTGGGGGGATTGAATCGGGGCCCTTCGCCCTGAAATCGAGCGTGAGCGCGCCCGCGAGAGACGCGGCCAGGCGCTGAGAGTGAAAGGGCGGGTCATGCCGAACGGCAAGGTCAGGTTCTACGACGAGGAAAAAGGCTTCGGCTTCATTCAGGGAGACGACGGGCAGCAGGTATACCTCCACAATTCTGTGCTCCCGGCAGACCACGAGGTGGTCGCGGGTACTCGCGTGGAGTTCAGCGTTGCCGAAGGCCGTCGCGGCCCGCAGGCGCTCTCGGTGCGGGTGATTGACACCCCGAAGCTGGCGCGTCGCAACCGCAAGTCCGCCGATGAGATGGCCATCATCATCGAAGACCTGGTGAAGCTACTCGACGGGCTCGGCGAACGTTTGAAGCATGGTCAATACCCTGAGCGGCAGCAGGCGCGGCAGGTTGCGACCATGTTGCGCCGTGTAGCGGACGACTTTGATGTCTGAGGCGAGCGAGAGCACCGCAGCAAACCAAAACGACCCGGAACGGCGCGCCGCCGAGCCCCTCGAATCTGAGGCGAATGAAGCGGATTCTGAATACGTAATTCCTACTGAGGGCTCCGATTCCACTGGTGAGCGTGCCGTTGAGGAAATAGCGCCCGATTTGGTGCTGCTCGCAGCGCGCGACCAGGCGCGAGCCGCGCTCGCCGAGATCACCGACGCGCAAACCATCGGTTCGGAAGACGGACATGAGGCGCACGAAGCGCATGTAGTGACGCTGTACTTTGAATGCCGACTTCCCGGTTACCCCGGGTGGCGCTGGGCGGCGACGTTGGCTCGTGTTGACGAAGATTCCGACATTAACGTGCTCGAAGTTGAGCTCCTTCCCGGCGCCGGCGCGGTAACCGCGCCGGAGTGGGTGCCGTGGTCGCAGCGACTAGCGCAGTACCGAGAGACGCAATCGCGCCAGGCAATCGACGAGGCTGCCGCTGCAGAAGAAGCAGCAGCTGAGCTTGCCGATGAGGATGAAATCGATCCCGAGGATGACTTGCTGGAGAACGATTTCAGTGACTTCGATGATGAGATCGACGGCGTCGATATTGACGAAGAGGGCGACGACGAAGACGATGATTCGGACGGCGACGATGAGTCCGACGACGAACTCGACGAAGATGAGCTGAACGAAGATTCCGACGAAGAAAGTGATGCGTCGGAAGACGAGTAGCCGAGCTTCATAAGAAATAACGCCCGGACCCCAGAAGGGGACCGGGCGTTATTTCTTCCACCCGACGCTCTTCGCTCGATCCACAATCGGATGTATATCATCCATTTTTGTAGCACGTGCAAAAAGATACGTAATTCTCACGGATGTCTGCCGACCCATTCGATTCCTAGCCTGTGAGGGAATTCGGGGTTACGGCATCGATGAAGGTTTCGAGGTTCAGGCCCCAACAATGCGGCAGCAGCTGCGACGGGGGGCGCGCTCGAGCGAAACGGTCGAACACGGAGGTTGTTCTTCTTTCGACCAGTGACTTGAGGCTGTTCACTGTGCAGTTGCTCCCAGGCCATGGGGGCACATCGTGTACATACAGCGCAAAGCAAGAGAGCGCACTCGAAAGCTCATAGCGATATTCAGCGTGAGTGCATTCCTTATGCTGGGGGCGGCCCCGGCTCTCGCGGAGGAGGCGCCGGCGGATCCATCGGTACCGACAGCACCCGCCGAGCCGACGCCCGAACCAGCTCCGCCGGCGCCTGTCGAACCCGCACCGCCCGCTGAACCCGACCCCGCACCTCCGGTGCCGCCCGTTGAGCCGGTGCCTGCGCCGCCTCTGCCACCCGTCGAGCAGCCGGCACCGCAAGCAGTTCCAGCGCCACCCGCTCCGGTGCAAGAGTCAGCTCCACCCGCAGTAGCAGAACCAACAGTTGAGTCCGCCACTGCACTACCTGAACCACCGTATGTTCGTTGGCGTGTCGCTGACGAAGCGGACGCTCTCGTAGCGGGAACGACGATTGAGCTCCAGGGCCCACGCAACGACGGGCTCGCTGATGACGGGGCCGACAGTCAATGGATGAGCGCAATCAGTGCCCACGTTGCCGACAATGTGGGTCAGGACGGCTACGCGGGCGCGGATCTAGATCCGGTCGCCGGTCAGTTTCTGGTGAAACAACTAGTGGATCGTCGAGATCCCACGGCCACGCATGATGTTGTGGTCGGGGACACCCTCAGGGTCAAGCCCGTGGCAGCCCCTGCCGGATATGAGGTCGAAGGTGCGAGTTGGGCGGACGTTGCGGCTGTATCGACTCCAGAATCGGCTGTATCAACACTCGTGCTGCACATTTCTGGCCAGGATCCGGTCGAAGAGCCCCAGTCGTCTGCGAGATCCAGTGCGCCAGACATAGGCCTGCTTGCTGCACCACCAGGTGCTGAACCGACGGGTGCCTACCAGCCGAGCTTCGACAGTAGTGATCCTTTGACCTGGTATTCCTCCGGAAGTCCGGCCGAAGCGACGGAAATCGACTCATTTGCTTCGTCGTTCACACAGTCGGGTTCGAACTGGATCTTGGGCGCAACTTGGACCCGCCCAAGCGCAACCGGTGCCAAGGGCTGGTCGATTGAGTACACGGTCGCACCGGAACGCTGGGGTGCTGCTTCAGGCACCACACTCGTCCCGCAGCCGGATCGTTCGCAGGGCGGCATGGTGATCATCATCGAGAACAGCAATCAGCAGAATTACACGACGCAACGCTGCACCTATACCTCCCCGGCGAATTATCCGGGCGCTTGTGTGCCTGTCGCAAACGCGCTGTCGTCACCCGACGGCGGATTCACGATGGTGCTGAGCCTCACGCTCAGCTCGGAATTCGTCGGCCAACAGGGTTGCCCGTCAACGCTTGGTTCCACGGGATACATTCGATCATGGACAGGAAACAAGAACATCCAGGCATGGGTCGAACCTGTCACCGTGAACCCGCCCTCAAACTGCGCAAAGATCACCGTGAACAAGGAGGTTCTGCGCGGATCCACATCGAATCTTGCTGGTGCCACGTTCCGCCTCTACACGGGCACCTCTTCCGCCGTCGGTTCGCCCATACCCGATGCTTGGGCTACCTGCACGATTGGTGTAGCACCTGCGACATCCTGCACGATGACTCTTCCGTCATCGGCGAACGGGAATGCCTACTGGGTCGTTGAGGAGTCAGCAGGAGCTGGCACATTCGCTCTTCAGCACATTGCAACCGGGCCCCTGGGAACCGTAGACACATCGAGCCCCTACCCGGGGAGAACGGCAACTGTCACTGCTGGTCAGACTCAGCAGATTCCTCGTGAGGGAAGCGGAGCAACCACGAGCATCGGTAAAACCACTAACGCTCTCAATAACCCGCAGCTCGTGCCTGACTGTGTGGCTGGTCTAGATGTCGCGCTCATTCTTGATCTCTCGACATCAATATCGGCGGCGCAGCGCACTGACTATGCGAACGGTTTGGAACAGCTCATCGAATCGTTACAGGGGACGGGCTCTCGCATCTCGGTCGTAACGTTCAACGCTACCGCAGCGAATCCCAACACCTTTGGTATCGCCAGTCTGACGTCTGCAGACAGTCCCGGTTTAATCACGACCCTCAGGAATGGGGTGCTTAACGGCGGAAACTACGCTGCCGGCACGAATTGGGATGACGGGTTCCAGCGGGCAGCAACGCTCGCTGCGGCTAGCCCGGGAGTGTACGACCTCGCGATGATGATCACCGACGGGGCGCCGAACTACAGCCGAACGAGCAGTTCCAGCTATGACGTGAGGTTCCACTCGGTTGAGAATGCGGTGCTCTCTGCCAATGCAATCAAGGCCCAAGGTATCTCTGTATGGACAGTCGGGGTAGGAAACGCGATCGGAAATCCGCTCGGAGAGATCAACTTGCGGTCGGTGTCCGGCCCGGGAGACTTCTTCGTCGGGGCTTGGGAGAGCCTCGGGGGGATTCTTGGCGACATCGCAACAGCAGCCACCTGCCAAGTGCCGATTGAAGTCAGCAAGACCACGGTGTCTGCTGCAGGCGACACGACGACGCTGGTCGACGACTGGAGCTTCGGAGCGGTGAAAGCAGTGGAAAGCCCGGGCACGCTGCTCGGGGCGACGCCGCAAACGACCAGCCCCGCGAACGACCATCTCGCGAAATGGAGTATGCGGTTCACCGAACCCTCCGGCCAGAGTGCCACTGTGACCCTGTCAGAGACGATCAAGCCTGGTTGGACGTTGACACAGGTCGTTTGTAACGCTGTTGATCTGACAGACTCCGTTGTCGTCTCAGGTGATCAGGCATCGGTAGCGCTGAGTCTCACGGTAGGGGAAGCGAAGCAGTCATGTGTATTTACCAACACTGAGACACCGCTGCCAGCTGACGTCACGTGGTCGAAGATCGCGGCTGATACCGAGGAGCTACTGGACGGATCCGAGTGGACGCTGACCGGGCCGAATGTACCCGCAGACACCGTGGTGGTTGACTGCATCTCCGCACCCTGCGCGGTGGGCGCATTCCTCGACCACGATCCGATCGCGGGTCAGTTCAAGCTAGTGGATCTTCCCTGGGGTGATTACACACTGACGGAGACCAAGCCTCCTGTCGGTTACTCCGGGGATGGTTACTTCGAGTTCATCATTGATGTGACCAACGGCGGCACCACTGTCGACCTGGGTGACGCAACGAATACACCCCTTCCGGGTGCGGTCTCGTGGTCAAAGGTTGATGCGGTAAACGGTGACCTGCTCGGCGGATCCGAATGGAAGATCGTTGGCCCAGCACCGGCCGTCACGGAAGTTGCGATCGTGGACTGCACCAGTGCCCCGTGCCTCGGCCCGGATGTGGACCCGGCAGCGGGCCAGTTCGAGCTCGAAGAGCTCGCTTGGGGTAGCTACACCGTGACCGAGACGAAGGCGCCCCCGGGATACATCGGCGGCGCGGAGTTCACCTTCACTGTTGAGGCGCTCAACGCGGGAACCGTGATCGACAAGGGCGAATTCGAGAACGAGCAGCAACCCGGAGTTGCACTGCCGCTCACGGGTGGCCTTGGCTCCGACATTTTCAGCATTGCAGGTCTAGGTATCGCGCTCTTCGCTCTGCTCTTCGGGGCAACCTATGCATATCGTCTTCGTCGAACTCCGGAGGTGATGTGACGACAGCAACGCGACACGGGGGAGTCGCCGGCCGGGATCCACATCCCGGGCAACGACCAATAACCAACCACATCACCAGTCTCATGAACCGGACGCGCAAAGATGCCGCCCGACGAGAGGAAAAGATCATGAATCACGAAAACCGCGGGAGGTTCGCGAAGCGTGCGCTCGCCGCAATGGGAGCCACCGCTCTCCTGCTTATCGGCACCGTCACCTTGAGCAGTGCCGCCTCGGCTGATGAGCACGACGCACCAGTGGTCGGGCCGAGCGTCTCCAATATCACCGGCACCACGGGCACCCTCACCATCCACAAGCACGCGGGCGACCCGGGCGAAGCCGGCAACGGGAAGGTCATCACCGATCCGGCGAAGATCGCGGCGCTCGGTGCAGGCCTCGAGGGGGTGCAGTTCAGTATCGAACGAGTCACCTACGACGGCTCGGCGATCGACCTGACGACCGCAGCTGGCTGGGATGCTGCGCAGAGCGCGACAGTCGCACGAGTGATGGGTGCGCAAGATGGCTTTGGCAAAGTTGCCCCGCCGACAGCTACAGCAACTACCCTCGCGGGCGGAATCGCGGTCATTCCGAACCTCCCGTACGGGATGTATCTCGTGACAGAAACGAGCGCAGGCCCGAACCAGATTGTCACCCCAATTCAACCCTTCCTGGTGACTGTGCCTTACCCACAGGCGAGCGACAGCACGTGGCTATACGACGTGCACGTCTACCCCAAGAACAAGCTGAACACGACGAACCCAGAGAAGACCGTCGCTGCACCCGATGGGGTCGTTATCGGTTCAACAGTGGTGTGGACCATCACTGCGCCGATCCCAGAGCTCGGTACAGGCGGCACCTACAACAAGTTCGTCATCACCGACACGCTGGATCCACGACTGACACTCACGGGAGCCGTAGTGAAAATCGACGACACGGAGCTCGTGCCCATCACCCACTACTCAGTCAGCGGCAACGTCGTCATTACGCTCACACCAGCGGGGCTCGCCTTGCTCGCAGGAGCCGACAACGTCATCGTCGAGGCCTCCACCACGGTGGACTCGTTAGGTGAAGGCGAGACCGGTGGCTTGATCCCGAACCACGCGATCGTGAACGTCAATGACTCCGTGCGAGAGACCGGCTACCCGCAGACCAATTGGGGCCCTCTCAAGGTCATCAAGAAGGCTGCCGTGGCCCCGAACAACACCCTGCAAGGGGCGGAGTTCACGCTGCACGAGACGAAGAACGGCCCAGCACTTGCTGAGGCGGGCACGCTCGTCACAGACGCAAACGGCGAAATCGTGGTCGACGGACTCTGGGTCGGCAGTAACGACACACTCTCAAAGACGTACTGGCTGCAAGAGACCAAGGCTCCAACCGGCTACGTGCTTCCCGAGGGCGATGGCGCGTGGACGCAGGTCACCGTGAACGCCGGGGCGGCCAGCACCGTAGTGCCAGTGGTGATTAACAACACCCAGCAAGGCGCCCCGAGGCTGCCGCTGACGGGTTCGACTGGAACGGCCGCGTTCATGATCGGCGGTATCGCACTGCTCCTCACCGCAGGTGGTGTCGGGCTCGCCACGGCCCGGCGCAAGCAGGGCGTTTCGGAGCAGTAATCGCTGTTAACGGGGCGGGAGGTACACCCCTCCCGCCCCACCGCACACCCAACAATTCAATTCACACCATATTGACCGGGGGACATCATGAGCACCACCGCAACGCAGGGGCCGCACGCGTCATCCTCCGTTGCGGTGGTGCGTTCCTGGAGATTCCCGCGGTTCGCGTTTCTCACGGCGCTCGTTGCGCTGGTCGGGCTCCTGGTGTTCATGTACCCGAACATTGCTGGCTGGTTTGCGCAGTACAACCAGTCCCTCATCATTAGCTCGGTAGGTACCTCGTTGAAACAGGAATCGCCCACCAGGCTCGAGGCCGAGATCCTGAAGGCTCGCAGCTACAACGAGGCGCTCGTCGGCGGTGCGCTTGTGGCACCGAACTCCAACCTTCCGACCAGCGACGGTGCCGCGAGCAGCGACCTCGACTACGAAGGGTTGTTGCGGGCCGACGCCGACGGCACGATGGCTCGTCTGAGGGTACCCAGCATCAACGTAGATCTTCCCATATTCCATGGCACTGCAGATGAAACGCTTGAGCGGGGTGTGGGGCACCTGCAAGGAACTTCCTTGCCCGTAGGCGGTGTCTCGCAACATTCGGTGCTCACCGCGCATCGCGGGCTCGCCAACGCCGAGATGTTCAACCATCTCGACCGCGTTGAGATAGGTGACACGTTTACCGTCGAGGTGTTCGGGGAAGTGCTCACGTATCGGGTGGTGTCAACCCAGGTTGTACAACCTGACGAGACTCAGACACTCACCCCACAACTTGGCAAAGATCTTATGACGCTCGTCACCTGCACCCCATTGGGCATCAATAGTCACAGGATCCTTGTAACCGGGGAGCGGATCATCCCGACTCCCATCGGAGACCTCGAACGAGCTGGTGCGAACCCGGACGTCCCCGGCTTCCCCTGGTGGGCAGTCGGGCTGGGCGGCGGGATCCTGATTGCCTCCGCCTATGTCTGGCGGATGGGCCGCGTCGAGGAGGTCGTTCCGACATAGAAATTTCAAAGCCCGGGGCGGTGGGAGGTCCCCCCTATAACTTCCACCGCCCCGCCTAGAGAGTGGTGACGCGTCACCGTTCCCGCAGGCGGAGTCCATAGCCCGTCAGCTCGCAACGAACGCCCGTGCCACGTCTCGCCGCCGGGTCCGAATGCCTCAGTGCACTTGGACCCGGCGGTTTTTGTCAGTGAGGAACTGTGTCATGACGACTTCAATCATGTCGGCTTTATTGAGAATGGTAATCATTATGTATAGTGGTGATCATGAAAAAATACACACCAATAGTCGGTTCAGTTCTTCTCCTCACGGCGCTCGGGGTGACCTCTTGTGCGCCGGCAGCCAATACCGACACGAACCTCTCAAGCGAGTCGAGCAATCAAGAAACTGAGTTACCAGTTCGCCTGGTGATCTCGAGTGCAGACGGAGTCACTGTGCGAGACGCAGCTGACGGCGACGAGCTTGCAAGCTTTCCGCTGGGCACAACCCCGTTTCTCACCCCGCTTGGTGCGAGCGGTGAGGTGGTCGTCACTGACATGACCTCGGGCAACACGTGGGTTGTCGATTCGGGTCTCAAAATGGTCTCCCATGGAGATCATGAGGATCTGCAGGTGCAGGAGCCGAGCGCCAGCTCGGTGGCAGCCTCTGGCGTTACTCCTACCCACGTTGAACACGCCAACGGCAAAGTGGCTATTTTCTATGACGGTGAAGGTGCCGCGAAAGTCTTCACCGAACATTCCTTGACGGGAGATTCTCCCGCGCCGTTCATGACCCAAACGGCGGTTGCGCCGCACCACGGTGTCGCCATTCCGCGATTCGATGGCCTTCTCATGACCGTTCCCGGCGAAGAGACAGCGTCCGGCGTCGCTGCTTATACCGAGGCCGGGGAACTTATCGAGACCTTTGACACGTGTCCCGCACTTCATGGCTCTGCCATTCTCGACACCGTCGCCGTAATCGCTCCGTGGGAGATACCTGCAGGGCATGGGGGTGTGACCCCACAGCTTGTCGTGACCGCGCACCATCTCTACATCTCTGACCCGGCGGAGCAGCGTGTGGTGGAACTCTCACGAGACGGTGATTCGGAGCCGCGGGTGGTCAATGTCGGGGTGGCGCCTTCCGCTCTCGCTGTGATTGCTCCCGAGGATGATTCGCACATCCACTCCTGAGCAATGCCGCGCTCGCTTCGGCGTCCGACCTCAAGCGGGTCGGACGCCGAACCGCAGACGCGTGACAACAGATGTGATCCGCGGTCTACCCCAGTCGCTCGAGAACGTAATCGATGCAGCCGGTCAGCGCACGTACGTCGTCGGGCTCGATGGCAGTGAACGTCGCTACACGTAACTGGTTGCGCCCGAGCTTCCGGTAGGGGTCGGTATCAACCACGCCATTCGCGCGAAGCGCCGCCGAGATCGCCGCCGCGTCGACAGACTCGTCGAAATCGATCGTCACTACGACGTTTGATCTGTGGGTGGGATTCGTGACGAAGGGATTCGCGATGGATGTCTTCTCCGCCCAGTCATACAGGACAGCCGAGGACTCGGCCGTGCGCGAGGCCGCCCAGCTCAGGCCACCCTGCGCGTTGATCCACCGCACCTGCTCGTCCATCATCGCGAGCGTCGCGACGGCGGGCGTATTCAGCGTCTGGTTCTTTCGTGAGTTCTCGATGGCGCCAGCGAGGTTGAGCGTTTCAGGGATGTAACGACCAGAGGCGGTGACCCGCTCGATCCGCTCGATTGCTGCGGGCGAGACCAGGGCAAACCAGATGCCACCGTCGCTCGCAAAGTTCTTCTGCGGGGAGAAGTAGTAGACGTCAACCTCGGTGGCATCGAAATCGAGCCCGCCCGCACCGCTGGTTGCGTCAACCACGGTCAGCGCTCCCGAGTCGCCGTGCACGCGCCGCACCTCGGCCATGACACCAGTGGACGTTTCGTTGTGGGGGAATGCATAGACATCGATCCCCTCAGTGGGGAGAACCTCGGAGCGTGATCCACCATCTGCCGAGCGCACATCGGGCGCCTCAAGAAATGGTGCTGCCGCAGCCGCCTTGCCAAATTTCGCGCCGAACTCGCCGAACGCAAGATGCTGGCTTCGGCGCTCGATGAGCGAGTGAACCGCCGAATCCCAGAATGTCGTGGCGCCTCCGTTGGCCAGCAGGATCTCATAGCCTTCTGGTGCACGAAACAGTTCAGAGAGTCCGTCACGCAGGCTTCCGACGAGGTTCTTGACAGGTGTCTGGCGATGCGAGGTGCCGAGCACACCCGGCTGCTGGGAGGCGAGGAAAGCAAGCTGTTCGTCTCTCACCTTCGAGGGGCCGCAACCAAAGCGACCGTCGGCGGGCAGGAGGTCAGCGGGGATGGTGATTTCAGCCATGCGGCAATTCTATTGCGCACGCCGCACTCGCCGAGCAGGTTTGCGACCATAGCCTAAACTAAGGGGCGGCACAGCATGGGAAAGGCGGCAATGACTGACCTCATTGACACGACTGAGATGTACCTTCGCACCATACTCGAACTCGAGGAAGAGGGCATCGTGCCTTTGCGCGCGCGCATTTCAGAGCGTCTGGGGCACTCAGGTCCGACCGTGTCGCAGACCATTGGCCGCATGGAACGAGACGGGCTCGTTGTGGTGAGTGGCGATCGGCACCTTGAGCTGACCGACTCGGGACGTGCGAAAGCTGTACGTGTCATGCGCAAACACCGCCTTGCTGAGCGGCTTCTCGCAGATGTCATTGGCCTCGAGTGGGAGTACGTCCACGAAGAAGCCTGTCGCTGGGAGCACGTGATCAGCGAACAGGTCGAGCGCAAGCTTCTCGGTATTCTTGGCAACCCCACGGAATCGCCCTACGGCAACCCCATTCCGGGTCTTGAAGAGCTCGGCTCCCGTGCGGTCATGCCCCTTCAGGCTGACGTGAAGAGCGCGGTTTCGTTGTTTGCCAGTGGCCCTGAGCCGGTCACTGCACGGATCCGCAATCTAGCTGAGCCAGCGCAGGTCGACCCTGAGCTGCTGCGCCTTCTCGATCAGGCGGGCATCAAGCCAGGCGCGATGGCCACCTTTGCCTACATAGATGGGCTGGTGAGGATCACGGTGTTCCCAGATTCCCTGGTGGATCCCGGTCCCGAAGCCCTAGCCCTCGACCTCCCGGGCGAGATCGCCGCTCACATTTTCGTTACCCAGTAATTCCACCCAACCGACAGTTGCGGTGGGCTGAGTACTGGCTGCCGCAGATGGAGCCGATAAACCACAGAGGAGAACCTGTGTCACGCATCACCCCCGAAGCACACGTCAGTGCCGTAGCGGAAATCGTCGAGGCCCGGAGCCCCCACGAGCCTGAGTTCATGCAGGCAGTGGACGAAGTACTCGAGAGCCTGGTGCCGGTACTCCGGGAACACCCCGAGTTCATCGAGGCGGGCATCTTGGAACGACTGGTTGAGCCTGAGCGGCAGATCATGTTCCGCGTGCCGTGGGTTGACGACGAGGGTCAGGTGCGGGTGAACCGTGGCTTCCGCGTGCAGTTTAACTCGGCACTCGGGCCGTTCAAGGGGGGCTTGCGTTTCCACCCCAGCGTGAACCTCTCGGTCATCAAATTTCTCGGCTTCGAACAGATCTTTAAGAACGCACTCACCAGGCAGCAAATTGGAGGCGCCAAGGGCGGCGCCGATTTCGATCCACGCGGCAAGGGCACGGCCGAGGTGATGCGCTTCTGCCAGAGCTACATGAACGAGCTGTACCGCTATATTGGCGAGAATATCGACGTACCCGCCGGAGACATCGGCGTCGGTGCGCGTGAGATTGGCTTCCTTTTCGGTCAGTATCGGCGCATCACCAATCAGCACGAATCGGGCGTACTCACTGGCAAGGGCAAGGCTTGGGGTGGCGCCGAGGTGCGCACACAGGCGACCGGATATGGTGCTGTCTTCTTCGCGCAAGAGATGCTGGCCCGCACGGGCGAGGGCCTCGAAGGTCGCCGCGCGATCGTATCGGGGTCGGGCAATGTGGCGATTTACGTCATTGAGAAGGTGACCCAGCTCGGGGGTACCGCAATCACGGCCTCCGACTCTTCCGGGTACGTGGTGGACGAAAAGGGCATCGATATTGAGCTACTCAAGCAGGTGAAGGAGGTCGAGCGTGCCCGTATTTCGGAGTACGCGGAACGCCGCCCGAGTGCTCGCTTCGTTGCTGGTGGATCAGTGTGGGACGTTCCCGGCGACCTCGCTTTCCCCTGTGCAACGCAGAACGAGTTGAACGCAGCTGGTGCCAGGTCGCTGCTTGATGGAGGCGTACGTGTGGTCGCTGAGGGCGCGAATATGCCCACGACCCCCGACGCAGTCGCGCTGTTCCAGCAGGCCGGCGTGCTTTTCGCGCCGGGCAAGGCTGCCAACGCCGGTGGCGTGGCGACTTCCGCGCTCGAGATGAGTCAGAACGCATCGCGGGATCGCTGGGACTTCGAACAAAGTGAGCTTCGATTGCATCGCATAATGCGCGACGTGCACGACTCGAGTTATGCGGCCTCGGAGCGGTACGGACGACCCGGCGATTACGTGCTCGGGGCGAATTCCGCCGGGTTCGTGACGGTGGCGCAGGCCATGCTCGATCAGGGAGTGGTCTAGCCAGCGCCGGGGGCAACAGGGCCGAAACAGTGCCGAAAACCCTCAACCATAGGTTGAGATTTCGCTCGACCTCAAACAATCGATGGATCAGAATTCCTTGATTTCATGCGGAAATTCTGCCTTCCTGGGAGAAGTTGCATCTGAGTGTGACAATTCCGTGATCTTCGGTTAGGCTCGAAAGAGGTTTTGGCCCACGCGGGCCGTACTCCCACCAAAACACAGGCAAACGTAAGGTTTATTGACTCGTGACTCAGCACACCGGCACAATTCAGGCGTCCGGTACTGAGGTAGTGGCCCAGACGGCATCCGCTCCTCGTACCCGTTCGCTTAAGCATCTCGCTCGCATGGTTGGCGCAGGCGCACTCAGCGTCGGCATGGTGGGTGTGTTCGCACTTCCCGCATACGCGGCTCCCGATACCTCGGGCATGCCCGACGGTTTTGCCATGGCTGCAGAATCGCAGTCGCTCCTGACCGAAGATGGCGCAGATGCACTGGTTCCCGTTGAGGCAGTGGCGGCAGAGGTGAGCTCAGTGGTTCTCGCGCAGGAGCAGGCTGCAGAGGAAGCGGCTCGTGTAGCAGAGGAAGCGGCTCGCACGGCACAGGCTACAGGTGCCGGTGTCGCGACGGCAACCGCGGCTCGGGCCGACGTTCCCTCAGGTGCCGGTGCCGCGGGCATCGTCTCCGCAGCGTACGCGCAGCTCGGTCAGTTCCAAGACTGCACGGCGCTCGTCGAGCGTTCGTTGCGCGCAGTGGGCATCCCTGCGGGTGACCTTGGCACGCGGGTAGGCGAGCACACCGCTCTGGGTGGCGCTCTTGTCACCGATGGTGCCTATGCGCCCGGAGATGTGCTGATCTGGTCGGGTGTTCACTCGGCGATCTACATCGGCAACGGCCAAGCCGTGCACAGCGGATACAATGGCAACCAGACTGTGGTCGCCAGTGCGTTCTTGAATGGTGCACCGAGCGGCGTAGTTCGCTTCTAGGTTTCTTCGGCCTCACGGCTCGAATGGGGCATCGCCACCGGCGGTGCCCCATTTTCGTGCCACCGGTGTCGGTTCGCTAGACTCGTTCTGTTTGCCCCAGTAGCTCAGTGGATAGAGCACTTCTCTCCTAAAGAAGGTGTCGTAGGTTCGATTCCTATCTGGGGCACCGAAAGATATGACCCCTCAGAACAGCATGATTATGCGGCCTGTGGGGTCTTTTCTTTTGTCTGCTCAGGGTCTTTGGCAACAGATTTGGCAACAAATGATGCCTCTATAGCGGAATCCAAGCGGCTCGTAAGCACATGAAGGTCGTCCTCGAAGAGATCTGCGTACACGTCAAGGGTGACCGCTGCGGAGCTATGACCGAGCATTCTCTGAATGATCTTTACGTGTGCACCAGAAGCAACGGCGAGGCTCGCAGCGGTGTGGCGGAGGTCATGGATCGGCAGGTACTCGATGCTGGCCTTCTTCAATGCTGACACCCACCAGTTGCGACCACTCTTGCCGCCTGACGGGGGATTGATGAACCCGCCGTACTCGTTCGGAAAGATCAGCGCCTCAGGCGACTTTTTCTTCGTGCTCTCGACAAGGAGATCCCAGACTCTTGTCGGCACTGGCACTCGGCGCGAATCGCCGCCTTTAGGTGTGCCGGGCACGAGCTTGGAGCCAATGAGGACGACGTTCTTGTTCACCGTGAGTAGTTGCTTCTCGTGGTCGAGATCGCGAACTTGAAGGGCTGTCAGCTCGCCCCAACGGATGCCACAGTATCCAAGTGTGAGAACCTGCACCTGGTGACTGGAAGAAGCCTCGGCGAGACTCCATAGTTGTTGGTGGGTGAGATACCGGCGGGCCTTCGCAGTCTTCTTCTTTGGGAGCGCGATCTCTCTCGCCGGGTTTGTCTTGATGTTCGTCGGGATCGCGGTGTCGAGGATGCCCGCAAGAACCTCGTTAGCGCGCCGAACTGTCGTGGGTCCTCTGCCGAGGTTGTTCGCCCATACCTGGATCGCTTCACGCTTGATCTTCGCGACCGGCACCGAACCCCAACGTTTCTCAACGTGCACATTCCACGACGTATCGATCGCGGCGTAGCTGGATGGCTTGAGTGTCGCCTTCTTGGTGGCGAGCCAGGCTGGAGCGAGGTCTGAAACGAGTATCATGCCGCGCTTATGGCCTACGTAGAGTCCCTCGTGTACGGCGTTCTCGATTTTGCCGAGGGCGAGCTTCGCTTCTCGCTGGCTTGTGAAGCCTCGCTTTGATGTCTGTTTGTGCTCGGCGTCGCGAAAGATGATGCGGTAGAGCGTCTCGCCCTTCGCGTTCGTGTACGGCCTGATGCTGCCCATTGCCGATTACTTTCTAATCGAAGTAATGGCCATAGACCGGAAATTCCAGGCTGTCTGTCTCGTAATCGAACTTGACGTTCGCTCGATCTAGGGTCTCCTGGATGCTCTTCTCGACATCGCTAATTCGCGCGCCCTTCGATCGAAGTTCATGGACCCATCGAACGGTGCTTACTGCCTCTTGAATGACGCGTTCATGTCTTCTGTCGAACTCGTCTTGGACCTCAGCGTTATCTGGATCGGGCGAGAAACCTACAAAGCGGTGGAGTGCCCGCGATAATGCGCTCCAGGATTGCCGGTATCCGTGCAACGCGCTCAGGACTCCCCGAGCCATCGCAGGCGCACCATCTGAGGGCTCTTCTGTGAAGAACGACTCGCCACTAAACCAACGCAGGAAGTCCACGTTACGAGTTGGCGTTCTTGTTGGCTCGATTTCGAAGGTTTGGGTGTTGAAGATCGGCAGCTCGAGTCCAGGCATCGGATAAGGAGCGGATTCCCCGGGGGCAAATAGGTCCACTGCGAGGGCGACGGGTGGAACTCTGAGCACCTTGGCGACTGATATGAGCTGCCGAAGAGATAGATCGTTCTTCCGCCCATTCTCAAGATTCGCAATGATCGAGCGACTCAATCCTTCGCCTGCGCGATCAGCGACTTCCGCCGCGCTCAAGCCTTCCGCTTTGCGGTAACGGGCGATGTTTAGCCCAAGGGCGGAAATGTTTTCCTGAGACATGCTAGACACAATACGCGCAATTCTGTGTATAGTGATAGTCAGACACAGAATAACGGTTTTTGTGTCCTGAATGAGTTGGAGAAGGTAATGACCGCCACGACCGTGCGAGTGCTCTCGCAATATCGAAGCCCCGAGGACATAGCGGAGATGATCCCCGGCATGACTACTGCAAAACTTGCGCAGCTTCGTTTCAGGGGGGAAGGGCCTCGCTACTACAAGCCCACGCAAAAAACAGTGGTCTACGACGTAGATGATGTTGCTGCGTGGATGGAATCGACTGCTCGGACCGGCACAGCGGAGGCCGTCTGTTGAGTCCTTCCGGCCAAGCGCCCAACGGATCCCGGATGGTGAATTCCCCGGCTGACTCCAAGCAGGACGAGACCAAGGTCTACTCAGTGAGTGACCCCACGTTCGAAGAAACTGCGAGGCGTCTCAGCTTTGGGGTTGGCGACTGGACAATCAAGGGCCCGTACAACGATGACGGTAGCCAACCTCTGATCCACGTTGATCACCGGCTTGGAGTTCTCATCATCAAGACACTTCTTCTCTTCAGTACCGAGACGGTAAGCCGTCGGGAGAGGGAGCGCATCACGAAGGGAGAGCCACGCAAGAGCATTCGGCTCGTGAAGAGCATTACCAAAAAGAAAACCCCCGAAGCTGTCGAGTTTGGCGACGAGAGCAGCAACGAGGGTTCAACCGAAAACACACCAACTGAGAGGGGCATTTTCAATGTCTAACACTATCTTCCCGGATTCTCCGGAAACAGCCAACCTGTGCGTCGAGGTTCAGTCCGCGTTTGGTGATCGTTTCACCGTCGAGGCCGATTACATCGAGTGGGCTGGGCGCAATGTCATCGCGATCCACGGGTGGGATGCCCGGATCAACGTCGACGCAGCTGGTGCACGAGACCTCGCTGCAGCACTGCTCCAAGTCGCGCAACACATGGACGGATGCCAGGCGGTGACCGCATGAACGGGCTGCACTTCCTCATCCTGACCATCCTTGCAGCGCTCGCGATCTTGGCCGCTTTCAAAGAAGCTGAGGCAGTCCAATGAGGGTGTTACAGACGATGGAGGAAGCCATGACAAACGAAGAAGTTTTCGAAGTGTTCTTGGAGTACATGCGTGCGGGGAACCTGGCGAAGCGGACGATCAGCACGCGCCTGTCGATCTTGACTCAGCTGTCTAGGCACCAGGACGTGCCGCTGGTGGAAGTGAAAGCGTTTCACCTTCGTCGCGAGATTGGGCGTGATGATCTGAAGCCTGCATCGAAGGCGACGATGCGGAACGTGTTCATGGCGTTCTACACCTTCCTCTGCGAGGAGGGTGTCATCACGGAGAACCCTGCGCGCAGGCTCCCCATTGTGAAAGTTCCCCCGCATCGCCCGAGGCCATACACGCAGGAACAGATCGACAAGCTGTTGAGCAGTGGGGCATACCGGCGGACTCGCTCGATGATCCTATTGGCGGCATACCAAGGCCTGAGAGCCGCTGAGGTCGCCGCCGTGCACTCTGACGACATCGACCTGCACGCGGGCACGATCAAAATATTTGGGAAGGGTGGCAGGACTGACTACCTGCCTTTACATCCGGTGATCCGCGAGCTTGCCGCGTCGATGGGGCCGGGCTATTGGTTCCCAGCGCGGGGTGGCCGTGACGGGCATATCCGTGGCAACTCAGTCTCGGATTTACTCACTGACGCACGCAACAGGGCCGGGATCACTGACCACCGGCTGACCGGCCACTCGTTGCGGCACACGTTCGGCACTGAGCTGGTGCGAGGCGGGGCGAACATTCGCGCCGTTCAAGAATTGATGCGCCATTCGTCACTGAGCACGACCCAGCGTTACACCGAGGTCCTCGATGACGACCGCAGACAGGCTCTCGATGTCCTTCCCGGGCGGGAGATTCCGGCAACGTCCGGACGCGTCTCTCATCAGCAGCAGGCAGACCAGTGAGCGCCGCCAGCACCCACACAAAGACTTTGGAGAACAACATGAACACCACCACCGTGACCCCGGCCAACACCGAGCAGCTCGCGTACATCGATGGAATCTTGAAGACCCGTCAGCAGGTGCTCGCTGACCGTATCGGCCATGGAAGCGAGAAGCTGCAGGCTCTCATCGAGGCTGGTGCTGTAGCTGAGGGTCTGCCCGAGGAAGTGCTCGCCAGGTACTACTTCGACGATGAGCACACATTCGAGGATCTCTACTTCGTGCACTGCGCCGAGCACCCGACCCCACCGGTAGAGGCACCAGAGTGGGCAGAGAACACCGACTTGCTTCTCGGCGAATGGCCCGAGATTAACGTGCGCTTCACCAAGGAAATCACACTGACGGATCTGGGCGTGAAGGCGGAACTCTCACAGACGGTCACCATCACCACGGAGGACTCCGAGGATCCGGACGGAAACCTCTGGCCGAAAGGCCACGTGTATGCGGAGACCGGCGCTCATTTCCACGCGAACGTTGGGCGCGACTCGATTAGCCTCGACTTCGCTGACAGCACCCAACTGAAAGCGCTTGGCGAAGCGATTGCGGATCTCGCGTCAGCTCTTCACCGTACCGAGATCGGAGCATGACCATGACTGCGAACGTATTTCAGACCGAGGCGCAGCGCATGACAGCGCTTGCCCGAACAAACATCCACGCTGCACTTGAAGAGTGCGGCATGACCGCTCGCGAAGCGGGGTCTTTCGCTGGCTTTGACCCGTTGATGGTTCAGCACGCGATGGACGGCCAAGATGAGCTAACTGTGGCCCAGGTCGCGGGCTTGTGCCGTGTGCTTGGTGTTCCACTCGCGTCAATATTTGAACCAATCGCTGAAACGCCGGAGCTGCATCGCATCACCGAACCCGGTGAACCTGAGCAGCACGGAATCGGGTGCGGACTATGAACACCAAACCGGTCGAAGTATCGAGCGAGTTCGCGAAGAGACTCGACTCACTCGCAGCCGAGATCAGGACGCATCAGAAGAGCGAGGAAGACGCTTTCGAGAGCATCGTTCGCGGCGTCGACTGGGGTCGCTATGACCCGCATCACAGTTAGCGAAATTGCAGAACGCCATCTCGCGCAATGGCTGGAAGCTCTCACGGATGGATCACTCCAACTGTGGGAGCTTCCCCCTTGTGTGGCGGCGTTCTACTTCGCAGGCTACGCAGACGGGCTCTCGACTCGGCAAACAGAAATCACCTACCTCGAGCACCAGTGCGACCTGCTCTACATGCAGGCGTTTACCCCGAAAGAACGGCAAGCGGAATACGCGCGCCGACTCCAGAAACATTTCGAACTCGAAGAGGCCCGGTTCTTTGACCAGGCGGAAGAGGAGCAACATGACCCAGGAAGAACCGAACAAGCAGCTTAAGCTCACCAAAGCCGCTGACATCACAGCTCGCAAAGTGCACTTTCTCGCCAAGGATCTGATCCCACTCGGCACGCTCACCGTGCTCGCCGGGAACAGCGGGATCGGGAAGACCACCATCGCCCTGTCCTACCTCGCGCAGCTCACCAGGGGGACGCTTGACGGCTTCTACAAGGGGAAACCCCAACAGGTGATCATTCTCTCCCCGGAGGATGATGAGGCATCAGTCACGAGGCCGCGCCTGGAAGCTGCCGGGGCTGACCTTGAGAAGGTCCACTTCATGAGTGCCACAAGGCGAACCGCGTCTGGTGAGATCGACACGTTTGTGACGTTCCCCACCGACATCCCGATGCTGATTGATGCGGTGAAGCAGACCGCCGCGGCGGCGATCATGATCGACCCAATCGCGTCACTCATTTCAGGGAACCTCGACAAGCGCGAAGACGTGCGGGCCTCGTTCGACCGGCTCGCTGCCGAGGTCGCGAAAGAACTCAAGCTCGCAGTCATCCTCATCGCCCACAACAAGAAGGGCATGGACAGTGTTCGCGGGAAGATCAGCGGGTCCTCAGCGATCACCGATGCTGCCAGGAGCGTGCTCGCGGTCGCGAAGAACGAAGAGGACGACACCATCGTGCTCGCCGTCGACAAGAGCAGCTACAGCCAGTCAGAGGGCCTGAACCTGGCGTACCGGCTTGAGTCTGTCGACATCCCACTCGCGAACGGTGACCATGCCACCGTGGCGCGCGCCGAGTGCCTCGGTAAGTCAGAGGTCACCGTTGCCGAACTCCACTCACGGCAGTCAGGCGAGGAGCAAGTCGAGAGCGACCGCAACGCCGCTCAACAGTTCCTCATCGACCACCTTGAACGTCAACCCGGTTACGAATCAGCTGCGGGCGACGTGCTCAAAGCGGGGCGTGCTGCAGGGTTTTCCGACAGTGAGATGAAGGACGCGAGACGAAGGTGCAAGTCACCCAGGATCGACTCCAGGAAGTCCGGCTTCGGTGCTGGATGGGTGTGGGGCATCTCAGTTGATGAAACCCAAGGTGGCAGCGAAGGTGGCCAAGGTGGCAGGGGATCAGATCAGGCCACCTTCGCCACCTTCATGCCACCTTCCGACAAACTCAACCGCGCACGAGCACGCGCTCTCGCCCCAGTGACACCCATTGGAGGTGCCTCTTGAAACGCTTCACCGGGATCAAGGCCAGGAAGTATGACTTCCGCATCCAAGACGGAAGCAGCCGCCCACTCATTGCTCTCTACGCCGGTACGAAGGCAATCGGGTTCATGGAGTACGACACCGCACGCCACTTCGTTGACCGGATTCACGACCTATGTGACGAGCACGAAGCAAAGCTCCGAGCGGAAGGAGACACCGAATGCTCCACATGAAAACTGGTGCAGAACAGCACTACTTCGCACTCCTCGACCAGCTCGAAAATGTCACCCCTGACTGTCTTGACGATGACAGATACGTTGCCGACCGGGGACAGATCACCGCAGACGACAAAACAGAAATGGCGGCGATCTGTGAAGCCTGCCCGCTCGTGAAAGCGTGCACAACCTATGCGAGTTCCGCCCAACCTCCCGCGGGATGGTGGCCAGGTCACAACCTCATCAAGAGACGGAAGGAAGCCGCATGATCAGCACGATCTGGAACCCAAGAGTAAGGCCAAAAATCTGGCGCGCAGTAGATGACAAGACCACCGCCATCAGAATCCAGAGCCGCGATGCATTCGTAGCGATCCCCAACGGCGAAGCCCGCCCTGTGATCGACGAAATGCACGATGCACCTGACCCCTACGAACGTGCACAGAGAGAGAAAGAGGGAATCCGTGATCTCACCCCAGAACCAAACAATCGAAGACGCGCTAGGCAAGGCTGAAAAATGCCACCCCGACTGTACCCGCAACCGAAATGAAGACGAACAATGACGAGACGAGTGGAGAACGCCGTCATCCTCACCGGCTCCGACTGCACGCTGCTATACGAAGCCGCACGACTCCGAGACCTGCGAGTGAAAGCCCGAGGCACATCAGACCGACTGTACGCGCTGCTCACCGATATCACAGCGGCTACGTTCGCTCACCAAGCTTCCGCCAAGGGAACTAAACCGCAGGTCAGCACGGAAACAAGCGAGTCTAGAAGAGCAGAGATAGTGACCGTGGAAGCAGTTGCACGGCAAGCAGGAATCACCCCGCGCGCCGTACGCAACCACATCGAAGCTGGACTACTCGACGCAAAAAAGATCAACCGCGTCTGGATCATCCCGACCAACGCAGCCCAACAGTACATCGCCGGCCGCAACGCCGAATGAAAGGAACAAGACCATGAGTACAGGAATGAGCATGAGCTTCCGCACCGATGGCATCACAATCCACGACGATGATAGCCCCGACCTAATGGAGGTTGCGGTGAAGATCAAGCAGCTTCGCGACTCCGGCAGCCAAGCCAGCAAGGCACACAGCCGAGACATCACCGAGATACAGAATGACCAGCAGCTTAGCGACCAGGGCCGTGCCGAACGCATCTCGGAGTTAAAAGCCGCCCACGCATCCCAACGCCGCACCTCGATCAACGCCGAGAACGAGATCATCGACAACAAGATCGCGACACTCGAACGCCGACTCGATGGGTTCGTGGGATACAGCTCCAGCGACATCATCGCGTACCGAGACGCACAAGACCGTGCCGAAGCAGTCAAGGACGAAGGCCGTGCAGCGAAGCTCATGGACCGAGCGCTTCGTAGCAACGACCGAACCCTCGCACACGCACTCTTCCGCGCCGCCGTTGACAACAATTGGGTCGAGGCGCAACGCTCATTCGCCAAGGAGAACAGCAGCATCGCAGCAATCGTCAACGACGTGCAGAAGCTACGCGCACTCCGTAACACATTCGGTCGCGGCCTCAATTACATGTAGAAGCGCAGAGAACAGGCACTCCCCCCTTGACCACAACCACCAGGGGGGATTCCCCCCAAGCGCCCGCGAGAAAGGCCTCCGGGGCTTGCCGATCTCTCTCTCTACGTTTTTTCTTTTCCGGGGGTGGGTTGCTTCGTAGCGGTGGAGCGATCTACCTGAGTGCCGCGAGCGGTTACGTGAGGCTGGAATCCTTGGCGTGTGTCCTCACGGCATCACTCGGGAGATGCTCAAATATGCCGGGGTAACGGCGGCCTAGCTCTTCTTGTATCCGGCGGCTACGCACCGCTCGATGATTGACACACTGCCGGTCTTAAATGTCGTGAACTCAAATGTGTAGACCTCCCCAGAGTCGAGTGCTTCTTTGATCTGGTCGCGGGCGCTGACGTAGTCGTAGTGGTCGAAGCTCCATCCCATGGGTAGGTCGTCTGTGTTCAACCCGTCCAGCTCGTCTAGTGCGCTTCGAACTGAATTCCAGAGAGTGCTGTCAAGTCCTTCGTCATTTCCGATGCCGGAGACGATGTCGAGGTAGTCCTCCATGGACCCCATGAAGGACTCGCAGTAGGCGTGCTCCGGTGAGATCTCGGAGCTGAACTGTTCGCTTTCGGGTGATGGCACAGGGGCAGTTTCCGTCGCTGCGTTGCTTGTTGCGGTGCAGCTAGTCAGTAACAGTGCTGCCACGAGTGGAATAAATCTTTTCATTTCCCCACTATATGTGGGCTTTTATTTATTTAGGAGTTTCTTATGTCTCATTTTAATGCTGAGTTCGAGGGGATCGTTGAGGCGAATCCCGACATCAGCGTGTTGGGTGGTTTCGCGCCGGATGGTTTCTTTGAACTGGTGGGGGCTGATGGGTCTCGTGCTTGTGTGTCTCGTATCGTGTTCATGGAGCACACGAACGCGATATTTGACGCGCTGAAGGATCCGGGCGCGGATATCGCAGAGGTTGTTTCGCCGGTGGCGGGGCTTGAGCCTCTGGTGCGGCGTGTGGTGCTGTCTTCGGCGTGGGATTACTTCATGACTTGGTATCGGGATTCGTGCCCGGTGGAGGCGCTGCCTTTTGCGGTTTTCCACATGGTGGCGTTCACAATCCTGTACCGGGAGCTATGCGCCGGGGCACCTGAGTTCTCGGGTGAATTCTTCCCGAAGAGTGGGGTTGATCATGTCTGAGCGGGTCGTATCGATTAAATTGTTGGCAGACGCGACCGGGATGGTGCTGGGCCTCGGGAAGGCCCGCGATGCTGTTGCGGAGACCAAAGCGAAGGTTGAGGAGTCTGCCCGGTCGAATCGCGAGGCGTGGTCTACGGTCGGCACTGGGCTCACCGCTGTTGGTGTCGCTATCACCGGAATTGGTGCGTTGGCGCTCAAGACTGGCATTTCGTATAACTCGATGCAGCAGTCCACCCGCGCCGCTTTGACGACCCTTTTGGGTTCTGCTGCTGCTGCGAATGCGCAGATGGACAAGTTGGATGCGTTCGCCCGCAACTCGCCGTTTGCGAAGCAGACTTTTATTGCGGCGCAGCAGCAGATGCTTGCGTTTGGTATTGAGACGCAGAAGGTCATTCCGTATCTTGATGCGGTCCAGAATGCGGTTGCTGCTGCTGGCGGCTCGAACGCTGATATTGAGGGCATTGTTGCGACGATGTCGAAGATCCAGTCTTCGTCAAAGATCACGGCACAGGATCTGAACGAGTTTGGTAACCGTGGCGTGAACGCTGCGGAGCTTATTGGTTCGCAGATGGGCAAGACGGGTGCTCAGATCCGCGAGGACATCACTTCTGGGTCATTGGATGCGACGCAAGCTCTTGATGCTTTAGCTTCGGGCATGTCTGATCGCTTCGGTGGTGCTGCGGACAACGTGAAGCAAACGTTTGATGGTGCTATGGACCGTGTGAAGGCTGCTTGGCGCGATTTTGCGGCTGAGCTTGCGAAACCGCTTGTTGACCCGAACGGTGGCGGCGCGCTAGTGGATCTCCTTAACTGGACCGCTGACGCTATGCGCAACTTTGAAGACCTCCCCGAGCCAATCAAGAGAGTCACTTCGGAGCTTGTGGGAATGACTGGGGTCGCTGCTCTAGCGACAGGTTCAGCGATGATGATATTGCCGCAGTGGGTCGCTTTTAAAGACGCACTGGCTGATTTGGGTGTCACCAGTGGGCTAGTGCGGGGAAACCTCAAGAGTCTCGGCGCGTTCTTGACTACGCCGATGGGTGTTGCGATTGCTGCTGCGGTTGCGGCCCTAATTGTTTTGGATATCGAAATGAAGAAGGTTCAGGCGACAACTGAGGAGTTGCAGAACAAGCTTCAGACTTCATCTTGGGATGATACGTGGTCGGCAGTTACTCGGGGTAAGGCCGTTATTGAGACCGTGGGTCAGGCTCTTGATGACATGGGTGGAACGCTTGACCGGATCGGTGAGTCTAATAAGAACTGGGCTGCTGACCTTTTCGAACCAACCTATGTTGCGAGATTTAAGAGCGTGCTCGCGGATCTTGGCCCTGAGCTTTCTTCTTTGGCTGATTCCGATTTGCCGAAGTTGCAGAAGAGGATGCAGGAGCTGCGTGAGGAGCATGATCTGACTGATGCGCAGATGCGTGTCTTCATTGGTTCTGCTTCGGGGCTTGAGGATGCTTTGCGTCGGCAGGCAACAGAGATGGGGCTGACTGCTACCGAGTCGAATCTTCTTGCTTTGGCGATGGGTGATATTGAGCCAGCTGCGCAGAAGAACACAGACTCTCTTGAAAGCATTCAGGGTGCTGCGGCTGGGGTGTCTGAGGCGATTGTGGATCTGGCTGACGAGATCCGCAACTTTGGTTCAGCGCAGATGGATGCTGAGTCTGCGGCAATTAAGTTTGAGGAAGAACTTGCGAACGTCAGAGATCGCTTGGCTGAGGGTGCCACCGGGCTTGCTATTACAACTCAGGCTGGGCGTGACAATCGGCAGTCTTTGCTTGATCTGGCTACTGCCGCGAACGAATCCGCTGCCGCAACACTTGCTGCTAGTGGGTCTCAGGATCAGGCGAATGCTGCCTTGCAGTATGGGCGCGATGCTTTGATCGCTGCGGCTATTCAGTACGGCATGACGGAGGCAGAAGCGAAGGCGTACGCGGATCAGCTTCTTGCGACACCCGAGACGGTGGCGACGACTGCTCAGATTTACGGAATCGAGAGCGCTGAGGAGCGCCTGGCTTGGGTTGCGCGTCGGCGTGAAGCCTTGATTGAGATCAAGACAAGTGGTGGTGAGGGTTCAGGAGCATTGAACTACTCTCCCTTTGCTGCCGCCGGTGGCACGGTCGGCAGGCTACCGGTTTCTGGGTTCGCTCAAGGTGGCACAATTCCCGGTATCGGTGGTTATGTCGCTGGCGGAACAGTGTTCGGAAGGGGCACGACACAGTCTGATTCGGTGATGGTGCGTTTGTCCCGAGGCGAAGAGGTTATTCGAGCTTCACAGGCAGAAGAGTTCAGGCCTTTGTTGAAGTCGATCAATCGTGGCGATTTCCATGCGGGGATGATTCAACCTCAAGTCGTGGTCGCTGCGAGTTCGACTCCGAGAGAGGTTCCAACCGAGCTGGTGGTCCGCGACGTCAACGGTGCCCTGGTTGGTCGGATGCAGGTGGAGGCTGCACGGCAGGTCAGTGATGCGTCTGCTGCTGGCGGGTCAAGGGTGCGTCAGGGCTCGGACCGGCGCAGGTAAAAGTAGAGGGGTTCCCCTGTCCGCGGACGGCGGGAACCCCTCTATTCATGTTTTTGGTGCCCTACTCTGGTTTACCGTCTGGCCAATACATGACAAGATTTGCCTCCTGTGGACTGTCCTCAAGCCGTGTGAAGAGAATCACAGCCCCTTCCGGAATAAAGATCTGCTCAGTGCCTTCTTCGTGATTGTCGCTGCTTGAGATCCAAAAGCCGCCGATATCAGTCGCGCCGCGCTTATGAAACTTCTTGATCTGCTCGTGCATGACGTCTGCGATCGGAAAGTTTGGTTCAACCCCGTTTACGTTTATTCTCCATGCCATAGGCCTGAGCCTAACGGTGCTTCTCAATGACAGTCAGAGAATTGGTAGATGCTGGCATGCACATCGCCAAACGCCTATAGTTGGCGTTTCTCGGGTGGGGTTTGCCGTTGCTGCCACATTCGCCAGGTGACGTGCGCAGCCATCTGTAGTGATGGAAAATAGCCGAGGAGGTCGCGGTCGGCGGGGTTGGTTTCTCCCGTCACTGACCTCCAGAGCACGCCTGAGGGCTTGCTGATCTTCACTTGCCGGATGATGGCGATGCGGTGCCCGCGATCGAACATGTGGTGTTCGTCTCCGAGTTGCTGCAGCGTGTGGAGCGGGTTGAATGGCATACCTCCCATGTGGGCGACGGTAAGACCGACTACTGACAAGCATTGGTGTTCGCAAGCATCGTCCCGTCGCAACGAGGGCACTCCCACCAGGATTTCCAAGGGATCATGATGGGACTGTCACAGTGTGGGCAAGGCGTTGCGTTATCGGGCACGAGCAGAGCGTAATCGTCATCCATGTTCCCAGTGTGGCTGCGGGGGCGGAGGGCCCTACCCCTCCCTGATGTGTGACTCGGAAGCGTTCTGCATAACGCAGTGCGCGCGGGTCTGGGGGTGGTTTTGGTGCTCGCCAGAGAATATGTTTACCCCATGAAGCTTCAAGGAAGAAGGCCGTTCGGTTTAGCTGGTTGGTTGTATTGGACCGTCGGCATCGTCGGGCTGTTGATAGTCGGCAACATCCCATACATAGGACCGGTGCTAGTCCTGGCGGGTTTGATCTTCATTATCGTGTGCTGGGTAAGGGCGGGGAAGTTACCCGAACCCACACGCATGGAGAGCATCAACATCTCGTCGCGGCAGGAAGTAGTCGGGGAGTCCTTCTATCAGGAGGCGATTGCGGGCTGGGTAGCTCGTAACGGGCGTTCAGGTTTTGCGGTCTTCGTGCACGAGCCAAATAATCCGCATTCGAAGTCCGGCAATGCGATGAGGATCGACTTGAGTTCTGGCGCTGACAGGGTCGCTTGCGGCTACCTGCCAGAGAGTGTTGCTGGCTTATGGGCGCCAGTTGTTGCACGTGCTTATCAAGAGGGCGCGTGGCTATATTGCGATGCAGAGATTCGAGGTGGGTATGACAGTGCACCGAATTTCGGTGTGTGGCTGATCCCTCAAAAGGTCGCGAGCGAGAAGCTCGTGTCGCTCAAAAATGGAGATCCGGGCAGGAAGAATGGTCCTCGCTTTGAACCTACAGAGGAGTCAGCCAATGAGTTCTGGTCGTCACAAGAGCCACAGGCGATTTCGCTTGTAGAGAGTGCTGGTCCTGTATTAGCCGACAGAGATAGTTTCTCGCAAAGTGGCGCTGTCGATCTGCGCGATCTTGAAGCAAAGCGCGTGCGAGTCGTTGGCACTAGCTTCGCGCTTCGAGACGGAGAGCAGGTGAAGGCGCGAGAGTGGATGCTCGTACGTGAACCTGAGAATCCACACGACCTAAATGCGATTGCCGTGAAACGCGTCTCGGGGAAACGAGTCGGTTACGTTTCCGCGAAACAAGCAGAGTTGTATGCTCCGTTGCTCGACGTGATTGGGTCCAAATTTCTGGTGGGCGGTGAGGGAAATTTCGGATCAACAAGCTCGCGACTTTGGGTTGACCTGCCCCGTATCCCAGGGCTTCGGAAATACGTCAGCAAAGTGGTTGCTTAGTGGCAACAAATCTGGCAACAAACGTCTCTGAAAGTGGGAAATTGAACCATCGCGAACATGAGTGAAAACGGCTCAATAATGCGGTTGTCTCGGACCCTTCACCGCGGTCGTTTGGTCGGAGGAGGTTCGATTCCTATCTGGGGCACTTTTCTCAATGTGCGAAGCATCGCTTCGCACGAAAAGTGCCCGCGGGCCCACCGGCCCGCCGATGTGTGGAGCGTGAAGCATCGCTTCGCGCACATCGTGCCCGCGGGCCCACCGGCCCGCCGATGTGTGGAGCGTGAAGCATCGCTTCGCGCACATCGTGCCCGCGGGTCCACCGGCCCGCCTGCACACCCTTTCGTAGGGCGCTAGTGGCGGCTTCGCGATGCTGGAAGCAGCCACTGGTGCCCCCCCATGCTCTCAAGTGGTGAGGCAGCGCTGAGAGCAACTCGGAAGAGCGCACGAAGTGCCGGGTCAGGTCGCGGCGAAGGGTGGGTTGACCAGAAGCTCGACGCGCTCTGCCAGGTACGTGTCGAGCGTGGCGGCCCCGTCGAGTGTTGCCCCCGGTCGCCAGCGAACGCGCAGCTCTCCGCCCCATACGCCGACGGGAAGCGCGGGATCGCCAGACAGGGTTGTTTCTGCTGGAGCTGGGGTGCCAGGCCCGTCAGGCGAATCGAGCAGGACAGGCGGGTCGGCAGCGTCGCCAGACAGGTCGTGCCGAGTGACGAGTTCCACCAACCGGATCGGCGCGGCATCGAAGTTCACTGGGCTGCCCGCTGGATACCCACCGTGTAGGGCCGCAGCGGCAAGCTCGCGCCGTTCCTCACGCGAGGCCGACTGGTAGCCTGGGCGGCCTCGTTCTGCGGCCCGGGTCGCACGCCCAGCCGCATATAGGGTGCCGTCGGTGCCGAGCAACAGGGCACCCAGGCGCCACACCTCGCCCAGCGGGCGCATGGTCGCGGCCCGGGGGAGCACGAGCCATCGCCGCCCGGCGGGCACGAACTCCGCGAGCGCCTCTGGCTCGACCCCGTCGTCTTGCAACCTGCCGACGGCCGCACGGCAATCGCGCATCGCGCGATCCACCAGCTGTTGCCCACTCACCCCGCCAGTGTATTCCGTCTGCCCCACGGGGCCTTCGCAACAGGGCTATTCTGACCTGATGCCCACTCCACGTTCCGCGGCGCAGGCCGCGACGCGATCTGCCACCCTCCGGGCGGTGCTGCTGGTACTGAGCGGCTCGATCGGTATGCAGGTCGCCGCAGTGCTCGCCATCGGGGTTTTTGACACGGTCGGGGTGTTGGGCACTAGCGGGCTGCGCTTTGCGATCGCGGCCGCGTTTCTCCTTGTGCTTTTTCGGCCGCGACTCACGGGCCGCACTCGCGAGGAGTGGATGGGAATCGTGATCTACGGGGCCGCGATGGCCGCGATGAACGTATTTCTGTATCTTGCAATCGCGCGCATCCCGTTGGGCATCGCCGTCACGATCGACTTTCTGGGTCCTTGCCTGGTTGCGTTCTTCGCATCGCGGCGTCTCCGCGAAGGGCTTCTCGCGCTTGTTGCCTTCGGCGGGGTCGCGCTGATTGCGGGGCTCGGGGGGCCGCTCGATCCTCTCGGTCTCTTGTTCGCCGTTCTCGCGGCGGCCAGTTTCGGCCTATACACAGTGCTTGCTGCGCGTGTCGGAAAGAGCGCGGGTGGTCTGCCGAGCGTGGCGCTCTCGGTCGCCGTGGCAGCGGTGCTCACTCTCCCGTTCTCGGTACCGGCGATCTCCAACCCCGGGCTAGCTGACTGGGGCGTACTCGCGCTTTCCGCACTTGTGGGTATGGCGCTGGCCTTCACTGTTGACACACTTGCGGCGAAGCTCACATCGGCGCGAGTAATCGGCGTGCTCTTCGCATTCGACCCGGTGGTCGGCACGCTGGCCGGAGTGCTGTTTCTCGGTCAGATTCTCACGGCCCCGGTTGTCGTGGGGATCGCGCTGGTGGTCGCCGCAGGTGCGGGAATCGTCTGGTTCGCGGGTCAGCATCAGCCGCGCATAGACTGAGGCCGTGGCAGGGAACGGGGCGATCGAAACCTTCGAGGTCGAGCGAAAGTATGCGGTGTCTTCGCGGGCTGAGCTTCCCGGCAGCCCCGCGTTCGCCGCAGTGGGCCTCCGGCTCATCGAGCCCGAGAGCTTCGCGCTCGAGGCCATCTACTTCGACACCCCCGACGCGGCGCTCGGCCTACAGCGGGTCGCGGTGCGCAAACGGGTGGGCGGCAAAGACGAAGGCTGGCACATGAAGCTCAAGGGAGCGGATGGCTCGCGCGAGCTCGTATGGCCGCTGGCAGACGAGATGCCCGATGGCCTCCTCCGCGAAATTGTGGATCGCATAGGCGAGCAAGGCGTCCATCGTCTCATCGCTGTGGCGACCATGCGCACTGTGCGCACCATCGTTCGGGTTCAGGGCTTCACAAGCCCGACTGCCACCAGCGCCGGAAGTGCGCTTGCTGTCCATGGTGCAAGTGATGCAGATGATTTGCCCGACGAATCGGGGCAGGCGAACGACTGGTTGGTCGAACTTGCCGACGACCGGGTCGTCGCAACGAATGCGCTCAGCGGCGAAGAGACCAGCTGGCGTGAGTGGGAGGCCGAACTCGCGCCCGGGGCCGCGATCGAACTGTTCGAGTTGGTCGAGCCCCTCCTCATCGGTGCTGGAGCCGAGCGCGTGCGCGGCACCTCGAAGCTTCAGCGTGCGATGGGTCGCCCAAGTACAAATGCGTTGTGACGCACGAAATCCGCGTTCATTCGATAAATTCGACACTAATTCAGTGTCTGCTCTGCCGTCTCGCGGGCGATTCGCGTAGGGTAGAGGTATGGCATCCAAAGGATCCCGAGGCTCTGGAAAGCGTGACTCAGGCGACACCTCGCCCGCAGCGAGACGGAAGCAGGTGATCGTCGGCCTGATCATCGGTGCCATCGTTGGCGCGGTGATTGGCTATTTCACCCAGTTCTGGTTGTGGGTGCCGGCAGGGCTCGCACTCGGACTCGCTTCGGGTGTCATTATCAAGCCGCCAGCGGAGTGATTCGCTGTACCCTGCCACGCTGTACTCAGCCTCATTGATGTACCGAGCCATATACACCCCGCAAGTTCACAGAGGAACCCATGGAATCCACAATATTTGAGACCCATCGTCCCGCCGCACGAATCGTCGAGGAATCACTCGCCGATACGAAGCACGCGGTGTTCTGGACCGAGGATGTCGAGGAAACGGCCGCTCGCTACCCGATGCTCGACCAAGACCTGAAGGTTGACGACGTAGTGGTTGGCGGCGGCTACGCTGGGCTATGGACCGCGATCAAGTTGAAGACTGAGCATCCCGAACGTCGGGTTATCCTGCTCGAAGCTATGCGAGTTGGATGGGCGGCCTCGGGGCGCAACGGCGGTTTCTGCGAGGCGAGCATCACGCACGGCGAACCGAACGCTGAAAGCCGCTGGCCCGACGAGGTGGGCACGCTGAAGCGGCTCGGCTACGAGAACCTCGACGCGATCGAGCGTTTCGTGACGGAGCATGGTCTCGATGTCGAGTTCGAGCGCACCGGGCAGCTGTCTGTCGCGAACGAGGCCTACCAGGCTGAGTGGGTGGCGGAAGAGGTAGGCGATGCCGACACGGTAGTGCTGAATGCAGAAGAAGTGCAGCAGCGACTGCATTCGCCGACGTTCCTAGCCGGCACCTTCCACCCCAGAGAAAACGCGAACGTGCATCCTGCCAAGCTCGCGGCTGAGCTCGCGCGCCACGCGGCGAGCATCGGGGTGGAGATTTACGAGGATAGCCGGGTGACGTCGCTGAAGGGCGACACCGAGGCGCCGATCCACTTGGAAACGCCTCGCGGCACCGTCATGGCCGATCGGGCTGCGCTCTGTACAAACGTCTATCCGTCGCTCCTCAAGCGCTACGCGTTCCACACCGTTCCTGTCTATGACTACGTGCTCATGACCGAGCCGCTGAGTGATGAGCAGCTCGCCTCGATCGGTTGGGAAGGTCGTGAGGGTGTTGCCGATATGGCCAACCAGTTCCACTACTTCAGACTCACCGCTGACAATCGAATCCTCTGGGGTGGCTACGACGCGATCTATCACGTCGGGGGTCGCATCAAAACTGAGTATGAAGACCGAATGGAGAGTCACCGCAGGCTCGCCAGTCATTTCTTTACGACGTTTCCGCAGCTCGCTGGGCTGAAGTTCTCGCACCGCTGGGCTGGTGTGATCGACACGAGCACCCGGTTCTGCGCGTTCTTCGGGCAGGCATTCGGTGGGCGCGTCCAGTACGTGGCAGGCTTTACGGGCCTCGGCGTGGGCGCCACGCACTTCGCGGCCGACGTGATCGTCGACCGACTCGAGGGGCGATCCACGGAGCGCACCGAACTGCAGATGGTGCGCGACGTGCCGCTGCCGTTCCCGCCCGAGCCTGCGGCATCGATCGGCATCAACCTCACCCGTTGGTCGCTCGACCGGGCCGACCATAATCGGGGCAAACGTAACGTGCTGCTCAAGACGCTCGACGCGCTTGGCCTCGGCTTCGACTCCTAGAGAGGTAACACCATGACTGAACTTCTCCCCGAGGGAATCAATGGGGTGGTGCATGGTCGCGGCGCGATAGTTGCGCTCACCCCCGTGCCGGCCGAAGAAGTCGATTACGGCTCACCCCGCCAAGGATCGGTGGAACTCGGCCGCCTGGGCAACGTGGAAACCGGAATCTGGGAGTTGCGCAATGGCGCGGTGTTTGACACCGAGGTCGACGAGCTCTTCGTGGTCATTTCGGGCAGCGCCATCATCAAACTCCTTGACGAAGGGCGCAGCGTCGAGGTGAAGACCGGTGACGTGATGCGCTTGACCGCCGGCACCAAGACTCGGTGGATCGTGAAGGATCACATTCGAAAGATCTACCTCGCCGTCGAATAGGTCACTCCGGGGGTGACACGAGTGTGTCATTCCCGTTCACGCCACATGCCCCGGGCCCTCTCTGGACTTTGTCTGGACTTGCGCTGAGGGTGAGGTGTCGTGCCAATGCCTCTCGGGATCCTGGCCCCTTGCGCGAGGAGCTCGGTGTTGTGAGGTCCGTATTTCTCTCGTGGAGTACTAGACTTCCCGATGGCGATCGGCGCGCCCTAATGATGAGGCGTGCACAACTATGACACAGCCGACGCGCCCCTACTTCAAGGAGAACCGATGGCATTGACGTGGAAGCAGCACGGAGACGGCGGGAGCGTCCAGCCCGACGCTATTGTGATGCCGGAAGAACGACTCAGCTGGCCGAAGACCATTGGGTTCGGCGCCCAGCACGTGGTGGCAATGTTCGGGGCCACCTTTCTCGTTCCTCTCATCACAGGCTTCAGCCCGACCGCGACCCTCTTTTTCTCGGGCCTTGGCACGATCCTGTTCCTCCTCATCACGGGAAACCGGCTGCCCAGCTACCTGGGGTCGTCGTTCGCGTTCATCGCCCCCATCGGGGTCGCCGTTGGTTCGGGTGGCGACCTGTCGCGCGCCTCGTTCGGCATCCTCGCGATCGGTATCCTCCTCGCGCTCGTTGGCCTTCTGGTGCACAAGGTGGGAACCGGGTGGATCAATGCGCTTATGCCGCCCGTCGTCATGGGCTCGATCGTCGCCCTCATCGGTTTCAATCTCGCCCCGGCGGTGAAGAACAACTGGACGGCCGAAGGAATTCAGGGTGTGGCCTGGCACTCCTCGGTCATTGCTCTCATTACGCTGGCGGCCATCCTTCTGATTACGGTCCTCTTCCGCGGCCTGGTGGGCCGCCTTTCGATCGTGCTTGGCGTCGCGGTCGGCTACGTTGCAGCGGTGCTGCTCGGCGAAGTTGATTTCGCGTCGGTGAGCAATGCCGCATGGCTGGGCTTGCCTGAGTTCCACCTCGCCGCGAACCCGTTCTCCGACCCGACACTGTGGGGCCTCCTGCCGGTGTTCTTGCCGGTGGTGCTCGTGCTCATCGCTGAGAACGTCGGTCACATTAAGAGCGTCGGCCTCATGGTGAAGCGTGATCTCGACCCGGTAACCGGGCGGGCTCTCTTTGCTGACGGTCTCGCGACCGCGTTCGCTGGCTTCGGCGGTGGATCGGGTACCACCACCTATGGCGAGAACATCGGGGTCATGGCCGCAACTCGGGTGTACTCGACCGCAGCCTACTGGGTCGCCGGCATCATTGCGGTGCTGCTGAGTTTCTCGCCCAAGATCGGTGCCATCATTAACACGATTCCCGCTGGAGTGCTTGGCGGGGTTACGGTGGTGCTGTACGGCCTGATCGGTCTCATCGGTGTCAAGATCTGGATCGACCACAAGGTCGACTTCTCGAAGCCCATCAACCAGTTCCCGGCTGCAGTGGCGCTGATCATCGGCATCGCCGATTTCTCGGTGCAATTTGGAGCAATCGTGTTCAACGGGATCGCGCTTGGCACGATTGCCGCCATCGTGGTGTACCACGTCATGGCGCTCGTCTCGCGAGCTCGGGGCGCCTCACAGGTCGCCACCCCGATTGAGCCGGTGAAGGTGACCGAGGCGGCCGAATAGTAGGCGCGCTCTTCCCCTCGAATCGAGTCCCAGAACTGGCGTCAGGCCCTGCTGGAGGCTCGGCGAAAACCACTACCTCGGTTCCCGAGAGCGGATCCCGCCCGAGTTTGTGGTTTTCTCTGAGCCTCAGGTGCCGTACTCCACGCAAAACACCGCGCCACTTCCGCGCAAATCCGGCAACGACGCTTAGGGTGGCGTTGTGTGGAGTGTGGATCGGCGCCGTCGTCAAGGCGCAAACGTGAACGAGGCAGAGGCCCCCAGGGCCACCGCCGAAACTCCAATGCCTGAGGGCTCGCTCGCGCCAAAGCCGGACACGCCGCCGAAGCCAGAGTCAGACTTCCTCACCGAGCCAATTCTGACTGCGCCGATCTCCTCGGGGCAGCTTGCGGCGGTTGATGCGTTCGCCGCAGAGCACGACGACTGGCGACGGGAGCTCGCAGCCATCGGCGGGCGTAGCCCGCTGCTGCACTTCGACGACCAGCCCGCAAACCGAATTGAGCTCTCCACCACTCACCCCGGCGGAATGCCTCAGTTCATCACCGGCCAGAAAATTCTTCTGTCCGCGCTGATTCGTGATGACCTCGCGCTGAGATACGCGCGCGTAGCCGCAGCCCGAGTCACTGACAAGGCCGCCGAAATGCGTGCGGTGCGGGGCCTCGAAACTGTGCACCTGGGCATCGGAATCGCGAAATGGCAGTTCGAGGGCGAACAGTATTGTGCGCCGGTGCTGTTACGTCCGCTCGCGATCCGGCGCTACGGCCGCGATTTCGAACTGAAACTCAAAAAGCAACTCACCGTGAACCGTCAGTTGTTGGGCGCACTGCGCGAGCAGTTCGGAATCACGGTGAACGCTCGTACCCTGCTTGAACTGTCGCAATCGGAAGGTGTATTCAAACCCCAGCCGGTCATCGATCGTCTCCGGCAGATGGTCACCGGGGTGCCCGAGTTCGTAGTGCAGCCGCGGCTTGTCGCCTCCTCGTTCGCCGATGTTTCCCGGCAAATGGTGGCCGATGCAAAGAACCTGGATTCGCCCGTGCTGCAGGCTATTTGTGGCAGCGAAGTGGCGAAGCAGCAACTCGCCGACGCCTACCGTCCGGTCTCGCCGACCTGGCCGAACGACCGAGCTCCTGAAACCGATCGACACCTGTACGACGCTGATGCCGAGCAGAACGACGTGCTCGCACAAATTGTGGCGGGTCACTCGCTGGTGGTGCGCACACTGCCGGGAACCGGGGGCACCCAGACCGTGGTGAATGCCATCGGCGAACTCGTGCGCGCCGGCAAACGCGTGCTCGTGGTGTCGCCGCGCCGATCCACCCTTGATGGCATTGGCCATCGGCTGTCACGCGCGGGCCTACCCGGACTCGCGGTGACGCCCCGTCTGCTGCGTCGAAATCTGGTGGAGGCGATCAGCCGCAACGAGAGCGCACGAAGCGAGCCGCTACGTGATGTCGACGATGCTCTTGTGCGTCTACGCGGGGTGCTGCTCGATTACCAGGCTGCGCTCACCGCGCGAGATGACCGATTTGGTGCGTCGCCGCTGGAGGCGCTCCGTGAGCTCACTAGGCTGGCGCTGCTCCCGACACCGCCGAGCACGACGGTCCGGCTGAACGACGAAGCCCTGGGCCACCTGACCCTCGATCGCAGCTCGATAGCCGAAGACATTACCGAAGCCGCGCGCCTCGGCCAGTTTCAATACGGGCCCGAAGATTCGCCGTGGTATGGCGTGAGCTTCGCGACCACGGATGCGGCGCGATCCGCGTACTCCCTCGCTGTGGATCTCGCAGAGTCCGAACTGCCACGACTGATTTCCCTTGCCAACGAGGTGGTCGAGCAGACGACGCTTCGCCCCTACGAGACGATCTCTGAACTCGGCGTCTACCTGCGCCTCCTCATGGGCATCCGCGAGACCCTCGACCGGTTCACTCCCGAGGTGTACGATCGGTCCCTTACCGAGGTCATCGCGGCCCACGCCCCGCGCGGCGAGGAGATGTCGAAGGCGAATAAACGTCGTCTGCGCAAGCTCGCCCGCGAATACGTGCGCCCTGGCGTACACATCACCGATATGTATGCGCGACTCGTGCAGATTCAGCAGCAACGTGTGCTATGGCAGCGATACAGCACCGTCGTCGGCGCGCGCCCCGAAGTGCCAGTAGGAATTGCCGATGTGGCCACCGCCTACCAGGCCGCATATCAAGATCTCGATGAACTCGATCGGGTGTTGGGCCACGAGCACGACAGCGACCGCCTACGGAACCTGCCCCTCACGACTCTCGCGCGACGCACGACTGACCTCGCGCGCGAAAGTGAAGTGTTGCACAATATTCAGGAACGCACCGCGATCGTCGAGCGGTTGCGGGCCGCGCAACTCGAGCCCCTCATCGACGACCTCTCGGCGCGTCACGTGCCTGCGAGCAACGTGGCTTCCGAGCTCGAACAGGCCTGGTGGCAGTCTGCCCTTGAGCGCATGCTTCAGACGAACGAAGCGCTGCTGAGCGCCAATACTGGAGTCATCGAGCGGCTCGAAGCCGACTTCCGTCTCGTCGACGACGCCCACGCGAGTGCGAATGGTTCACAGCTGGCGGTGGGGCTTGCTGATGCGTGGCGGATCGCCGTGGTCGACGCACGCACCGAGGCTCTCGCTCTGCGCGAGCAGTTGCGCAGCGGAGACGTCTCTGTGCACTCACTTGCCCAGCACGCCCCAACACTCATGGGCACACTCGCCCCGGTCTGGGTGCTGTCGCCCTACGAGGTCTCGCAACTTCCCGCGGAACTGCGATTTGATACGACCCTGTTGGTCGATGCCGGAGCCACCACACTCGTAGAAAACGTCGGAGCGATCAAGCGTGGTGGGCAGGTGGTTGCGTTCGGCGACGGGGTCACACAGTCGCCCTCGCCGTTTGAGATCGCCGTGCGGACGCCCAAGTCAGACGGTGAGGCCGACGCAACAGTGGTGGATCTGGAGCACCTGCACGAGCGCTCGACCTTCGCCCAGTTGCGGTCCGTGTTGCCCGAGCTCGCGCTCACGCGCAGCTATCGTGCTGGCGGCGAAGACCTCACGAACCTCGTGAACACTCGTTTCTATGGTGGGGAGATCGAGTCTCTGCCGTGGGCTGGTACCTTCCTCGGCCATTCCAGCATCACGCTTGATTTCGTCAGTGCCGGGCATGGCCTTCCCGACCCTCAAACCGGCGCGGTCGAGAGCACCGATGCTGAGGTGGAGCGGGTGGTGCAACTCGTGCTCGAGCACGCGAGTACGCGGCCTCGCGAATCACTCATGGTCATCACCGCGAGCGATCGGCATGCGGTGCGCGTGTACCAGGCTGTACTCCACGCGTTTTCGAAGCTTCCGCAGTACCGCGAATTCCTGCTCGGAGAGCGGGCAGAACCATTCGCCGTGCTCACGCTCGAGCAGGCAATGGCGCAAAGCCGCGATCGAGTCATCTTCTCCATCGGATATGGGCGCACGCCGCACGGGCGAGTGCTGTCGAACTTCGGTGCGCTGGGACGTCCGGGCGGCGAGCGGCTCGTGGCCGTCGCCATGACGCGCGCTCGTCGGGCCATGACCATCGTGAGTTGTTTTAGGCCAGCCGACCTCGATTCCGCGCGGATCAAGCACGGAGTGGTTGAACTCGCCGAGCTGCTCGCCCTAGAGCACCCCGAAGTTGAACCGGTTTCCCTGCCGGCCGAGCGCGATCCAATGCTCGGTGAGCTCGCCGATCGTCTCGAGAAGCTCGGCTTGACCGTCGAACTCGATTACCGCGGGGTTATTCCTCTGGCAGCCTCGCTTGGCGAACGCGCAATCGCGATCGACCTCGACTTCACCGGCAGCGAGCAGAGCATGCGCGACGCGCTACGCCTGCGCCCATCGGTGCTGAGACGCCTCGGCTGGCACTACCACCGAGTGCACAGCTTCGACCTCTTTGCCGACCCCGAGCGAGTCGCGCTGCGGGTCGCGGGTATCCTCGGCTACGACGCCGATGCGTCCGCGGGTGCTGAGGCGACGCAGACACCCGAGCAGGTCTCGGGCGACGCATCCGGGTTCTGATGCCCGATCCACAGTTCGACAAGTCAGGATCTGCGGGTTCAGGCGACGAACACCCGCAGAAATTCACCCCTCCGTGGCGGAGCGCCTCTGGGCGCGGTTCCCGGCGTGCGACGCTCCCAGCGCCGGAGGGGAGTGATCCGGCTCCATACGATCCCCCCGCCGCAGATCGCCCCGAGACGGAAAACGACGCGCGGTTGCGCGAGGATAAACCGCCCCACTGGGGCTAGGTCTCTGCTCAAGTCGATCGTGCTGGAACGTGCGAGAACGTCGTTGGCGTTCGCTGTGCAGTGTTCTCCGCTAGGCCCCAGGGCGCTCGCTCTGTGTGCGCAGGAGATCGCGGATCTCGGTGAGGAGTTCCTGCTCGCTCGGCGGCACGTCAGCTTCAAGGCCGGCCTCCTTGCGCTCGCGCATCTTGTTGAGGGGAAGCACGAAAACGAAGTACACGACTGCGGCGACAATCACGAAGTTCAGGAGCGCGCCGATCACGGCGCCGAAGGCAATTGCTCCGCCGCCGGGCAGCCCAAGCATGAGCGCAGTGTCAAGCGAATCCGCTTGGAAAAACATGCCAATGAGTGGGGTGAACAGCGCCTCAACTACTGTGGCAACGACTGCATTGAAGGCGGAACCAATGACCACCGCAACCGCGAGTTCAATGACATTGCCCCGCATGATGAAATCTCGAAAGCCCGTGAGCATGCTGCTCTCCTGTCTGTGTGTGTGAGAGGTAGCTTATGCCCCGGTGGACGCGCCAGAACTTGTCGACGCCCCAGAACTCGATGATCCGCCGCTCGCTGCACCCGGAGAACTGGCGCCACTGGAGCTACCGCTCGCACCGGAAGAACTCGATGCATTCGACGAACTCGAGGACGTTCCAGATTCGGAACCCGCGCCGCCGCCAGCACGAGAATCGTTGCGGTAGAAACCAGACCCGGTGAACGTCACTCCGAGTGATCCGAAGACCTTGCGCAGCTTGCCGCCGCACTCGGGGCACTCACTCAGCGACTCGTCGGTGAACGCCTGATAAATATCGAAAGCGTGGTCGCACGCGTTGCAGCGGTAAGCATAGGTAGGCACAGCATCTCAGTCTACCCGCTGATGCGAGGATCACTCTGGTCGAAGTAGCTGGTGCGATGAGGGGTGACGACGCCGTTCACGGGTACATCGTGCGCCTCGCTCGGCAGTTCGGCTACGAACTCGGAGTCATGAACGATCGCGAAGACCGGGGGACGCTTCCGCAGAGCGCTCAAGTTGCGATCAAAATATCCTTTGCCCCAACCCAGCCGTACCCCGCGGTGGTCGACAGCGCAGGCGGGAATCAGCATCAGATCGACCTCGCTCGCCGCGAGCGGACTGAGGTGCTCACCGAGCGGCTCGGGAATACCGTATGCGCCGGTCACAGTGCCCTCGGCGAGGGGGCGAATCCAGTCGAGCAGGCCGTCCTCCCTCGCGGCAGGCAACAGGACATCGATGTCGTGCGCGCGAGCCCAGGCGAGAAAGTCGGCAGTGTCGGGTTCTCCCGCGACCGGGAGATAACAGGTCACCGAACGGGCCAACCTGTCGGTCACGAGGGTCGCGAGCTGCTCTGCGAGGGCCGCCGCGGCGAACTTCTGATCGCCGGGGCTGCGGGCCAAACGTTCTGCACGTATCTCTTGGCGGATCCGTCGCTTTGCGTTATCTACCGAATCTCGCATGCTCGTAAGTCTACGGGCAGGCTAGTCTATTGCTATGAGCACTGCGCCAGAAATGACCGGGAGTCCCGTCACGAAAGCCGTCATTCCTGCGGCCGGGCTCGGCACTCGATTCTTGCCCGCGACGAAAGCCATGCCGAAGGAGATGCTGCCGATCGTCGACAAGCCGGCGATCCAATATGTGGTCGAAGAGGCAGCGGAAGCGGGCATGCGTGACATTCTGATTGTTACCGGGCGCAACAAAGACAACCTTTCCAACCATTTCGATAGCGTCCCGGAACTTGAGGCGACTCTCGAACGCAAGGGTGATACGGAGCGGCTTGAACGCGTCCACGCCTCGAGTGAGCTTGCCGAGGTGCATTTTCTGCGGCAGGGCCAGCCTCTAGGGCTCGGCCACGCGGTGGGTCGCGCGCGCATGCATGTGGGAAACGAGTCTTTCGCCGTTCTGCTCGGTGACGATCTGATCGACGAGCGCGATCCGCTCCTCACACGAATGATCGAGGTGCACGATCAGCGGGAGGCGACGGTTGTCGCGCTGATGGAGGTTCCCGACGACCTTATTCATCTCTACGGCTGCGCCGCGGTGAACGAAACGGCTGAGGCCGATGTGGTCGAGGTGACTGCGTTGGTTGAAAAGCCAAGCGCGGCGGAAGCACCGTCGAATCTCGCCGTGATTGGGAGGTACGTCCTGCGTCCCGAGATATTCAACATTATTGACCAGCTTGAGCCCGGACGGGGCGGTGAATACCAGCTGACCGACGCGTTGAATGTTCTTGCAAAGGGCGATGGCGAGCGCCCCGTGTACGGAGTTGTCTTTCGAGGTCGACGATACGACACGGGCGACCGGGCGAGTTGGATCAAGGCAAATCTCTTGCTGGGCGTCGACAACGCCGAGCTCGGCGCAGAGTTGAGCGCCTGGGTTATCGACCTCGCAGAGCAGTTGCGTGCTCGGCGCAGCGACTGAGCTCCCCGACTCTGAGATACGCCTGGTTGTATGAGCCCACTTCCGCACCCGATCGAGGCGCCCGCGCCCATGACGGCGGGGCGGATCGGTCTACGCCTGATCCACCGGCGTGATGCGACGGTTCTTGAACGCCTACTGACCGAGAATCGGACATGGCTGGAGCCGTGGGAGGCCACTTATCCCGGTGGCGGCGGAACCGTGCCAGGGTCGGTCTCGATGCGGCCGACGATCCAGATACTCAGGCGTCAATTGAGATCGGGCATCGGTGTCTCGTTCGTGACGACCTACGACGGTGCTGTCGTGGGTCAGCTCAGCGTGTCCGATATCAGCGGCGGTGCCATGCGCTCCGCGCAAATTGGGTACTGGGTATCGAATCATGTGGCGGGACGGGGCATCACACCCGTTGCGGTTGCGCTCGCCATCGACTACTTGTTTCACGTGGTGCGTCTGCATCGGGTCGAGATCTGCATCCGGCCCGAGAACGTCGCCTCACTGCGTGTGGTGGCAAAACTGGGGCTGCGCTATGAAGGGGAGCGGCAACGTTACATTCACATTGCGGGCGACTGGCGTGACCATTCGTGCTTTGCGGTCACACGTGAGGAAGTGCCGAAAGGGATGCTGAACCGGCTCGGCGCGGCAACCGCGTAGAGTGCCTGCTGAACCGTACAGTGACCCCTATGACAGGCGGCATATTCGGTGGCGGAGTGATCTTCGTGGTGGCAGCCTTGCTCTGGGCGGCCGTCCTCGTTCCGAGCTGGGTGCGCAGGCGGGAATTCCGTGCCGCCGAACGAAACGCCATCCGGCTTCAGCGCACCCTGCGGGTTCTGGCAGAGACCGCAGAGGTACCGACCGAAGTGCGCGTCGAAGCTACCGCGCGAGAGGCACTCGCGCGCGAGAAGCTCCTGCGTACCGCGCAGCGACAGCAAGAAGCAGAACGTAAGGCGCAGCTCGCCGAGGCGCGAGCCGCGCAGGTGCGCGCCGAGATCCGGGCCCAACAGATGAAGCGCAAACAGGCAGCTTTAAGCCGCGCCGCTCGACTACGGAAGCCGGTTGTGCGCCGTGTGCGCGCGCTCGCTGCGCTCGCGGCGGTTCTTGCGCTGGCGGGTGTGCTGATTGGCGCCGGTGTCGCGGTGGCGGGCCAAGGATTCGCTCTTTTGATTGCTTCTGCGGCGGTCGTCGCCGCGGCGACAGGTGGGCTCGTACTGCTTGCTCCCGGCCGCGTGAAGATAGCTGAGATTCCCGCCGAGCAGGCGGTAGTCGCTGCGGTGCATCCGCAGCCTCAACCTGTTGTCGCTTCGGAACCGCGGGGGGTATCGGCCGCCGTTGCTGCGCACGCCGCTGCGCAGGCGGCTGCGCGTGCTCGAAGCGAGCATGCCCGAGCGATGGCCAGGGCTCGCGCTGAGAAACCGGCAGCTCGCCAGAATCAGCCGAATTCCATACTGCTCGAGCATGTCCTTCAGCAGGCCCGGGTGGATCGCGCTGACGCTGAGGTGACTGTCACCAGCGGTGCGCCGTTGAGTCGACCCGCCTCTGCCGCACCCGTAGACTCTGCGCCGTTGGCGAATCCCTCTCAACCCGCAGCATCGGCTGCCGCAGCTCAGGTGCGTTCTCAGGAACTCGCGACCGCCGAGCGACTTCGGCAAATGGGCGTGGTGGGGGATACGAGCAAGGGCATGCTCGATCTCGACGCGGTGCTGCGTGCTCGGCGCAACGTCAGTTAACTCCGGCCCCGTATCGATTTCGCTAACTTTTCGCGATAGGCTCTCGCCGAATTTGGGGGAGAGTGCCATGATGAGCACATGACGAACCCTCCTTCAGATTTCCCGGCTTCCCCGTCGCAGCCAGCCGCAGGGGGCAGCTCTCAGCCGCCAAACTCTCAGCCACCCGTCTCTCCGCAAGCCCCACCGCAGCCTCCGGCATACTAGCAATTCTTCCCGCCACAAGCACCCGCATACCCGCCGGCAGGTGGACCGCCGCAGGGCCCGCCGTACGCGCAAGTGCCGCCACAGCCCTCGCAAGGGCCAGTGACACCCAAGGGTCTTGCAATCACCGCATTGATCGTCGGCATTGTTGCCTTCCTTACTGGTCTCGTGCCGATCCTTGGCATCATCCTCGGAATCGCCGGCGTCATCCTAGGTTCGATTGCGCTTGCAAAGAAGCAGCCAAAGGGTCTCGCTCTCACCGGGCTGATCCTCTCGGTTGTGGGAGCGATTGTCTCGATTTTTGCAACCGTGGCACTCTTTGTATTCGGAACGATCATTCAAGATGAACTCAGTGGTCCGACGGTGCAGACTGAATCCCCGAGCACGCCAGGCGAGTCGACTCCAGAAACTGAGTCGGAAGAGCCGATGGCGGAGGCATTCCCGGAAGTGAGCGCAGCGGAACTAGCGGAGATTGTGAGCGATCCGGCAGCGTGGGCTGGCACCGACCTCACGCTTTACGGGACCGTCGTGCAATTCGACGAGGGTACCGGGTTGTGCAGCATCCGACTCTTCACGGGTCATGCTCCCGAGTCAGATCCTGAGCTCTACGAGCACAACACTCTCGCGTATGCCGGCGATTGGGAGAGCGACTGCCCAGAGCTCGACTCCGTCGTCGTTGACGACAACCTTGCGATCGCAGTAACGATTCTGGGAGAGGAAGTCTACGAGACCTCCGTTGGCGAATCGATCTCGGCGCTGCAGGTTGAATTGTGGGCCGCCGAGGTGCTGTAATTTCGCGCGCTGACTTGCGCGCTGTTAAGCTAGCTGAGCTTTGGGGTCTTTAGCTCAGTTGGTAGAGCGCTTCGTTCGCAATGAAGAGGTCAGCGGTTCGATTCCGCTAAGATCCACGATGTACAGAAGGCCCCGTGTCCGCGGGGCCTTCTGCGTTGGCACGTTCCCGAGCGCACGTGCACCAGCTCCCAAGGTGCTCTCATGCTGCCGGGCTACACTCCCTGCTATGGACAACTGGTGGGTGAACGCGCTTTGGTCGATTACGCCGACCGTGCTGATCGGTGTGTTCTTTGCGGTCATATTGCGGCTGATTTTGCGAGCAGATCGAAACGAGCGTCGTATATACCGCGAGATGGAGGCCCAGGAGCGCGAGCGTCTCGGGCTCCCGCCGCGCGCGGTGCCGCCTGGCACCGAAACCTAGCGCCCGAAACCACTAGAGTAACCTCAAACGGGTTACCTGGGTGGAGGTGTCGATGCGCTCGACAATGGGTCATATCGGCGTTTTCTTAACCGAAACCACTGACCAGGCAGGGTTTTGGGACGGCATCAACTGGCCGTGGGCATGGACCGTGTTTGTGCTCATCATCGACAATGTGATTCGAGTTGTCGCAGTTTTCGTGGTGCCGCGCAACCGTCGCCCTACCGCAGGTATGGCCTGGCTCATGGCGATCTTCTTTCTCCCGGTTCCGGGCCTCTTGCTCTTCCTGCTGATTGGTGGAAACCGGCTTCCTCGCAAGCGACGCAGAATGCAGGAAGCGACGAACCGACTGGTGAGCAGCCTCACCGATCGAGAGACCTTTGAGTTGGGAACTTCGCTGGCAGAACTGCAACCCGGTTTCCGTAACGCGGTAATGCTGGGCCGATCGCTCGGTGCTCAGCCGATGGTGCGGGGCAATACTGCCTCGATCAGCATCGACTACGAGGGTTCGATCGCGCAGATGGCCGCAGCGATCCGCGAGGCGAAAGAATACGTGCACATTGAGTTTTACATCTTGGTGCTCGATGATGCCACGAGAGAAGTGTTCGAGGCGATGCGTGAGGCGGTCGACCGCGGCGTGGTTGTTCGGGTGCTGCTCGACCACATCTCCGCCGTGCGGAATCCTGGGTACAAGCGCACCGCGAAGTTCCTCGATGAGATCGGAGCCCAGTGGACGTACATGCTGCCGGTACGCCCCTGGCGGGGCCAGTGGCAGCGCCCCGATCTCCGCAATCACAGGAAGCTCGTGGTCATTGACGGGCAGGTTGGGTTCATGGGGTCGCAGAACCTTGTCGATTCGAGCTACAACAAGCCTTCAAATCGTCGGCGCGGGCTGCACTGGAAGGATCTCATGGTTCGACTTGAGGGCCCGGTCGTCATGGGGCTCGAAGCAGTGTTTCTCGGTGACTGGTATTTGGAGACCGGCGAGTCGCTTACCGACTACCTGAACACTGAGGCATCAGTGGCCACACCCGGAACGCTGGACTGCCAGGTGCTCCCGAGCGGCCCGGGGTATGGCAGTGAGAACAATCTGCAGGTGTTTATCTCCCTCATGTACACCGCGACCCGACGACTCAGCATCACCAGTCCGTACTTTGTGCCAGACGGGGCAATCATGCACGCGCTTCGCGCCGCGACCGCGCGCGGGGTCGAAGTGGAACTCTTCGTGTCGGAGATCGGCGACCAGCCTGTTGTCTTCCACGCCCAGCGTTCGTACTATGAGGAGCTGCTGCGCGCTGGTGTGCGCATCTTCATGTTCCGACCTCCGTACATCCTGCACTCGAAGCATTTTACGATCGATGATTCGGTTGCGGTGGTGGGCTCGTCAAACATGGATCAGCGATCCTTCAACCTGAACATGGAAGTTTCTATGGTGGTACATGGCCGGGAGTTCGTGAGAGAGCTCGACCAGGTGATTGCCTACTATCACGAGAACTCTCGTGAACTGACTCTTGCGGAATGGGAAAAGCAGTCGGTGCCATCTCAGCTCCTCGATGGTCTTGCGCGACTGACCTCGGCGTTGCAATAGCGCTCAGGGTGCGAGCGTGAGCAGATCGCCCACATCGCACCCGAGCGCATCGCAGATCGCGGTGAGCGTTGAGAAGCGGATCGCGCGTGCCCGGTCATTCTTCAATACCGACAGATTCACAACGCTGACCCCGACAGCATCGCTCAGCTGAGTGAGAGTCATGCCGCGAGTAGCGAGCAGCTCATCGAGTCGGCAGTGTATCCGGTGCCCGGCCTCTGGTGCTGCAGTGCTCACACGAGCCCCTCTGTCTCGCGGCGGAGTCGATCGCCGACGCTGAACGCGGTAATCACGATCGATCCGGCGAACGCGCCAAGGAGAAACGGCAACGGCTCGACGGCGAGCACGACAGTGTTCTCAAAACCGCGGTCGGAGAGGAGTGCAATTGCGCCGTTCGCCACCATGTTGCCGAAAAACGGAACGAGGGCGGCGCCGATGAGGGCCGTGATCGCAGCCGTCGAGACCCAGCGCGTCTGCGCGCTGCTGAAGATCACTCCTCGCAGGATGTTGCGAGCCACGACAATCAGACACACGACGACGATCGTAACCGTCGCGAGGAGCACTGCCGCTTCCAGCAGGCCCGCGGCGAGTGAGGCAACCGGCAATTCGGGCGCTAAGACAAGGGCTCGATCCAGCTCTACCGAGACTGACGCACCAGCGGGCCCGATCGGTACCTCGGCAGTGGTGTCGACGAATCGCGCGGCGACCTCCACGGGCCCGGCGCCGAGCAGCTCGATCCAGCGTTGTGCGGCGACGTAGGCAGTCACCGCGACGATCGCGACCCCGATAAGCATGAATAGGACAATGCCGGCGCGGTCGCCTCGCGACGGTCGATCCACTTGGATAGCTGTCTTTGGAGTGTGGTTCGGGGTGGGTGGGTGGATCTCGTCCGGCACGGCCTGTCCTTTCGGGAGCGGTTGCTTGTGTGCGCATATCGCTTATCGTTAGTAACGTTTATCGTTATGCTAGCAGCTCCTCGCTTCTCCCATCACGCCTCTGGCGAACACTGGCCCGGGATCCATCTTCGCTGCGTACGCTGTTGGTATCGGCCGAGAACGCACCCCTCGACGCACCTCGGCCACAGGAGGTTAGAGATGTTCGAGAGATTCACCGACCGTGCCCGTCGTGTGGTTGTGCTTGCCCAAGAAGAGGCAAAGATGCTCAATCACAACTACATCGGCACCGAGCACATTCTGCTTGGTCTGATTCACGAGGGCGAGGGTGTCGCCGCGAAGGCGCTCGAGCAGCTCGAGATTTCGCTCGACGCAGTCCGCGAGCAGGTCACCGACATTATCGGCACCGGCCAGCAGCCGCCCGCGGGGCACATTCCGTTCACGCCGCGCGCCAAAAAGGTACTTGAACTGAGCCTCCGCGAGGCGCTTCAGCTCGGCCACAACTACATCGGGACCGAGCACATTCTGCTCGGTCTGATTCGCGAGGGCGAGGGTGTCGCCGCGCAGGTACTCGTAAAGCTCGGGGCCGACCTGAATCGTGTGCGGCAGACCGTTATCCAGTTGCTTTCCGGCTACCAAGCCGGCAAGGAGTCGGTGAGTGTCGGGGCGTCAGAGAGCACGGGTGCCGAGGCAAAGGGCTCGCAGGTGCTTGACCAGTTCGGTCGCAACCTGACCCAGGCCGCTCGCGAAGGCAAGCTCGACCCTGTTATTGGGCGCGAGAAAGAGGTCGAGCGGGTCATGCAGATCCTCTCCCGCCGCACGAAGAACAATCCGGTTTTGATTGGTGAGCCCGGTGTGGGAAAGACTGCCGTTGTTGAGGGCCTTGCACAGGCCATCGTCAAGGGCGAGGTTCCCGAGACGCTGAAAGACAAGCAGGTCTACGTTCTCGACTTGAGTTCCCTCATCGCCGGCAGCCGCTACCGCGGCGACTTCGAAGAACGACTCAAGAAGGTCACGAAAGAGATCCGCACACGTGGAGACATCATCATCTTCATCGACGAGATTCACACTCTCGTCGGTGCCGGTGCTGCTGAGGGTGCGATCGATGCGGCCAACATCCTCAAGCCACTGCTCGCCCGTGGCGAACTGCAAACCATCGGTGCGACCACTCTCGATGAGTTCCGTAAGCATTTTGAGAAGGACGCGGCTCTTGAGCGTCGCTTCCAGTCGGTCATGGTGAACGAGCCATCGCTCCAGCACTCGATTAACATCCTGAAGGGTTTGCGCGACCGCTACGAGGCACACCACAAGGTGTCGATCACCGATGCGGCGATCGTCGCCGCAGTGAACCTGGCGGATCGCTACGTGCAAGACCGATTTCTCCCTGACAAGGCCATCGACCTCATCGACGAGGCGGGCGCTCGTCTGCGCCTGTCGATCCTGTCGAGCCCGCCCGAGCTGCGTGAGTTCGACGAGAAAATTGCCCTCGTGCGCGCAGACAAGGAAAAGGCCATCGAGGATCAGGACTTCGAGAAGGCCGCGGGCCTGCGCGACGAGGAAAAGAAGCTCATCGCCGAACGCCTGCGCCTCGAAAAGCAGTGGCGTAAGGGCGAGGTAGAGACGACCGCCGAGGTGGACGAGGGTTTGATCGCAGAGGTGCTCGCACAGGCCACCGGGATCCCGGTCTTCAAGCTCACCGAAGAGGAGACCTCTCGGCTCCGGTTCATGGAAGAGGCCCTGCATCAGCGGGTCATTGGGCAAAACGAGGCCATTTCTGCGCTCGCAAAGACGATTCGTCGCCAGCGCGCGGGCCTGAAAGACCCGAAGCGCCCGTCTGGCTCGTTCATCTTTGCTGGCCCCACAGGCGTCGGCAAGACCGAGCTGGCGAAGGCCCTCGCCGAGTTCCTGTTCGATGACGAGAGCGCGATGATCTCGCTCGATATGTCTGAATACGGCGAGAAGCACACCGTCTCGCGTCTCTTCGGTGCGCCCCCCGGCTTCGTTGGGTTCGAAGAGGGCGGTCAGCTCACGGAGAAAGTGCGCCGGAAGCCGTTCTCTGTGGTGCTCTTCGACGAGATCGAGAAGGCCCACCCTGACATCTTCAATTCGCTTCTGCAGATCCTCGAGGAGGGCCGGCTCACCGACGGCCAGGGTCGCGTGGTCGACTTCAAGAACACCGTGATCATTATGACCACAAACCTCGGCTCGTCGGCGATCGCAGGCGGCCCGGTTGGGTTCCAGATCGAGGGCGACTCGCAGATTGGCTACGAGACGATGAAGGGCAAGGTGAACGAAGAGCTGAAGAAGCACTTCAAGCCTGAGTTCCTGAACCGTGTCGACGACGTGATCGTCTTCCCGCAACTCTCGAAGCCCGAGCTCTTGCAGATCGTTGGCCTCTTCGTGAAGTCACTCGCAGATCGTTTGTTGGATCGCGACATCCGCATCGAGGTTGCGACAGCCGCGCGGGAGCGACTCATCGAGATCGGGTTCGATCCCACGCTGGGCGCTCGCCCGCTGCGTCGTGCGATCCAGCGTGAGATTGAGGACCGGCTCTCCGAGCGGATCCTCGGAGCCGAGTTGTTGGCGGGTGACCTGGTAACGGTTGATTTCGTGGACGGCCAGTTCACTTTCACGACCGATGGCGGATCCAAAGATCACGGCAGCACGTCTGCGTCGTCTGCCGCAGCAGTAGCTTCAACAGCTCCCACGATCGAGTAGTCCAGGCGCAACACCGCAGGGCCCGAGACCTCCTGGTCTCGGGCCCTGCGGTGTTCTGGCCCTGAGATCCGGGAGCAAACGCGAAGTAGGGTCGCCGCACGGTGACGTGATGATGACGCGTGAGCGCGACCTGCCCTATTAGACTCTCTGCATGACTCAGGCCGCCGACGTGCAAGTGCGCCCCGCGCGTACCTCCGACATCCCGACCATGGTGACGCTCATGCAGCCGCTCGTGGAGCGACGCATCTTGCTCGGCAAGGATCTCGTCGAGCTCTACGGTGCCGTGCCTGAGTTTGTCGTTGCGGTGGATCCAGAAGATCAGGTCGTCGGGTTTGGCGCGTTGCACGTGATGTGGGAGCACTTGGGTGAGGTGCGCACGCTCGGGGTTTCTGAGCAGTGGCTTGGACGGGGCGTGGGCCACCGGCTGCTGGGGGCGCTGGAAGAACGTGCGCGTGCACTGGGGCTGCAGCAGCTATTTTGTCTGACGTTCGAAGTCGATTTCTTCAGCCGTCACGGATTTGCCGAGGTCGGCGAGGATACCGAGTTGGTTGCGGCCGATGTGTACGCCGAGCTCCTGCGCTCGCACGACGAGGGTGTCGCCGAATTTCTCGACCTCGCTCGCGTGAAACCGAACACCCTTGGCAACACGCGCATGTTGAAGGCCCTCTAAGGTCGCTCCCGGGTTACCCTGGCGACATGAGCACGCTGCGGGAACCAGTTGGGCCGAAAGACAAGACGGTCTACATGAGGCGCCGCATACTGGTGCTCGCTGCGCTTCTCGCGGTGATCGCCGCAGTAGTCCTGGTGATTGTGAAGCCGGGTTCGAGTGGAGGTGCCACCGGGGCTCGCCAGGTCGAGGTGCCTGAAGATTTGGTGACCGTCGAACAGGAAGAGACAGCCGCGGCGGATCCGGCTGCGATTGCCCCGTGCGCCGACTCGCAACTGCGAGTCACGCCCGTTACCGATCGCTCGAGCTACGCCTCCGGGGAGTTGCCCGGGCTCTCCCTCAGTGTTGAGAACATCGGGGAGGCCGACTGCCAGGCAGACCTCGGCACGGCGGCGATGCGCTTTGAGATTACGAGTGGAGCGGATCAGGTATGGCGATCCACCGATTGTCAGGAAAACGCAGATCATCGTGCCGTGATCGTACAGCCAGGCAAGCCGCTCTCGACCGAAACGCTCGTGTGGGATCGTACGCGGTCGAGCCCTGAGTCGTGCGAGATCACTCGGGACCCGGTCGGTGCTGGCGGTGCCACCTATCACCTGCGGGTGGCAGTAGGCGGTGTGAACGGCGAGGGTACGGCGCCGTTCCTCCTCTACTGAGTCCCAACTCCTTGCCGGTCGGTGCCGGCGGTGGGTTCAGTGGCGAGGCGATCTTCGAGCCGGAATGCAATCCACAGTTCGGCTCGATCGTCAGGATCCCCGAGCGAGCGATCGAGCAACGCTTCAATGCGTGCGAGGCGAGTGCGAACGGTGTTTCGATGCACGCCGAGGTGATCAGCGCAAGCGCCTCGGTTGCCCTGATGGGCGAGAAATGAGCGCAGGGTGGACCGCAAGACCGTCCGCTCATCTGCGCCGAGGTTAGGATGACCGCCGTCGCTTGAGTACGCGTTCGCGCTGGCTTGCAAGGGGCCAAGCACCTCACCGACCACGGCGCGAGCTGGAGCGTCGGTCACTCCGCCCGCGCCGACTGCGCCGACTGGGCTCGGCGGTCGCAACAGCGCCCCGAGCACGGCTGAGTCACGGTCGGCGAAAATGACGCGGGGGCTGCGCGGTTGCTGGTACAGCTGCTCCACCGCTGAAAGCACCGGGAGGTGAGGCTCGAGCGAGCGCAAGCTCGACAGGCTGGCCTCGAGTGGGGCGGCGATCCCGACCACGGCATCAAGCCCGTGCGAGGCGGCTGTTTCAAGGGCGTGGTCGGTCGGCGAACCATCGGTGATGATCTGCCAGGCGCGGGCCACCCCGGGTGACGGTTCCGAGGGGAGCGCGACGAGCCGGGCAATGCCGCCGCGTGGCTCCGCGCGCCACGCGGAAATCGCATCGGGGCTGCCCTGAATCGCGATGACGCGCAGTAACGGTGGAACGCTGACTGTGGGGTCGAGCAGTTGGAGTAAGCCTCGGGCGTGCGGGTCGCCATCAAGGAGCGCCTGAGTGAGTCGCGACCAGCGTTGTGCCTCTCGCTCGCCATAGCGCTCCTGCCCGCGATTCTCGACGCTCATGACGATTGCGCCGGCGGTGAGTGCCGCGCGGGCTTCAGGGCCGAGCGGTCCGCCGGCGACGGCGAGGCGACGGCCAGCTCCGATGTCGAGGCTCGTGATCTCGGGCTCCCGGGGGGAGACGCGAGGCGGCATGTCTGCGCCGGTCGCGGACGCTGGAACCGCCTCTCCGCTGGCGCCATCAGCATGGGTTGGAAATCCCGCAGTGCCCGCGATGACGGTGTCGGCTCGGCTGAGCACGGCAACCTGCCTCCCCGTCGCCGCCGCCACCGCTGAGATCACACCCGCGGGGCCGGTCTCGCCGAACGCATGGTCGAGGATCCGCTGCTGCGCGAGAAGAGCCTCGTGCGCCGCGCGCAGCTCGTCCACATTGAGGAGAGAGCTCACTGCCTTGCTGATGGCGATGAATGGGGTGGGGGGCGGTACCTCGATGAGTGCCACCCGGTAGGTACTCGCGGCGCTACGTAGTAGATCGGGGATGCGCTCGTGGACGACCCCGATGCCAAATCCGATCGCGGCCACGCGGGCGCGGCTGAGGTCGGCCACGAAATCACGCCAACGCGGGTCGTGCGCCGACAGACTCACCCCCGTGGTCAATACAAGCTCCCCGCCGTCGAGGTACTCACTCAGGTCGACGAGCTCAGTCGTGGAAACCCAGCTAATCTCCGGGTCACCCGCCCCTGACTGCACGAGTTTGAGTCCAAGGGCCGGCTGCGAGAGCAACTGTGACAGAGAAGGCATCTGCAATTGTTGCACAATTGCGTGATACTCACTGTGCAATATGAACATCTTGTGCGCGGCCGAGTGAGCGTAACATGGCTCCCAGAACCAGCGAATCGGCGGTTCGCAGCGCTTGACGCGGAAGGATCACGAAGTGCAGCCAGGTCACGAAGTTCATGGGTCCCGATCAGACGGCCCCCTCGCGGGTATCCGTGTCGCCGATTTCTCTCGCGTACTGGCCGGCCCGCACGCGACGATGATTCTCGCGGATCTGGGCGCCGACGTGATCAAAATCGAAGCACCCGAGGGCGACGGAACCCGTCAATGGTCGCCGCCGGTCAACGCGGTCGGACAGAGCACCTACTTCGCGGGGGTCAACCGCGGGAAACGCTCAGTTGTGTGCGATTTGCGATCCGCCGAGGGAATCGCCCGGGCACGCAAACTCGCCACGACCGCCGACGTGGTGATCGAGAACTTCAAGCCCGGCACCATGGAGAAGTTTGGGCTGGGTTACGAGGCGCTCGCCGCCGAAAACCCCGGACTGGTGTACTGCTCGATTTCGGGCTTTGGCGACACCGCAGGGAAGGATCTGCCCGGCTACGACCTGCTCGTGCAGGCGGTCGGTGGGCTGATGAGCATTACCGGACAGAGCGATGCCGAGGGCGGTGAGCCGACCAAGGTGGGTGTCGCACTGGTCGACATCCTCACCGGACTCAATTCGGTTATCGGCATTCAGGCTGCCCTCATGGCTCGTGACACCGCGGGCACTGCGACGGCCGGCCGTGGGCAGCACGTGAAAGTGACCCTCCTCGGTTCGTTGCTCTCGGCGCTCGCGAATCAGTCTTCCTCGACTCTTGAAACTGGGATTTCGCCTGCCCGTATGGGCAATGCGCATCCCTCGATCAGCCCTTACGAGACCCTCGACGCGGCGGACCAGGCCGTCGCTCTGGCCGTCGGAACCGATGGCCAATTCGCTCGCCTCTGTGCGGTGCTTGGCGTACCCGACGCCGCTGCCGACCCCCGCTTCGCCGACAATCCCAGCCGCGTCGCTCACCGTGCCGAGTTGCGAGAGCTGCTTGAGGCGCGTCTGCGCACCCGCCCGGCCGCCGAGTGGATCACGGAGTTCACCGCGCAGAACATTCCGGCTGGTCGTGTGAATACCATCGCTCAAGCCATTGAACTCGCGGAGTCGCTCGAGTTGGCACCCGTCGCAACCACCCCCTCGATTGGGCCAGATGGTACCGAGTACCCGCTTCGATCGATCGCGCTCCCTATCTCCTTCTCGGCAACCCCGCCCCGTTACCAGGCACCGCCGCCCGGGCTCGGCGAGCACCAAGACGACGCGGAGTGGCGCTGAGCCTGAACCGCCGAGCCCGCGCCCTGACTTGCTCGACCAGACTGCTGGCCGATCCACAATCGAACCGAAAACTACCGCAAGAACCGCAACCCAACAGACATCGCAAGACACATCAGACACCGCACTTCACGTAAAGGAACCGAAATGACAACAACCATTGATCAACTGTTCAACGTTGCCGACTTCGTCACCGAAGAGGAGCGCGAGTGGCAGATGAAGGCGCGCGAGTTCGCGCAGACCCGCATTCGCCCGATCATCGACCAGGCGTTCGAAGACCGCCGCCTGCCGGTCGAGTTGCTGCCCGAGGTGGGCGAGCTTGGCGCGTTCGGCATGTACATGCACGGGTACGGACTGCAGGGCGCCTCCTCAGTCGCCTACGGTCTCGTCGCGATGGAGTTCGAGGCGGTTGACTCGGGATTCCGCACCGCGTTGTCGGTGCAGGGCTCGCTCGCGATGGGCGCGATCTACAAGTTTGGTTCTGAAGAGCAGAAGCAGCAGTGGCTGCCCGCGATGGGCCGGGGCGAGGCGATCGGGTTCTTCGGTCTCACCGAACCGCAGGGTGGATCCGACCCCAACACCATGATCACCACCGCCCGCCGCGATGGCGACGAGTGGGTACTCAACGGCAAGAAGCGGTGGATCGGCCTCGCCACCATCGCCCAGGTCGGCGTGATCTGGGCGAAGGACGAGGAGGGCATCGTGCGCGGATTCGTCGTGCCGACGGAGACCCCCGGCTTCCAAGCCACCGCGATCGAGAACAAGCTCTCGATGCGCGCGTCGCTGCAAACCGAGATCGAATTGACCGATGTGCGCCTGCCTGCCGACGCGATCTTGCCCGGCGCAAAGGGCCTGTCGGCACCGTTCAAGTGCCTGAACGAGGCTCGCTACGGCATCGCCTGGGGCGTGATGGGCGCGGCTCGTGCGTGCCTCGAGGTGGCCATTGAGCGCTCCCAGACCCGCATGGTGTTTGGTGCGCCGATCGGTGGCAAGCAGCTCATTCAGGGTCAGCTCGCCGACATGTTCCTCGAATATCAGAAGGGCACGTTGCTCGCGTTGCACCTCGGACGCCTGAAGGATGCGGGCAACCTCAGCTACGGGCAGATTTCGGTGGGCAAGCTCAACAACGTGCGCGAGGCCATCAAGATCGCCTCGAACGCGCGCTCGATTCTGGGTGGCGACGGCATCACCGATGACTTCCCGGTGATGCGTCACATGGCAAATCTCGAGTCCGTGCGTACCTACGAGGGCACCGACGAAGTACACCAACTGGTCATCGGTCGCGAACTGACGGGCATCGCCGCGTTCGCTTAGGCGGATCGGTCCACCCGCAGGAGATCCGTGCGAGGGTGCTGAGAACGGGGGCGGAGCGATCCGTCCCCGTTTCTGCGATTGCGGAGCCGTTTCGCCCTTTTGCCACTTAGCTCTTTAGCACTTTTGCCCTTTCGCTCTTTTGCTCTTTCGACCTTTACCTCTCTCGCTCTTTCGCTCTTTCGACCTTTTGCTCTTTCGTCCTTTCGTCCTTTAGGTCTCTCGCTCTTTCGCTCTTTCGACCTTTAGTCCTATAGCTCTTTCGATCTTTTGCCCTCTAGCTCTTTAGATCTTTTACCTTTTGCCCTTTGCCCTTTCGGCCTCGCTTCAGTTTCACTTCCGCCCTCTCGGCTCCTCGCGCCACTTGCCCCTAGTTGATGCTCGGGCCAACCTTTACCCACAACTTTGGGAAAGTCGCGACGGAGGCTGCTGGGTCCGGCAATGGAGCTGAGGTTCATTTTCCCCAAGTTGATGCTCGGAACGTCCCGGTTCCACAATTTGGGGCAAATGGAACCTCCCTCCGGGGTGGATGACGCTGCGCCCGCAGGTGCAACTGGAGTACACCCTGGACAGCTCCGGGTTCTATTCGTCGCTCACAAGCGAGCATTTACGCGAATTATCCACAGATGCTCTCCCGCCTTCAAGACAAGGCTCTCAACCCGTCAGGCTTGTCACCATGTCTGCGCGCAGAATCGAATCACCTGCAACTCTCCCGAGCGTCTTCTTGCGCGCGGAGGGCGCCGCAGCGGGGCTTTCCGACTGGGCACTCCGCAGTCCCCGATATGGTCGGCCGTATCACGGGGTCCGTGTGGCCGCAGTTCAGCAACCATCAGAGTCCGCCGCAACCGCAACCGCAACTGCAACCGCAACTGCAACCGCAACAGCAACAGCAACAGCAACCGGAACCGCTCTTCACCTCGCTGCGGCGCGCGACTACCGTCCGCGACTGCGTCGCAACGAACTCTTCAGTCACGAAACTGCGCTGCTCTTTCACGGATGTCCGATCAGGGCAGCACAGTTCCCGCACGTCTCCGTGCTGGCGCCGAGCAATGCAAGCCGCACGAGGGGTGTAGTGGGGCATCAACACAGCGCACCAATTTTGAGCGTAATGGTGGATCAGCACATTCCGGTCGCGGCTCCGCAGCACGCGCTGCTTCAGGCATTGCCAGCTTTGACCCTGGCGGAAACCGTCGTGGCGATTGACCATCTCTTGCGGCTGCGGGGTCCACACGATGGCGCACCGCCGATGCTCACAATGGCAGAGCTCGATGCGCTCGCGTGCACGTCGAATCAGCGTGGAGTGCGGAAGTTGCGCCTGGCCGCGAGTCTGTCGCGCATTGGCTCCGAATCAAGGATGGAAACCCTGCTTCGACTCATTCTTGTCGCTTACGGGCTTGATGAGGGATTCGAGCTGCAGGTCGATCTGAGCGATGACCGCGGGTGGATTGGCCGATTCGACCTGGTTCACGCCGCCCATCGACTCATTGTGGAGTATGACGGCGAGCAACATCGCACTGACGCCAAGCAATACGCGAAAGACGAACGTCGAGTTTCTCGTGCGTGGAAAGCGGGGTATCAGGTGTTGCGGTTTCGGTACCCGGAGGTGGCGCAAAACCCCGAGGTGGCTGCGCTCGCCGTCGCGGAGGCACTAGGGGTGCAGTTGCCGACGCGAAAGCGCATAATTCCTGGGTTGCTGACGTGGTGTTGAACCCCGATTCCTCATTGTGGGGTGGTGCCAAAATGCTCGAACACCGACGCTTGACTTCCCTGAGTACCAACCCTGGGTAACTCGATCAAGTGCTCCATGAAATCGAAACACCCGGTGTCTTCGAGTTTCCCGAAAGTGCGGAAAACTACCTGCACAAACATCAATCTTGGGAAAGTGCCGTCGCGTGCATTGCTGGGGAAAGTGGGTGTACCTAGCAGCGGCAGAAGACTACGTGTGCGTGAGTGCTTGCGAATCTGATGGGGTCATGGGGTGATGCGCGCCGGGTCAACAGAATCCTCATCGAACGCTTAGAGTTCTAGTCAATCGAGAATTACTCACGGAATTGAGGTGCCTGATGCTGGTCTGGAGTGGTGATGCGTGAGGGAGACGTAGGCGTGATCCACAGTGGATCGCGCGAACCGCACCCTGACACTGACATTCGGGTGCGTGCCGACCGCCTCGTGCGGGTGCCGTGGCGCGAAGTGACGGTGTTTGTGGCCATCGCGATGGCGCTGGCCTGGCTGGTTGTCTCGCCAATCTGGTTACTGGGAGGCACGGCCGCTCCAGAACTCGGTCTATTGATTCAGCTGTTGGGCATTCCGATGATGTTCACCCCGGCGATAGCCACTCTCGTGGTGCTCTTTGTGATGAAGGTGCCGCGGGCAGAACGGCTGCGTTTTCTTGGCATGTGGCCGCTTCGGCCTGCGAAACGCGTGGTGTGGTTCATGGTCGCGGCGGTCTTCGCGCCGCCGGTACTCGTAGCCGCGGTGGTGTTTGTCTCCGCGGCTCTCGGCTGGCTACCTCTCGATCTCATTGGTTTCTCGGGCTTTACGGCGATGCTTGAGGCGCAGATGGCCAGCCTCGATCCAGAAGTTCTCGATGCGCTGCCCCCGGTCTCGTTGCTCGTCGCGATTCAGATCCTGACAATTCCACTGGGAGCGTTGCTTAACTCGGTCTTCGCCTTTGGCGAGGAGATTGGGTGGCGCGGCTGGCTGCTGCCGGCGTTGCTGCCACTCGGTACCTGGCCGGCACTCCTCATCTCAGGCGTGATCTGGGGGCTGTGGCACTCTCCCTTGATCCTTCTGGGCTACAACTTCGGATTCACCGATTGGCGCGGGGTTGTGCTGATGACCGGCGGCTGCGTCGCCTGGGGGGTGGTATTTGGCTGGGCGCGCCTGCGCTCGGGGTCGGTGTGGCCCGCCGTCATCGGTCACGGCGCGCTGAACGCGGCGGCGGGCCTCGGGCTGCTGCTGGTCGCTGCAGGACACGAGCCACAAATGTGGCTCGCAGGTCCTCTCGGCATTGTCGCCTGGGCTGTGATCACCCTAGTGGTGGTGGCGCTCGCACTCACCGGCCAGTTTGGGCGTCAACCTGAGCTCGCGCCGAAGCGCGTGCAGGCTACGATTCCGACGGCGCCGACGAAACCTCAGCGGCCGGAGCTACGCGAGCACTGATCGGTCGAATGGGTCGATGCTGATGCCCTGCGCGAGCACCGCGCGGCACCATTCCTTGGCCGAGTGCAGGCTGTGGTCGCGGTAGTTACCGCAACTGACCGCGTCGGTGCCGGGTACATCTTCCCAGGTCACGCGCTCGGCAATGTCCTCGAGGGAAGCCTTGATCGCGGCGGCGACCTCGGCGGGTTCCGGCTCGCCCCATACGATCAGATGGAACCCGGTGCGGCACCCGAACGGCGAGATGTCAATGACGCCGGCGAGGCGGGTGCGCAGCAGTCCGGCGATCGTGTGCTCGATGGTGTGGAGGCCAGCTGTCGGGATTTCACCCGCGTTGGGCTGCACCAGTCGAATGTCATAGTTGGTGATCGCGTCACCCTTGGGGCCGTGCTCTACTGCGATCCTCCGCACGTAGGGGGCGCGCACCAAAGTGTGGTCGAGCGCGAAGCTTTCCACCTCGGCCAGTGCGACATCACTCATGATTGCTCCTCGATTCGATGGTGGATCCCCGTGCGCCTGACGGCGTCCGGGGCTACTCGCGTGAATAACGCTACGCGATCCACCCGCGAATCTCTGGCGTTTTACGCCGCGGTGCGGCTGAGCGCGATGCTCGCGGCGCCCCCGGAACGGTCTACCTGTACGTCCCAGCCATGCTGTGACAGGGCCGCGAGGTCGCCCTCGGCGGCATCGATCCGGTCAGTTTCGACCAGGTACAGGGTGCGACCGCTTGCGCGATAGACCGAGCGGTGCGTGGCCCACTCGGGCACGCGGGGACGGCTTCCGTCGCCGAGCGCGTGGTAGGGGGTGTGTAGTGCGATGAGGTTGTTTGACATGATGTTCCTTTCGAACGCGCAGTCATTGCGCGTTGCAAACGATTTGCCTTACGGCTGATTCTGGATCGCGAAGGCTGCCAGCGAGTAAACGCGAGGTGGCGATCCGAGCCTGCTCAATGAACGATGAGCGGCGCTGTGAGTGGAAGACCGGAGTAGTGGATTCCGCGGCTGTCGGGCGCATGCGGATCACAGTTTTCCTGCTCAGCATTTCATCGTACGCTATTCCGACTGAGATTGCTACAATGGATTGTTTGGGCGCGTGCGCTCCGCAGATTGAGACTTGAGGAGGTGTGTTGTGGCTGAAAAGTCCCTGCTGGTCTTTGCGCACAGCGATGAGGCGACCGCCTTCGTGCAGGCAGGTGTGCCGCACCTGCTCACCGGGGTCGGTAAGGTAAATGCGGCGATGAGCCTCACCGACGCAATCTTCGCTGCGGGGTTGCGTGACATTGAGCGCGTCGTGGTGCTCGGGACAGCTGGCGTGGTGAGCGACGGGCCCTCTCTCGATGTGGTTTACCAGATCTCCGCGGCCGTGCAACATGACTTCTCGCTGCCTTCGCCGAGGCTCGAGCCCGCCGGGCAGTTACTCACTGAGACGGCTGTGATCGCAACGGGCGACGTGTTCGTGAAGAGCGACGAGCAGCGCCGATCGATCGCCGAGTTAGGTGCGACCCTTGTCGATATGGAGACCTATGCCTACGCGAGTGTGTGTGCGAGGCTCGGGGTGCCGCTGCAGGTCTTTAAGGCGCCATCTGATTTCGCCGACAGCTCGACCACCGATGAAGAGTGGGACACCGTGGTGTTCACCAAGAGCGACCAGCTGTTCGCGTTCGCGCAGGAGAGACTTCCCGAGTTGCTTCGTTAGTAACTGCCGTCACAGATTTCTTTGCTCGACTGTCATGTGACCCCGCTACGGCTCTGCTCTTCCATCGTTCGATTCGCGATTCAGGCCCGCTTCACGTAAGCTTTTCCGCGGTGACGTGTCCGAGCGGCCGAAGGTGCGACTCTCGAAAAGTCGTGTAGGGTAACCCCCTACCGTGGGTTCAAATCCCACCGTCACCGCCACTGAAAACCCCCGCAGAACCCGATAGATACTGGGTTCGCGGGGGTTTTGCACTGTCCCTCGCGCTCCGCCAGGCATAGCCTGGGAATAGCTCGTGGTTGAAGCAGCGTTATTTCTCGTCGGGTCGACGCATGAGCGATCCCACGAGCAGGAACAACGCCCCGAGTCCCGCAACGAGGGTGCTCACACCGTACGCCAGCACTGAGGTCATCAAAGCCGTGCGCAATGATGCTGCGGTGGAAAGCGCCGCGCTCTGATTCCGCAGCTCCCGGGCCTTGTCGCTGCTTCCATCGATACTCTGCAGTTCGGCGCTAATGTCCGCGAAGGTGCGCCCGCCTGCGCTGCGTTCAGCGTTTCTCTTGATTACGAGCGCCTGCACGTACGCAGTCGCTGGGTCTTGCACGAGCTTGCCCGCAAGTACTGGGGCGTTCCCGGGCACCGTGATCCTCTCGTCGCGCAACTCCTTCGTTACCGCGAACCATGCGGCGCCGCCGGCAGCCGCAAACACAGTACCCGCAGCGATGGCGAGCCGCCCGACACGGTGCAGCTGGGAGTGCCTGGCTTCTTTGATCATCGATGATCCTTTCGCGCGGTGACTGTGTGGATCAAGTATTGCAGGCGGTTCCATCGATGTCTGGCGCAGCAGGGAGTCTCACCCCGATAGGCTCGATCACTATGGCAATTGGTGCAACGATCCACACCTTTGAAGTGCAACTCGCGCACATTGACCGGGCAGTCTACGAGGAGCTCACCCTGCGAGTGGCTAGGCACCCGTCAGAGACCGATGCTTACATGATGACCCGAGTGCTCGCATATTGCCTGGAATACGAGGAGGGCATCACTTTCTCTGAGGGTGGCGTCTCGTCTACCGATGAACCTGCCGTGCTTGTGCGCGATATGACTGGCCATATCACCGCGTGGATCGAGATCGGTGCTCCAGATGCTGCCCGCCTGCATTACGGCAGCAAATTGGCGGATCGCGTAGCGATCTACACGCATCGTGATCCGGCAAAACTCCTCACCAGCTGGACCGGGAAGACGATCCACCGGGCAAGAGAGATCCCGGTGCATTCGTTTGATCCTGGCTTCATCGGAGGCGCGGTGGAGGCGGTTGCCCGACGGAACTCAATGGCAGTTTCCGTAACAGAAGGGCAGCTTTACCTGGCGCTCAACGGCACCAACCTCGAGTCGTTGGTGCATGAGCAGTACCTCGACTGAATCGAGGTAACCGTCCGAACAAGTTGATCCGAGCCGATACCCGGTTCCCGCTAAGACTTCTTTCGGGAAGCCTGCTGCCTGACTGCGCCGAAGACCAAAGTGCCGATAAAGAGCACTATGCCGATTATCGCGAGCCAGAGCAGCCCCTTCAAAGCGAATCCGACTACCGCAAGCACGGCCCAGGCCACGAGCAAAATTACCAATACTGTCCACATGCCTTCACCCTACGCCTATCGGTCAAGCTTTGGTGATGCTCGGGGAAACCGGCCAACTGCCTTCGCAGAGCCCTGCCTGTGCAGGCTAAGGGCAGTGGCTCCCGCGTCGCGGGGTCGCAAGATCCAGTATTTAGTCTCGCTTCAGGGCCACGGCAAGACTTGCGCCCCACTCCCGGGCGCGTTCAAGCTCCCCGTCGGCGATCGGGCCGCTATAGCCATGCACCCCGAAGGTCTCGGGCTCGGCGGCTGGCTGAAATCCGAGCCGGACGATGCGCTTGAGTGCCTTCTTCGCGGCCGACCCGGGCAGGCGCGGCGAGACCACGCGGGTGTCGAAGGTGGCGGCCCACACCGGCTTCGCGGGCGAGGGTTGCGCCTCGATCCACTCGCGAATACCCGCGTCGGGAATGTCGGTCGCGCCCTGCTGAGTCGCGCCCTGTCGTGTCGAGGAGGACGACATTGAAAACGCGTGCGTCGGGCCTCCGACCACGATCAGCTCGATGCCGTCGACGGGCAGCGCCTCGGCTGCGGCTGGATGAATCTCTACCTGAAGATCGCTTCGAGCTTCGCTCATGCCTGAGGCAATTTCTCTGGCAATCTGCTCGGTGTTGCCCCACAGGGACTCGAAGATAACGATTGCACGCACGATCACTCCTCTGTTGCTCGTGTCCCCAGTGTCACCGAGGCAATCTCCCACGTCAAGGGATCGAGGTAGTGCCCAGTGCCGCTGAGCGGCATCGCGCGCTCTATACAGCAGAGCGGGCCGACCGAGAATACTCCCGGCCGGCCCGCGTAGTGCACTGAGGCAGTGTAACGAGTTAGCTCGTCGGCATCAGTACCGAATCGATGAGGTACACGGTGGCGTTTTCGGTCTGCACTCCACCGCAGATCACGTTGGCACCGTTCACCATCAGCATGTCACCGCTGCCGGTTACCTCGACGTCAGTGCCCTGCACGGTGGTGTGCATTCCGGGGAGATCGTCAGGGAGAGCCTGGCCGGAGACCACGTGGTAGGTCAGGATAGAGGTCAGTAGGTCACTATCAGTCTTCAGTGTCTCAATGGTCGCCGCGTCGATCTTCCCGAAGGCTTCATCGACGGGGGCGAAGACCGTGAACTCGCCGCCGTTCAGGGTGTCGACGAGGTTCACGTCGGGGTTCAATCCACCGCTAACCGCTGCGGCAAGCGTGGTGAGGAGCGGGTTGTTGGAGGCCGCTTCTACGACGGTGGATTCAAACATTCCGGCAACTGAACCAGGACCGTCGGGAACCTCTTCTGCGTAGGCGGCGCAGCCGGGACCGACAAGGTAAGCCGCGGGATCCATCTCTTCGACCTCCATGGTCTCTGATTCGGTGGGCTCCATTGCCGGCTCTTCGGTCTCAGTCGCTGCCGAAGTGCATGCGGTGAACGCGAGGCTCGCGGCCAGTGCGAGGGGCAGGGCGAGCAACATCTTCTTGCGTGACATCGGTTTCTCCTTCGTCGTGCCCGGTGGTGCACCGGGCGAGGTTCTCGGATACGGTGGCGACTTTTTCGTCGCCCTCCACAGTGGTCTTCGGGGCCGGACGCGAAACGGATTGGATCAAAATGAATCTTTTTTGAGAATTTCGTCTTCGAGCGAAATCAGATGCCACCAATCCGATCGTCCATTGGTTCCGAATACCCCACTGAGACAGAAAGGAGATGGCGCTCAGTGGGATCCAGCAGCGCGTGCGGCATACTTGACCGCATGGTGATTGACGGTTGTGATGTTCCCGAGCGGAACGTCAACCAGGTCGACCACATTGCGGCGCTGATCCGTCGCGTCGCCGTTGGCGATCGGGCTGCATTCAGTGAGCTCTATGATCTGATGTCGGCTCGCATGTTTGGCCTTATTCGCCGCGTACTGGTGGATCGCGACCAGAGCGAAGAAGTGCTGCAGGAAGTATTCCTCGAGGCGTGGCGCACGGCTGACGACTACGATCCCGAGCGCGGGCAGGGTCGCTCGTGGCTCTTGACCATCGCACACCGGCGAGCGGTCGATCGGGTACGTGCTTCGCGCGCGAGTGTGGATCGCGATATTCGTGTCGGGATCCGCGATGCTGAGGTCGCCTTCGACGGGGTGGCCGAACGTGCCGAACTGAAGATCGACGCTCAGCTGGTGACCGAGGCACTCTCCCGGATTCCTGAGGCGCAGCGGGAGGCTTTGGTGCTTGCCTACTTCGGCGGGTACCACCAGAGTGAGATTGCTGCTTTGACTGGAACACCACTGGGAACTATCAAAACGCGAATGCGTGACGGGCTCACTAGGCTCCGCGCGGAAATGGGGGTGAACGCATGACCAAGCAAGAATTCTCTGACCTGGCAGCCGCCTTCGCCCTCGGTGGGTTGAACGCAGAAGAGCGAGCGACCTTCGAGCGCATGCTCGCGATGCACCCTGAATGGGCGGATGCGGTCGACGCGGACCTGCGTACTGTGATGGCTCTCGCCGCTTCAGTACCGGAGGAAGCACCGCGTGCTCAGGTCAAGGAGTCACTCCTGTCCCGGCTCGATGCACTGATTGAGGCGGGGGAGCCCCCGAGCGCATTGCGCGAATCCCAAGTTCACCCAGTCGTGTCAGCGGTGGATCACAGCACTCCGTCGGGTGGAGCGAGTACTGCGTTGCCGCAGGTTACACCCACTCCACTGCCGGATCTTCCCAACGACGGCGAAGACGAACTCCCGCGGCGGCGTCGGTTTGGCACGAGAATTCTGGCCACTCTTGCGGTAGTCGCACTGATCGCGGGTGTGGGCTCGGGACTGTTTAGTGCCCTGCAGCCCGAGAGGCCAGCGGGCATTGTCGCGCTTGAGCAGATCGCTTCCGCTGCCGACGCGCAAAGCGCGAGCACCCGCGTCGCCAGCGGCGGAGAGGCCGCGCTGACCTGGTCTGCCGGTCAGGGTAAGGCCGTGCTCGTGACCGCCGGACTGAACCCGGCACCTTCGGGCCACACCTATGAGTTGTGGTTCGTGCGCGGCGAGGAGAAGATTCCCGCCGGCACGTTCGACCCCAACAGTCAGGGTGAGGCTGCGGTGCTCGTTTCCGGCGAGATGGCCGAGGGCGACGTGATCGCTGTCACTGTCGAGGTAACCGGCGGTTCTCCAAACGGGCTTCCGAGCGATCAACTTGTGTTCGCGATTCCGACGTCCCCGGCGGGTCAAGCCACGTAAAGCTTGGGTTTCTCGGCTGAGCTGATCACGGTGGACCTCTTCAGCGCATCCCATCCCTCGATGGCATGGTCCAACCCTGTAGGTGCCGGCACCGGCGCCTAGGCTTGAGGTATGACACCCAGACGTCCGTCGCCGCTCGGGGGAGCCAGACCCACCCGAGCCGATCTCGCTCGCTTCGCGTCTGACGCCCCGGATGTGCTGGATGACGTGCTTCCCGACCGCGCAGGTGATGCCGGTGGGGAGCCGCTTCGCCTGCTGATCGTGGGGATCAACCCGGGGCTCTGGACTGCCGCAGTGAACGCTCCGTTTGCCAGGCCGGGTAATCGATTCTGGCCAGCCCTTTTCCGCGCAGGATTGACGGAGTATCCCATCGACGCGTCGCGAGGCCTTTCCTCGAATGACGAGGAACACCTTCTCTCCCGAGGTATCGGAATTACGAACCTGGTCGGTCGCGCGACCGCGCGCGCAGACGAGTTGGACCGAGACGAACTTCGTCTCGCGGGGAAGCAGTTGGTGAGGCGCGTGGGTGAGTTGCAGCCTCGCACCGTCGCGATCGCCGGCATCACCGCGTTTCGTGCCGCGTTCGATCAGCCCAAGGCTGTCCTGGGGCGGCAGACAAGAAGTGCGATTGGCGGTTGGCCAGAGCATGTGGAGCTCTGGGTGGTGCCCCAGCCGAGCGGGCTGAACGCACACGAAACGATCGACTCACTTGCCGAAAAGTGGCGGGCAGTGATCAGTTCTGAAATTGGACCGCAGCGTCTCTCCGACCACGAGTAGCCTGGATCGCAGGAGGTGGCGCGATGTCCCACGTTGAGCCGGTGATCGAGACGCACGAGTTGCGCAAGAGTTATGGCTCCCATGAGGCCCTTCGCGGGATCGACCTTCGCGTCGAACGCGGCACGGTATTCGGACTCATCGGGCCGAATGGCTCTGGCAAGAGTACAACGCTGAAGCTCCTCCTCGACCTCCTCCGACCTTCAGCCGGCACGGTCCGCGTGTTTGGCCAGGACCCGAGGCGAGCCGGCTCGCAGCTGCGCCGCAACCTCGGGTACCTTCCCGGTGAACTCCGGCTCGACGGGAGGCTCAGCGGACGGCGCCTGCTGCAGCACTTCGCGAGACTCTCAGGGGCGGTTGATCCGGCGTACATGCACGGGCTCGCCGAGCGTTTCGGTGTGGATCTTGGCAGGCCGATCCGCGCGCTTTCCAAGGGGAACAAGCAGAAGATTGGGCTGGTGCAGGCCTTCATGCATCAGCCGGATCTGCTGATCCTCGACGAACCGACGAGCGGCCTCGATCCACTCGTGCAACGCGAGTTTCACACCCTGCTGCACGAGGTCTGCGCGCGCGGCCAGACTGTGTTGCTCAGTTCCCACGTGCTCAGTGAGGTGCAGCAGGTAGCGCAGCAGGTGGCCGTGCTCGGAGGGGGGCTGATCGTCGGGAGCGGGGATGTCGATGCCTTGCGACTGCGCGCCATCCGTCGCGTGAATGCGGGCATTGCGACCGCTGACCCGCTGCGTACTCGCGAACAGCTCCGTCTCATGCCCGAGTTGTCTGGTCTTGAGATACATGACGACCCGGTGGGAGTGCGGATCACCGGAACAACCCGCAGCGATATTCGGGGGTTCGTTCGCATACTTTCGGGCTTGCCGCTCGCCGATCTTTCGCTCGAAGAACCCGATCTCGAAGAGTCGGTTCTGCATCTCTACCGAGAGCGCGAACGGGAGCGGGAACGGCGAGGAGGTGGCGATGCGTAATCCGCTGCCCCTCACTACGCACGCGTTACGCCACTCTGCCCGCGGGCTCCTCGTGTGGGCATTCGCCATCGCCGGGGTTCTCTTCCTCTATTTGCCTCTGTACCCGAGTATTGGCGGGGCGAGCGAGTTACAGGGAATTATCGACAGCTTGCCGCCGGAGCTCATTGCTGCGCTCGGATACGACCAGATCACCACGGGGGCCGGGTACACGCAAAGCACGTTCTTCGGACTCATGGGATACGTCTTGACGATCATTGCGGCCACCTCTTGGGGCTCTGCGCTCATTGCCGGAGCTTGGGAGACCGGAGAGCTTGAACTCAATCTGGCTCATGGGGTGAGCCGTACCCGCGTCGCGCTCGAGGCTGGGTTGACTCTTCTGGTGAAGATTGCGGTGCTACTTGGGGTCGCCGGTGCGGTGATCCTGGCACTCGACGGGCCAGCGGAATTGGGCCTTGAGTCCGTCAATGTGGCCGCGGCGCTACTTGGGCTCGGCGGGCTTGCCTTTCTGAGCGGCGCAGGAGCGCTCCTGGGAGGAGCCCTCACGGGCCGTCGATCGATTGCCACCGGAGTGGGTGCCGGGCTCGCCGTACTGGGTTTCGCGTTTCAAGCGGTTGCGAGACAGTCGCGCGAACTTGAGTGGCTCCAGAACCTCTCGCCGTTTCACTGGGCGTATGATCCGTACCCCTTGCAGGAGGGCTTCGCCCAGCCGGGTTTGCCGTGGTTATGGGCTTTAGGTGCGATGGCTGTGGTATTCACTAGTGTCGTGCTGAACCGTCGTGATATTACCTGATTGTCTGATTACAGGCAAGGCCCATAGCCGTTTCACGCATGTCGCAGGTGTCGGCGATACAGTTGCACTCCACACCCGACCGCGAGGAGTGAAAATGTCACATCACGACGACCATCACGACGTACACCATGACGAAAAGCGCGATGCGCCGCATGAAGCTACGGGCCGCGACGCCGGCACCGGGCAGGGCACGAGCTCGGGCCCTCCCGACACTGAGACGCAGGATCGGCCGGTGCTCGATGGCTCCACCGAAAGCGATGCGGCCGAACGTGAGACGGTGAATCCCCGCCGTGGTATGGAAGACCCAGGCCTCGTGAGGAACACCGACACGGGCGAAAAGACCCCCACGCCCGAGGGCTACTAGGCTCTCGCGGTGTGTGACTCCGTGCCAGCCTGATTACGGCAGTGGCCTGCACCCCTACAAGGTGCGTGATTCATCGGGGAGCGGTTGCGGGGCGAGTACCCCGCGCCGCTCGTCGGTGAAGATCCTCTCGATCTCTTGTGCCGATACTGGTCGGCTGAAGATATAGCCCTGCGCACGCAGACACCCACTCGCACGTAGGAAGTTGAGCTGTTCGACTGTCTCGACGCCCTCCGCGACGGTAATCAAGCCCAGTGAGCGCGCGATGGAAATCGCAGTTTGCACGATCGCGTCGTCCTCTTCTGAATGATGGATGCGCTGGATGAATGCCTTATCAATCTTGAGTTTGTCGACCTGAAAATCCTTCAGGTAGCTGAGGCTCGAATATCCAGTTCCAAAGTCGTCGATGGCCACGGCGATGCCGAGTTCGTGCAGTCGCCCCACAATAGAGCTGAGCAGCTGTGGATCCTGCGCAAGGATCGTTTCCGTAAGTTCAACCTCGAGAAACTTCCCCTCTAGGCCGGTGTCGTGGAGGATTCGCTCGATCGTGTCTACGAAATCGGATTCGAAGAACTGAATCATCGAGACATTGACGGCAATCGGCACACGGCAGATGCCCTGATCCAGCCATTTCTTTGACTGGGCGCAGACGGTCGCGAGTACCCAGGCGCCCAGCGGCAGGATCAGCCGGGTTTCCTCTGCCAGGGGAATGAAATTCTCCGGGCTGATCCAACCGAGGTCAGGGTCGTGCCAGCGCAGGAGCGCTTCGATGCCGGTGATCTGACCGCTCACGATGTCGACCTTGGGCTGATAAGCGAGGTCGAAAGCCGAGGAAGCGATCGCGTGTCGCAACTGCCGTTCTAACGCGATGCGGTGGCTGAGTTCGGTGCCCATCATCTCGGTGTAGAAGGTGTAGGTATTGCGGCCAGGTGTCTTCTGCTTGGTCATCGCATAGTCGCTATGGGTGATCAGCTCCGCCACGGTTCTGCCATCCTGCGGGAAAATGCAAATGCCCATGTGTAGACGCAGATCCAACTCGCGTTCCCCAAAGGTTGTGACGGTACTGAACTGACGCAGTATGCTCTCGGCGACCTCTGCGAGTTGCTCCTCCGTGGAGACGCCCGGTACGAGAATCAAGAACTCGTCACCGCCGTGGCGCCCGACCATATGTTCGTAACCGGTGGCAAGACTGAGGTGTTTGCCGATGAGCCGAAGGACGGTGTCTCCGAAGAGATGTCCGTAGGTGTGGTTGTACCGTTGGAATCGATCGACGTCGATTGCGATCAGGCCGAAGGGTTCTCCAATGGTTATGAGGTTCTCGAGGGATGCGAAGAGAGCGGTACGGTTCAGGATCCCTGTTACCTCATCATGGGTCGCGAGATGCTGATATCGACGCTGCGCGAGTTCCAGCTCGGTTACGTCGTGATAGCTGAGGAGTTGGCCGATCCACTCTCCGGCATCGTCAATGACCGGATTCGCATTGCACTCAAGTGTTCTTCCGTCCAGCTGACGGAAGACAAAACGGTGACGCTCCTGCGGGTGATCAAGCGTTCGAGTGATGTCGAGGAGGAAGGTGCCGGGTTCCTCCATTCGCTGGGCGATAAGCGCCAGCCACTCCGGAGTGACCTGTCGGAACAGGGGATCCTCGTCGAAGAGTCCGTCGCTGAGAAAGTATCGATTATGGGCGATGAGCACCCGGTCGCGATCGAATACGACGTAGCCGTCAACGGAGCTTTCCAGCACCGTTTGGAGCAGGGCCGTCTCTCTACGGAGGGCATTTTCGACCTCAACTGTCTGGGTGATATCCACGCCGAGGCCGACAATGCGGAAACCGTCGCCTTCGGGAACTGTGTGTGATGAAAAGTAGAAGGGGGTGCGCTTGCCGGTCTTCGAATGCACCATGTGCGCACGAACCTTGGTGTGGCCGACGGTCGCCAGCTCGTTGATTGACTGAATTGCACGCTCGTGGTCTTCGACAGCGATGTCGGTGGTCGTGCCGCGGCCAAAACACTCGTCTTCGCTAATGCCGACTGCATCGAGGTACCCCTGATTCCACTCGACGAGCTTGAACTCGCTGTCGTAGACGAAGTACACGCCCGGGATGCTGTCGATGAGGGCGCGCTGCGCGTCGCGCGTTAACGGCGTCTGTGCCCCTGATTCACGTTCGTTTGTCTCGCCCTGCATATTTATTCTCCGCTTGAGAATACGCCGACCACTAATTTGCTGAGAGCACGCTCACGTGGTATCTGCGGGCGCGTACTCAAAGATATCCCATTGATGTTTTTACCGTCTGTTGGTCGATCGCACAATGCTGTTTGCAACTTAGACTGAAGCGGCAGACACCCGTGTGCAGGGAGGGCTGGCGCGGGCGAATCGGCGGCACGAGGATCAAGGGAGCGCACTATGTCTACACCGGACGCGGGAGCCCACACGCGGGCCGCTGGCCCGCTTGGCGAGGAAGCCGTCGAACAGGTGCGCGCCGGGTATGGCGACGGCGTAGACAGCGGTGGCACCATGCTGACCTTAGGTGCCTTGCTCAATGGGGAGCCACGCGCCGACGTGCAGATCACGATTCCGCTCGGCATGCTGAACCGTCACGGGCTCATCGCTGGGGCGACCGGCACCGGCAAGACAAAAACACTCCAGGTCTTTGCCGAGCAGATCGCCGCGCTCGGGGTTCCGGTCTTCGCTGCCGACATCAAGGGCGACCTGTCGGGGATCGCAGCCCCGGGAACGGAGAGCGAGAAGCTGCGCGCTCGCACGCAAGGCATCGGGCAAGACTGGCAGCCGAAGGCGGCGCAGACCGAGTTCTTTTCTCTGGGGGGAATGCGGATCGGCGTGCCGATCCGCACG